>NZ_JBIUTD010000002.1:0-364352 GCF_044741705.1 Kitasatospora sp. NPDC088134 | reverse complement strand
TTCTTATGGTGGGGGGGGGGGTGTTGGTGCCCGGGCCGGGGGCTCTTGGGGGCAACACCCCGGCCCGGGGGGGGCCCCCCCCGGGCCCCCCCCCGGGGGGGGGCCCGGGGGCCCGGGGCCCCCGCGGCGAGGAGCGAGCGGCTCAGCCCTCGGCGGGCACCGCCTGCGGCCGCGCCCGCCACGCCGGGGCGCGCCCCGGACGGCGCGGGCGGCGCGGTCCGCGCCCCCGCAGCAGCGGCCAGAGCGCGACGCCGACCGCCAGCGCGGCGGGGTGGCCGACCGAGGTGACCAGATCGGGGTCGGACGCCAGCTGGTGCGCGATCAGGGCGAGCCCGCCGCCGAGCGCCAGGGTCCGCCCGGCCGGGCCGAGCAGTCCGGCCAGCGCGCCGAGCGAGGTGAGGACGCCGTAGGAGACGCCGATGTCCATCGCGTCCAGCACGTCCGGTTCGGCGCCGCCCGCGGCCACCGTCGCCACCGCCACGCCCTGCGAGAGCAGCGTCGCCGCGACGTGGCCGGCCCCGAAGACGCCGAGGGCACGAAGGCCGCCGATCCGTCGTTCCAAGGGGGCGACGGTGACCGCGAAGGCCCAGAAGTAGGGCATCCACACCGGGCCGGCGACCCACAGGCCGCTGCCGACGAGGGAGAGCACGGGGTGGACCAGCAGGTTGTGCGCGTCGGTGGAGGACAGCTCCTGGAGCCGGCGCACCGTCCCCGGGTCGCCGAAGCGCGCGTACAGCGTGGTGCCGAGCAGCAGGGTGAGGTAACCGAGGGCGAACGGGTTGTCCCGCGGGGTGGGCAGGGCGCGCAGCCCGGGCCGGACGAGCCGCCTTCGCAGTTCCGCGCTGGTCATGGTGCCTCCCGGGCTGTCTGTCATGCCCAAGATACGGGTGGCGGGTGAGAGGTGTCTGAGGAAGTCCTGTGAAGACCTTTGCGCCCCCAGGCCTCGCTCGCACACGTACCGTTACAGGTCGTGGGCGCTGCGGGTAAGGTAGCGGCCCGTGCCCGTCCGATCGGGGACCTGCCAAACGTGACCCGGTCGCGGGCCGGGCACACTCATGACGGAACCAACGGAAACAAGACGACTACGAGCGGAGCCCGCTGTCCCACAGGCAGTCGGCCCGCAGCCCTGGGGGCGGTGGCGTGACCGTGACAGAGATCCAGCAAGAGACGATCAGCAGTGGCCAGGTGGGCACCCAGCGACGGGTGCTCGTCGTGGAGGACGAGCCGACGATCGCGGAGTCGATCGCCGCCCGGCTCGGCGCCGAGGGCTTCAAGGTGGCGGTGGCCCACGACGGGCCGGGCGCGGTGGACGGCTTCCACACCTGGCAGCCGGACCTGGTGGTGCTCGACATCATGCTGCCGGGCTTCGACGGGCTGGAGGTGTGCCGCCGGATCCAGGCCCAGCGCCCGGTGCCGGTGCTGATGCTGACCGCGCGGGACGACGAGACCGACCTGCTGGTGGGCCTGGGCGTCGGCGCGGACGACTACATGACCAAGCCGTTCTCGATGCGCGAGCTGGCGGCCCGGGTGAACGTGCTGCTCCGCCGGGTCGAGCGGGCCCAGCAGGCCGCCCGCACCCCCGCGCTGGGCTCGCTGCGCTTCGGCGAGCTGGAGATCGACCACGTGCAGCGCCGGGTCCGGCTGGGCACCGGCGACGTGCACCTGACGCCGACCGAGTTCGACCTGCTGGCCTGCCTGGCCGCGCAGCCGCGCGCGGTGCTGACCAGGGAGCAGCTGCTGGCCGAGGTGTGGGACTGGACCGACGCGTCCGGGACCCGCACGGTGGACAGCCACGTGAAGGCGCTGCGCCGGAAGATCGGCGCCAGCTGGATCCGCACGGTGCACGGCGTGGGCTACGCGCTGGAGGCCCCGCTGTCCTGACCGGGCCGCCGGTCCGGGCCCGGGGGCCCGCACGGCGCCCGGCCGTCCACGGGGGACGAGTCCGAACGACCAGGTCCTGACGACCGGGGGCACCATGACCTTTCCGCAGCAACGCAACGGGGAAGCCGAGCCGGCCGCCCCGCGGCCCCCGCTGGCGGTGCGCGCCGCGCGCCGGGTGTGGGCCGACGTCCGCCCGTTCGACCCGGTGCGCTCGATCAAGGGCAAGCTGGCCCTGCTGGTGGTCGTCTCGGTGGTGCTGGCCACCGGCATGGTGGTGGTGGCGATCCGGTCGGAGACCCAGATCCGGATCATCATGATCTTCTCGCTGATCGCCTCGCTGCTGTTCATGCAGTTCCTGGCGAACGGCCTGACGGCGCCGCTGCGCGACATGACGGCGGCCGCCCGGTCGATGGCCGAGGGCGACTACAGCGCCCGGGTGGACGTCTCCTCCCGGGACGAGATCGGCGAGCTGGCCGACACCTTCAACCGGATGGCGGGCGACCTGGAGGCCGCCGACCGGCACCGCCGCGAGCTGATCGCCAACGTCTCGCACGAGCTGCGGACCCCGATCGCGGCGCTCCGCGGCCTGCTGGAGAACGTGGTCGACGGCGTGGTGAAGCCGGACCCGAAGAACCTGGGCACCGCGCTGGAGCAGACCGAGCGGCTGGGCCGCCTGGTCACCCACCTGCTGGACCTGTCGAAGCTGGACGACGGCGTGGTCCCGCTGGACTCCCACCCGTTCCTGGTCCGCCCGTTCCTGGACGGCGTGCTGCGCGGCCTGACGGTGGACGGGGCGGTGGCGGGCGGCGCGTACGCGCGGCGCGCGGACGTCCGGCTGGCGGTGGACGTGCAGCCGGAGCGGCTGGCCGCGGTGGCGGACGCGGAGCGGCTGCACCAGGTGGTGGCGAACCTGGTGGACAACGCCTGCAAGCACTCGCCGGTGGGCGGCACCGTGACGGTGCGGGCCCGGGCGGCCGAGGGCGGCGGCCTGCTGCTGGAGGTCGAGGACCAGGGCCCGGGCATCCCGCCCGCGGACCGGGAGCGGGTGTTCGAGCGGTTCGGCCGGAGCGGTTCGCCGACCGCGCTGGGGCCGGGCAGCGACGGCGGGACGGGTCTGGGGCTGGCGATCGCGCGCTGGGCGGTGGACCTGCACGGCGGCCGGATCAGGGTGGCCGAGGCGGCCGCGGGCTGCCGGATCGAGGTCACCCTGCCGGGTGAGACCCCGGTGCCCGCGTAGTCTGTGGCGGAATCGGTACAAACCGGCGCCCGGCCCCGTCGGGCCGGTCCCGGACCGGGTGGCGACAAGTGGTCCAGACCACTGCTTTGTCCGATTTTCCATAGGTATGACCACGATCGACCAGGGGTCCCGTTCCCCGCTTTCCGGCACCTCTAACGCTCGGTTCCGGCCAAAAATCGCTCCGACAATGTGATCTGGGCGACGCCTGACCACCGGGGACTGCGCGATCACTCGTCGGAGGCGTAGCCTTAATCCCCGCTGTCCACCATCCCAAAAGGAAGCGGAAGAGGGCGGTTGCCCCGTGTCGCCACACCAAGAAACCCCCAGCTCGGCAAGTTCCACTGGCTTCGGCCCCAATGAGTGGCTCGTCGACGAGATCTACCAGCAGTACCTCCAGGACCCGGCCTCGGTCGATCGCGCCTGGTGGGACTTTTTCGCCGACTACAAGCCCGGTACCGAGGTGACTCCAGTGACCCAGGCCGCACCGGTCGGCGCCCAGCCGGCCCCTGTCGCCGCTCCCGCCGCCGCAGCCCCGGCCGCGACCGCCCCCGCTGCTCCGGCCGCCGCCCCGGCGCCCGCGCAGCCGGTGGCCGCGCCCGCGCCGCTCGCGGCCGCCCCCGCCGCCCCGCCCGCGCCGAAGGCCGCCGCTCCGGCCGCCCCGGCGCTGGCCGCCGCGGCGGGCCCGGAGCTGGTGCAGCTGCGCGGCCCGGCGAAGGCCGTGGCGTCCAACATGGACGCCTCGCTGGAGGTTCCGACCGCCACCTCGGTGCGCGCGGTGCCCGCCAAGCTGTTGATCGACAACCGCATCGTCATCAACAACCACCTGCAGCGCGCCCGCGGCGGCAAGGTGTCCTTCACCCACCTGATCGGCTACGCGCTGGTGCAGGCCGTGAAGGCCAACCCGGGCATGAACTACACCTACAAGGTGGAGGACGGCAAGTCCTACCTGGTGAAGCCCGAGCACGTGAACCTGGGCCTCGCCATCGACCTGGTCAAGCCGAACGGCGACCGCCAGCTGGTCGTCGCGGCGATCAAGAAGGCCGAGACGCTCGACTTCTTCGGCTTCTGGCAGGCCTACGAGGACATCGTCCGCCGGGCCCGCGCCAACAAGCTGACCATGGACGACTTCACCGGCGTCACGGTCTCGCTGACCAACCCGGGCGGCATCGGCACCGTGCACTCGGTGCCGCGCCTGATGCAGAACCAGGGCACCATCGTCGGCGTCGGCGCCATGGAGTACCCGGCCGAGTTCCAGGGCTCCTCCCCGGAGACGCTGGCCCGCCTGGGCATCTCCAAGATCATGACGCTCACCTCGACCTACGACCACCGGGTCATCCAGGGCGCGGCCTCGGGCGAGTTCCTCCGCTCGATCCACCAGCTGCTGCTGGGCGCGAACAACTTCTACGACGAGGTGTTCGAGTCCCTGCGCATCCCGTACGAGCCGGTGCGCTGGGCGACCGACGTGGCGACCACCCACGACGACGAGGTCAACAAGACCGCGCGCGTCATGGAGCTGATCCACTCCTACCGGGTCCGCGGCCACCTGATGGCGGACACCGACCCGCTGGAGTACATGCAGCGCAAGCACCCCGACCTGGACGTCACCACGCACGGCCTCACCCTGTGGGACCTGGAGCGCGAGTTCGCGGTCGGCGGCTTCGGCGGCCAGAAGATGATGAAGCTCCGCGACATCCTCGGCCTGCTGCGCAACACCTACTGCCGCACCGTCGGCATCGAGTACATGCACATCCAGGACCCGGCGCAGCGCAAGTGGCTGCAGGACCGCCTGGAGAAGCCGTACACCAAGCCGGAGCGCGAGGAGCAGCTGCGCATCCTGCGCCGGCTGAACTCGGCCGAGGCGTTCGAGACCTTCCTGCAGACCAAGTACGTCGGGCAGAAGCGCTTCTCGCTGGAGGGCGGCGAGTCGCTCATCCCGCTGCTGGACGCCACCATCGACGCCGCCGCCGAGCACCGCCTCGACGAGGCCGTCATCGGCATGGCGCACCGCGGCCGGCTGAACGTGCTGGCGAACATCGTCGGCAAGCCGTACGGCAAGATCTTCGGCGAGTTCGAGGGCAACCTGGACCCGAAGTCGATGCACGGCTCCGGCGACGTGAAGTACCACCTCGGCTCCGAGGGCACCTTCACCGGCCTGGACGGCGAGACCATCAAGGTGTCGCTGGCCGCGAACCCCTCCCACCTGGAGGCCGTGGACCCGGTCGTCGAGGGCATCGCCCGCGCCAAGCAGGACATCCTGGACTTCGGCGGCACGACCTTCCCGGTGCTGCCGATCCAGATCCACGGCGACGCGGCCTTCGCGGGCCAGGGCGTGGTCGCGGAGACCCTGAACATGTCGCAGCTGCGCGGCTACCGCACCGGCGGCACCGTGCACATCGTGGTCAACAACCAGGTCGGCTTCACCGCCGCCCCGGCGTCCTCCCGCTCGTCGATGTACTGCACCGACGTGGCGCGGATGATCGAGGCGCCGATCTTCCACGTGAACGGCGACGACCCGGAGGCCGTGGTCCGCGTCGCGCGGCTCGCCTTCGAGTTCCGCGAGGCGTTCCACAAGGACGTCGTGATCGACCTCATCTGCTACCGCCGCCGCGGTCACAACGAAGCCGACAACCCGTCCTTCACCCAGCCGCTGATGTACGACCTGATCGACAAGAAGCGCTCGGTGCGCAAGCTGTACACCGAGGCGCTGATCGGTCGCGGCGACATCACCATGGAGGAGGCGGAGCAGGCGCTCCAGGACTTCCAGGGCCAGCTGGAGAAGGTGTTCTCCGAGGTCCGCGAGGCCACCACCGCCCCGGCGCCGACCGAGACCGGCCGTCCGGTCGCGGACTTCCCGGTGTCGATCCAGACCGGCATCTCCGCCGAGATGGTCAAGCGGATCGCCGCCTCGCAGGTCAACCTGCCGGACTGGCTGACCGTGCACCCGCGCCTGCTGCCGCAGCTGCAGCGCCGCGCCGCCTCGGTCGAGGACAACACCATCGACTGGGCGACCGGCGAGGCGCTCGCCATCGGCTCGCTGCTGATGGAGGGCCACCCGGTCCGCCTGGCCGGCCAGGACTCGCGCCGCGGCACCTTCGGCCAGCGCCACGCGGTGCTGATCGACCGGAACACCGGCGAGGACTACACCCCGCTGATGTACCTGACCGAGGACCAGGCCCGGTTCACCGTCTACGACTCGCTGCTCAGCGAGTACGCGGCGATGGGCTTCGAGTACGGCTACTCGCTGACCCGCCCGAACGCGCTGGTCATGTGGGAGGCGCAGTTCGGCGACTTCGTCAACGGCGCGCAGACCATGGTCGACGAGTACATCTCGTCCGCCGAGCAGAAGTGGGGCCAGCACTCCGGTGTCGTCCTGCTGCTGCCGCACGGCATGGAGGGCCAGGGCCCGGACCACTCGTCCGCCCGCCCGGAGCGCTTCCTCGCGCTGTGCGCGCAGGACAACATGACGGTCGCCATGCCGACCCTGCCGTCGAACTACTTCCACCTGCTGCGCTGGCAGGCGCACAACCCGCACCACAAGCCGCTGATCGTCTTCACCCCGAAGTCGATGCTGCGGCTGAAGGCCGCGGCCTCCGCCACCTCCGAGTTCCTGAGCGGCTCGTTCCGCCCGGTGATCGGGGACAGCACGGTGGACCCGGCGCAGGTGCGCAAGGTGGTGATCACCTCCGGCAAGTTCTACTACGACCTGGAGGCGGCCCGGACCGAGCGCGGCATCACCGACACCGCGATCGTCCGCGTCGAGCGCCTGTACCCGCTGCCGATCGCGGAGCTCCAGGAGGAGCTGAGCCGCTACGGCGAGGACGTCCAGTTCGTCTGGGCGCAGGAGGAGCCGGCGAACCAGGGTGCCTGGCCGTTCATCGCGATGAACCTGGTCGACCACCTGCAGGTCGTGGTCGGCCGCTCGGGCGGCAACGCCCGGCTGCGCCGGGTCGCCCGCACGGCGTCCTCGGCCCCGGCGGTCGGTTCGGCGAAGCGGCACGCGGCCGAGCAGAAGGCGCTGCTCGACGAAGTGTTCTCGCTCTGACATCCCTTCGACCGGAGAAACCCCACCGTGTACTTCACTGACCGTGGCATCGAGGAACTGCAGGGCCGACGCGGCGAGGAGGAGGTCAGCTTCGAGTGGCTGGCCGAGCGCCTGCGGGAGTTCGTGGACCTGAACCCGGACTTCGAGGTGCCGGTGGAGCGGCTGGCGACCTGGCTGGCCCGGTTGGACGACGAGGACGACGAGTGACTGCCTGACGGACAGTCAGTGGTGCGGCCCGGAAGGCGTTTTCGCCTTCCGGGCCGTTCGCTTTCCCGGGGCCGGGCCGGAGCCGGTCCCGGAGTCGGACCCCGGGCGGCTCTCGGGGTCGGGTCGGGGTGCGCTCCGGGTCGGGATCGGGGCCGGGGCTCCTTGACTTCCGGCCGACGCGATATATCGTAAGTAGCAGAAGAACGCGATACATCGCGTATGGCACGCGGGAGGACGGGGAACCCGACATGACGCAGTGGACGGTAGAGAGCACCGAGAACATCACCTTCGACGAGGCCGTGCGGACGCTGCACGTGCGCGTCGTCGACGGCGCCGTGAACGTGGTCCCGACCGACGGGCCGGCCCGCCTGGAGGTCGCCGCCCTGGAGGGCGAGCCGCTCCAGGTCACCGTGGCGGACGGCGTCCTGACGGTCACCTACAAGGACCTCAGCTGGGGCGAGTTCGGCGAGGCCGTGAAGTCGGTCCAGACGGTCAAGTCCTTCTTCTCCGGCCTGCGCCGCAAGCGCCGCGCCGAGCTCACCGTGGCCGTCCCGGCCGACACCGCCGTCAAGGTCGGCACCGTCTCGGCGGACGCCACCGTCTCCGGCATCACCGGCGAGGTCGGCGTGCACGGCGCCAGCGGCACCGCCACGCTGGCCGGCCTGACCGGCCAGGTCAACGCCAACACCGTGACGGGCGACGTGGACGCCGAGGGCCTGTCCGGCGAGCTGAAGGTCAACACGGTCTCCGGCGCGGTCACCCTGGTGGCCGGCTCGGCGACCCGGATCAGGGCCAACTCGGTCTCCGGCGCGGTCACGCTGGACCTCGACGCGGCCACCCCCACCGACATCGGCGTCACCACCGTCTCCGGCCCGGTCGGCCTGCGGCTGCCGTCCTTCGCGGACGCCAAGGTCGAGGCCGGCACCACCAGCGGCAGCCTCTCCAGCGCCTTCGCCGAACTGAGCGTCGGCGGCGGCTGGGGCTCCAAGAAGCTCTCCGGCCAGCTCGGCACCGGCCGCGGCCGCCTCCAGGTGACCACCGTCACCGGCGCGGTCACCGTCCAGCGCCGCCCCGACGCCGAGGAGGACCGGCCGGCCCGCGAACTGCCCGCCGGCCCGCTCGACCTGACCAAGGAGGTCTGAGATGACCCCGGTGTTCGGCCACGGCAGGCTCCGCCTCTACCTGCTCAAGCTGCTCGACGAGAGCCCCCGGCACGGGTACGAGGTGATCCGGCTGCTGGAGGAGCGCTTCCACGGCCTGTACGCGCCCTCGGCCGGCACCGTCTACCCGCGGCTGGCCAAGCTGGAGGCCGAGGGCCTGGTCAGCCACGCCACCGAGGGCGGCCGCAAGGTCTACCGGCTCACCGACGCCGGGCGAGACGAACTCGCCTCCCGTCAGGCCGAGTTGACGGACCTCGAAGCGGAGATCCACGACTCGGTCGGCCAGTTGGCCGGCGCCATCCGGCAGGACGTCCGGGACAACGCCAAGGACCTGCGGGCCGAGCTGTGGAACCAGGCCGAGCACACCCCGACGGCCGGTGGCAACCCGCTGCACGAGCGCGAGTCCTGGCAGCGCGCCAAGGAGGAGTTCGCCCAGTTCAAGGCGGAGGCCAAGGAGCAGGCCCGGCGCGCCAAGGAGCAGGAGAAGACCGCCCGCCAGCAGGCCAAGGCCGCCGAGGCGGAGGCCCGGCGGCTGCGCGAGCAGTCCAGGGCCGCCCGCACCGCGGCCCAGCAGGAGGCGCTGCGCCTCAAGCGCCGGGTCGAGGAGCAGGTCCGCGAGCACGCCTCGCGCGGCGACTGGTCGGTCGGCCTGGCCGAGGGCCTGGCCGAACTCACCCGCGGCCTGGGCTCGTTGGCGGACGCCGCGCGCTGGGGCGCGGCCGACGAGCCGGTCCGGATCGACCTCGACAAGCCCGACCGGGAGGCCCCGGCCGCCGAGCTGCCGGACTGGGCCCGCACCGACCCGGCCGGCGACCCGGCCCGCGAGCTGGAGCGCCTGCTCGACCGCTTCCGCGACCACGTCCGGGACACCGCCCGCGACCGCGGCGTGG
This sequence comes from Kitasatospora sp. NPDC088134, assembly GCF_044741705.1. Classification (NCBI taxonomy): domain Bacteria; kingdom Bacillati; phylum Actinomycetota; class Actinomycetes; order Kitasatosporales; family Streptomycetaceae; genus Kitasatospora; species Kitasatospora sp. NPDC088134. The sequence continues at coordinate 354,935 of NZ_JBIUTD010000002.1, read as the reverse complement.
ACGCGGCCCGGCTGGCCCGCGCCCAGCAGGCCCTGTCCGCCGCGGCCCGCGCCCTGTTCGAGCGCTAGGCCGCACGGCCCACGTGCACGGAGCGCCCCCGGAGGACGGCCGGGGGCGCTCCGCCCTGCGTGCTGGACCGACGCCGCGTCAGGGGGTGAGCACCAGCTTGCCGAACACCTCGCCGCGCTCCAGCCGGGCGAACGCCTCCCGGGCCTCGGTCAGCGGCCGCACCGAGTCGATCACCGGCCGGACCCCGGAGTGGGCGCACAGCGCCAGCAGGCCCGCCAGCTCCTCCTTGGAGCCCATGGTGGAGCCGACCACCTTCAGCTCCAGGAAGAAGATCCGGTTCAGCTCGGCGGCCTTCGGGTTCGGGCCGCTGGTCGCGCCCGAGATCACGATCGTGCCGCCCGGCCGCAGCGACTTCACCGAGTGCGACCAGGTGGCCGCGCCGACCGTCTCCATCACCGCGTCCACCCGCTCGGGCAGCCGGGCCCCGCTCTCGAAGGCCGCGTCGGCGCCCAGCTCGACCGCGCGGGCCCGCTTGGCCTCGTCCCGGCCGGTGACCCAGACCCGCAGCCCGGCCGCCTTGGCCAGCACCACCAGCGCCGTCGACACCCCGCCGCCGGCGCCCTGCACCAGCACCGTGTCGCCGGGCTTCACGCCCGCGTTGGTGAACAGCATCCGGTAGGCGGTCAGCCAGGCCGTCGGCAGGCAGGCGGCCTGCTCGAAGCTCAGCTCCTTCGGCTTGGGCAGCAGGTTCCAGGTCGGCACTGCGACGCGCTGCGCGAACGTGCCCTGGTAGCGCTCGGTCAGGATCGAGCGCGGCTCGGCCGGGCCGACCCCGTGGCCGCTCTGCCCGACCACCGAGTGGATCACCACCTCGTTGCCGTCCTCGTCGACGCCCGCGGCGTCGCACCCCAGCACCATCGGCAGCCGCTCGGCCGGCAGCCCGACCCCGCGCAGCGACCACAGGTCGTGGTGGTTGAGCGTGGCGGCCTTCACCGTCACCACGCTCCATCCGGGCCGCGCCACGGGCTCGGGCACCTCGCCCAGCTCCAGCGCGTAAAGGGGGCCCCTCCCAGCCCCCCTTGGGGCTGGGGGAGGATCGTCAGGACTGATGCGGGCGGCATAGGCAGCGAACATGCCCGGACCATAGCCCCGCACCCGCGGCCCTGTTAACCACGACTCACTGTGAACGTCCCCATATTGCTTTCCTCCCCGGCCCCGCTCCGTGCCCCGGCAGGGGCGCGGGGAACTGCGCGACCGGCCCCGCACGAACGGCGAGATCCGCCCGTGGACAGCACTCTCGTCCCCGGGCGGATCCCGACCCCCGCGTCAGATCCGGGCGATGCCCTCGGCCCGGGCCGCGGCCGCGACCGCGGCGGTGACCGCCGGGGCGACCCGCTCGTCGAACGGCGACGGGATGACCTTCTGCGGCGTCAACTCGTCGGCGACGACGCCCGCGAGGGCCTTCGCCGCGGCGAGCTTCATGCCCTCGGAGATCCGGCTGGCCCGGACCGAGAGCGCGCCCGCGAAGATGCCCGGGAAGGCGAGTACGTTGTTGATCTGGTTCGGGAAGTCGGAGCGCCCGGTGGCGACCACCGCCGCGTGGCGGTGCGCGACCTCGGGGTGGATCTCCGGGTTCGGGTTGGCCATGGCGAAGATGAAGCAGCCGGGCGCCATGGTGGCGACGGCCTCCTCCGGGACGGTGCCGCCGGAGACACCGATGAACACGTCGGCGCCGTTCAGGGCGTCCGCGAGGCTGCCGGTCCGGCCGGTCCGGTTGGTGAGCGCCGCGATCTCCGCCTTGACGTCGGTGAGGTCGCCGCGGCCCTCGTGCACCACGCCGCGACGGTCGCAGACCGCCACGTCGCCGATCCCGGCGGCGAGCAGCATCTTGGCGATGGCGATGCCGGCCGCGCCAGCGCCGGAGATGACCGCGCGCAGGTCGCCGATCTCCCGGCCGGTCACCTTGGCCGCGTTCCACAGGGCGGCGGTGGTGACGATCGCGGTGCCGTGCTGGTCGTCGTGGAAGACCGGGATGTCGAGCCGCTCCTGGAGCTGCTTCTCGATCTCGAAGCAGCGCGGGGCGGAGATGTCCTCCAGGTTGACGCCGCCGAAGGACGGGGCGAGCCGGACCACGGTCTCGACGATCTCGTCGACCCCGGTGCAGGCCAGCGCGATCGGCACCGCGTCGACGCCGCCGAACTGCTTGAACAGGATCGCCTTGCCCTCCATCACGGGGAGCGAGGCCTCCGGGCCGATGTCGCCGAGGCCGAGCACGGCGGTGCCGTCGGTGACCACGGCGACCGTGTTGGACTTCCAGGTGTAGTCGTTCACCAGGGCGGGCTGCTCGGCGATGGCGGTGCAGACCCGGGCCACGCCCGGGGTGTAGGCGAGCGACAGGTCGTCGGCGTCGCGGACCGGGACGGTCGCCCGGATCTCCATCTTGCCGCCGCGGTGCAGCGCGAAGACGGCGTCGACCGGGTCGTCGGTGCTCTGGGTGTCGGTGATGATCTCCGCTGCCACAATGACCTCTTCGTCATGTATTCGGCGAAGGCGCATCCGACGGACTTCGACCCGGTCCGCGCGGCAACGCGCGAGCGCGGGCACGCCGTCGCTGGCGTACCCGTGGCCGGGTCGGGGCGCTGCCGTCGGGCCGCGCCCTCGGGTGAGGGTAAGGGTGTTCTGCGCTGTCGTCGGGACTCCGGTACCGCACCTGTGCCGGGTCCGTCTTGTCCGCGTGGCCCCCCGAGCGAGGAGTCCGCACGGCACTCGCAGGAGTGAACGCAGACCCGAGGAGAGTGGGCGCTTCGGATACGGAGCCGGTGAGGGCTTCCGTTCGTGGCACCCCGGCCCTTGTGGCGAACCGGAGGTCTGAGTTCTTGCGTCGGGGGTCACCCGATACCAGATTCTGACATACCCGCGACCTGAAACATCAGGCCGGGATGGCAGTATCCGGTGTTCGACCACCGTTGTCCGGACGTTCCCGCTGCCGTCGGGCCGCGTCCGACCCCCGCCGTGACCAGGCGCGCAGACCCGCGCGCGCGGGCGGGGCGCACCACCTCTCCCACAGGAGCTCCCCGATGACGTCCGCCGCCCGCCGACCGATACTCCACCGCCGACCGAGCGCCGCCGCGGCCGTCGCCGCGACCGCCGCCCTGCTGCTGTCCGCCTGCGGCAGCGGGGACGGCGCCTCCTCCACTGCCAAGGCCCCGGAGCCGGGCGCAAACCTGAACACGCTGCTGCCGGACACCCTGCAGCGCTCGAAGGTGCTGCGGATCGGGGCCGACCTGTCGTACGCGCCGATCGGCTTCAAGGCGGCGGGCGGCCGGCCGGACGGCTTGGACGTGGACCTGGCGCAGGCGCTGGGCCAGGCACTGGGGGTGCAGGTGCAGTTCGTCGACGTGCCGTTCGACAAGCTGATGCGGGGCCTGCAGGCGAGCCAGTTCGACGTGGTGATGTCCGGCATGACCGACAACGCGCAGCGCCGGGACGGCGCCGACGACGAGGGCCAGAAGTCGGGGCCCGGCGTGGACTTCGTGGACTACTTCATCACCGGCAGCTCGATCGTGGTGGCCCAGGGCAACCCGCAGAAGATCGGTTCGCTGGACGACCTGTGCGGCCGGACGGTGGCGCTGCAGAAGGGCACCATCCAGGCGACGCTGGCCGAGCGGCAGAACCAGGCCTGCGAGAAGGTCCACAAGAAGCTGACGGTGCGCACCACCGCGACGGACGACGAGGCGCTGGCGCTGGTCGCCCAGGGCAAGGCGGCGGCGGACCTGAGCGACTCGCCGGTGGCGGCGCTGGCCGCCAAGGAGGGCCGCGACGGGGCGCGGTTCCAGCTGGCGGGCGACCAGCTGTCGCAGGCGCCGTACGGGATCGCGGTGCTGAAGCGGGACACCGCGCTGCGGGATGCGCTGGTGCGGGCGCTCGACCGGGTGATCCGCAGCGGTGACTACGAGAAGGTGCTGGCGAAGTGGGGGCTGTCGGCGGGGGCGGCGCAGAACGCGGTCGTGAACGGCGGGTTCTGAGCCGGTCGCGGGTCGGCCCGGACTGCGTGCATACTTATGCATCATGTGACATGGCCCGGGGAATGGTCCGAATAGCGGACACATGATGCTCCTGTTATCCGATTTTGATCTGTCGCGGGGCCCGTTCACCCGGGCGCGGTGGCAGGATTCCCCACACATCGGCTCCACCTGTCACCTCGGCGGAGGGTGGCGAGCACCGACCCCGCTGTACCGCACCGCTCCCCCCGGCGGCGCGACCACCCGTCCGACTCCTCAGGAGGAGATCCCCCTCATGACCGCTCGTACCCAGCGCACCCGGCTGATCGCCGCCGCTGCCACCCTCGCGGCCGGCACCCTGCTCCTCACCGCCTGCGGCAGCAACACCGGCAGCTCGGGGTCCACCGGCACGGCGGGCGGCAACGCGACCCAGCAGATCTCGGCGGCCGCCGCCGACCCGGCCCTGGCCGCCCTGGTCCCGGCCGAGGTCAAGTCCGCCGGCAAGCTCGTGGTGGCGGCCGACGCCTCCTACGCGCCCAACGAGTTCAAGGACGAGAAGGGCGACATCGTCGGCATGGACGTCGACCTGGCCAAGGCCGTCGCCCAGAAGCTCGGCCTGACCGCGGACGTCCAGAACGCCGACTTCACCTCGATCATCCCGGGCATCTCGTCCAACAAGTACCAGCTCGGCATGAGCTCCTTCACCGACACCAAGGAGCGCGAGAAGACCGTCGACATGGTCACCTACTTCACCGCCGGCTCCGCCGCCGCCGTGAAGAAGGGCAACCCGGACAAGATCAACCTGGACGACCTGTGCGGCAAGAAGGTCGCCGTGCAGACCGGCACCACCCAGGCCGACGAGGTCAAGGACACCCGGAACCCGGACTGCACCAAGGCCGGCAAGCCGACCATCCCGAACGACGGCGACAAGTTCACCCTGCAGACCGACGTCACCGGCGCCCTGGTGGCCGGCCGCGACCAGGTCATGCTGGCCGACTCCCCGGTCATCGACTACGCGCTCAAGCAGACCGGCGGCCAGCTGGAGAAGATCGGCTCCACCTACGACAGCGCCCCCTACGGCATCGTCGTCGCCAAGGGCAGCGGCCTGACCAAGGCCGTCCAGGGCGCGATCACCGCGCTGATCGCCGACGGCACCTACAAGCAGATCCTCGACAAGTGGGGCGTGGCCGCCGGCGCCGTCACCACCTCCGAGATCAACGCCGCCAAGAGCTGACCCTCCGCCACCCGAACCCCTGACGAGGTAATCACGTGAACAAGACCGACCAGGGGTCGGTGACACCGGGACGGCCCGAGGCCATCAAGGCCGTCCCGGTACGCCACCCCGGACGCTGGGTGGGCGTGGCCGTCATCGCGGTGCTCGTCGCGATGCTGGTGCACGCCCTGCTCACCAATCAGGCGATCAAGTGGGACGTCGTCGGCAACACCCTGACCGACCCCACCATCGTCCACGGCATCTGGGTCACCCTGGAGCTGACCGCGCTGTCCATGCTGATGGGCGTGGTCGGCGGCGTGCTGCTGGCCATCATGCGGCTCTCCGGCAACCCGGTGCTCTCCGGCGCCGCCTGGGTGTACATCTGGGTCTTCCGCGGCACCCCCGTGCTGGTGCAGTTGGTCTTCTGGAACAGCATCGGCGCGCTCTGGCCGAAGCTGTCGCTCGGCATCCCGTTCGGCCCGTCGTTCTGGTCCGAGAGCTCCAACACCCTGATCCCGGTGTTCACCGCGGCCCTGCTCGGCCTCGGCCTGAACGAGGCCGCCTACATGGCGGAGATCGTCCGCTCCGGCATCCAGTCGGTGGACGAGGGCCAGACCGAGGCCGCGCACGCGCTCGGCATGTCCAAGGCCGCCACCATGCGCCGGATCGTGCTGCCGCAGGCGATGCGGGTGATCATCCCGCCGACCGGCAACGAGACCATCTCGATGCTGAAGACCAGCTCCCTGGTGCAGGTGATCGCGCTGGTCGAGCTGTTCACGGCCGGCCACGACATCTACGCCCGCACCTTCCAGACCATCCCGGTGCTGATCGCCGTCTCGATGTACTACCTGCTGATGACCTCGATCCTGACCGTCGGCCAGTACTACATCGAGCGCCACTATGCCCGCGGCGCCAACCGGGCCCTGCCGCCCACCCCGGTCGACCGGCTGCGCACGCTGCTGGCCGGCCGCACCCCGGCGAAGCCCTCGCCGCAGGACGGAGGGACCCCGTCATGACCGACCTGTCCAAGCCCCAGGCGGCCCCCGGCCGCCCGATGGTCCGGGCCGAGAGCGTCCACAAGTCCTACGGCCTCGTCGAGGTGCTCAAGGGCATCGACCTGGAGGTGCAGCAGGGCGAGGTGTTCTGCCTGGTCGGCCCGTCCGGCTCCGGCAAGTCCACCTTCCTGCGCTGCATCAACCACCTGGAGAAGGTCAACGCCGGGCGGCTGTACGTGGACGGCGAACTCGTCGGCTACCGGCAGAAGGGCGACCGACTGTACGAGCTGAAGGACCGCGAGGTCGCGCTCAAGCGCCAGGACATCGGCATGGTGTTCCAGCGCTTCAACCTGTTCCCGCACATGACCGCGCTGGAGAACGTCGTCGAGGCGCCGGTGCAGGTCAAGAAGGAGAGCAGGAGCGCGGCCAAGGAGCGGGCGATGGCCCTGCTGGAGCGGGTCGGCCTGGCCGACAAGTCCGGCAACTACCCGTCCCAGCTCTCCGGCGGCCAGCAGCAGCGGGTCGCCATCGCCCGGGCGCTGGCCATGAAGCCCAAGCTGATGCTGTTCGACGAGCCCACCTCGGCGCTCGACCCCGAACTGGTCGGCGAGGTGCTGGACGTCATGCGCGGCCTGGCCGAGGAGGGCATGACGATGATCGTGGTCACCCACGAGATGGGCTTCGCCCGCGAGGTCGGCGACGCGCTGGTGTTCATGGACGGCGGCGTGGTGGTCGAGTCCGGCCACCCGCGCGAGGTGCTCACCAACCCGCAGCACGAGCGGACCAGGGCCTTCCTGTCCAAGGTGCTCTGACCCGCCCGCACCCCCGGTGCCCGCCCCGCGCCCCCGGCGCGCGGCGGGCACCGCCGTTTCCGGCCCCGGCTGTAATACCCTGGAGTCATTCGACCCGTTACATCCGTTCGGAAGGAACCCCGTGGAGCTCTCCTCGTACGCCGACTTCGCCGTCCGGCTGGTCAACAGCGAGGAACCCGCCCGCGGCACCGACGAACTGACCTCGGCGGACGCCGTCCGGGCCCTGTTCGGGGTACCGTCCCGGGCCGCCGCGCTCGCCGACGGGTCCGACCTGCCCCGGCTGCGCGCCGTCCGCACCCGGCTGCGCGGCGTCTTCGAGGCCGCCGACGCGGGCGAGGACGTCCGGGCGGTCGACCTGCTGAACAGCCTGATGGTGGAGTACCCCGTCAGCCCGCTGGTCTCCGGCCACGACGACCTGGACGACACCGGCCGCCCGAACTGGCACCTCCACCTGGCCGACAACGCGCCCACCGCCGCCGCCAACTACGCGGCCGTCGCCTGCATGGGCCTGGCCATCCACCTCACCGAACTCGGCGTCGACCGGCTCGGCATCTGCCAGGCCGCCCCCTGCCGCAACGCCTACCTGGACACCTCCACCAACCGCTCCCGGCGCTACTGCTCGGACCGCTGCGCCACCCGGGCCAACGTGGCCGCCTACCGGGCCCGCAAGCGCCAGGAGGCCCAGCGCGCCGCCGCGGAGGCGGTCGGCGCCGGAGCCTGACGCCCCGTCACCGCACGGCCCGTCAGAGCTCCTCGGCGAACGGCGCGACCACGCCCAGCCGCCCGGCCAGCCGCCCCGGCCGCCCGCGCAGCGCCCGCTCCAGCCGCCGCCCCGGGGCCAGCCAGGCCGGCCGGGGGGCCAGCCGCAGCAGCACCCGGCCGAGCACCAACTCGTCCGGCACCGCGCCGTATTCACGGCTGTCGGTGCGTACCAGCGGATTGTCGGACAGCATCCACCACCCGCCCGGACGGCGCCCGACCGCCCGCTTCACCACCAGCAGGTCCGGCCGCCGCGGGTGCCGGAACAGCACGATCGCGCCGGGCCGCAGCGGCGCGCCGTACCGCACCAGCACCCGGTCTCCGTCGGAGAGCAGCCGGCGCATCGACGGGCCGGCGACGTCGACGACGCCGAGCGGTGTCCCATATCGCACGATTCGGACTCCTTCTTTTGCCCTAGGCCCCCGGGGCGGCCGCGAATTCGGCCGGGCGTCGGGGTAATCTCGGGCGCGGGAAGACGATCTAAGGAAGGACCACCATGTTCTCTCGTCTGTTTGCTCCGCGAGTCACCGCCCACGCCCACTGCGACCTGCCCTGCGGTGTCTACGACCCGGCCCAGGCCCGCATCGAGGCCGAGTCGGTGAAGGCCACTCAGGAGAAGTACCAGGCCAACGAGGACGCCGAGTTCCGCGCGCGCGCCATCGTCATCAAGGAGGAGCGCGCCGAGCTGGTCAAGCACCACCTCTCGGTCCTGCACACCGACTACTTCAAGGCCCCGCACTTCGAGGCCTACCCCGGCCTGCACGACCTCTTCAACCGCGCGGGCAAGGCCGCCTCGGCCGCCAAGGCGTCCACCGACCCGGCGACCGGCCAGGCCCTGCTCGACCTGATCGCCGAGATCGACGCGATCTTCTGGGAGACCAAGAAGGCCTGACGCCCTCTCCCCCGGCCCCACCCGGAACACCCGGCCACCACCCCGCCCGACGGGGCCCGGCGGCCGGGTGTTCCGCATTCCCGCCGCAGGCATCCTGGAGCGGTCGCGCCGCGAACGGCCCGCCCGGCCCCGTCCGCCCGGCGGCGGGCCGTTTTCCGCGGTCCGGTGCCGGGCATAAAGACCGTTCCGGAGGGAGGGGGGAGATGAGTACGCTCGATCGTATGATCCGCACCGCAACCCCCGCCGACGTCCCCTTCGTCCACGCCATGATCCGCGAACTCGCGGAGTACGAGCGGGCCCTGCACGAGGCCCGGGCCACCGAGGAGCAGCTGCACGACGCGCTGTTCGGCGAGCACCCGGCGCTGTTCGGCCTGATCGCCGAGTCCGACGGCGCCGAGGACGCCGGCGAGCCGGTCGGCTTCGCGCTCTGGTTCCGGAACTTCTCGACCTGGCGCGGCACCCACGGCATCTACCTGGAAGACCTCTACGTCCGTCCGGAGAAGCGCGGCGGCGGCCACGGCAAGGCGCTGCTGACCGAGCTGGCCCGGATCTGCGTGGAGCGCGGCTACCACCGGCTGGAGTGGTCGGTGCTGGACTGGAACGAACCGTCGATCGGTTTCTACAAGTCGCTCGGCGCGGTGCCGATGGACGAGTGGACGGTCTTCCGGCTGACCGACGGCGCGCTCGCCGAACTGGGCTCCACGCCCCGTTGAGCGCGTCCCCGTTCGAACGGTGATCCCTCGTTCCCGTGACGGTGGTACGAGATCACGACAGACCGGCCCCGGGCGCGGTAACGTCTCGGGGCACAAGGCAGTTGAACCGAGCCAGTGGTGTTGGCAGGGCCTTCCCCGGCCGCAAGCACCGTGCGTCACCCAGGAGGTGAGGGTGTCCCAGATCGACGGCGAGCCCGGAGTGAAGGACTTCGTTGAGGTCCGCCTGCCCGCGGCGGGCGCCTACCTCTCGGTGCTGCGGACGGCGACGGCCGGCCTCGCGGCCCGGCTGGACTTCACCCTGGACGAGATCGAGGATCTCCGCATCGCGGTGGACGAGGCCTGCGCGATCCTGCTCCAACAGGCCGTTCCCGGCTCGATCCTGAGCTGCGAGTTCCGGCTGGTGGGCGATGCGCTGCGGGTGACGGTCTCCGCCCCGACCACCGACGGCCGCGCCCCCGAGCGGGACACCTTCGCCTGGACGGTGCTGTCCGCGCTGGCCGGCGAGGTGGACTCGACGGTGGCCTCGGACAACACGGTCACCATCAGCCTGCACAAGAAGCGCGGCGGGTCGCCGGGCCAGCCGTAGCCAGTGACGTGTTCTCGGAACGGAACGGGTGATCGCCGTGAGTGATCTGGACCGCACAGCCGTCGTACCGCCGCAGGCCAGTGCTGCCCGCACCGCCGCCCCTGAAGAAGCCCTCGTGAAGGACTCCCACCGGATGACCCAGCCGACCGAACCGAAGCCCGAGCGGCCCGAGCCGTCGCCCGCGGCCGAGACCGCCGCGGACGACGCCCCGGTCGCCGCCGCCGAGGCGGTCCGCTCGACCGTCCCGGCGCAGGGGCACCGCAGCGGCGCCCCGGACCGCGAGGCGGCCCGGGCGCTGTTCGTGCGGCTGTCCGAGCTGCCGGAGGGGTCGACGGAGCGGGTGGAGATCCGCAACCAGCTGGTCCGGATGCACATCCCGCTGGTCGAGCACCTGGCCCGCCGGTTCCGCAACCGCGGCGAGCCGCTGGACGACCTGACTCAGGTCGCCACCATCGGTCTGATCAAGTCGGTGGACCGGTTCGACCACGAGCGGGGCGTGGAGTTCTCCACGTACGCGACGCCGACCATCGTGGGCGAGATCAAGCGGCACTTCCGGGACAAGGGCTGGGCGGTGCGGGTGCCGCGCCGGCTGCAGGAGCTGCGGCTGTCGCTGACCACGGCGACCAGCGAGCTGTCCCAGCGGCACGGCCGGTCGCCGACAGTGCACGAGCTGGCCGAGCACCTGGGCATCTCGGAGGAGGACGTGCTGGAGGGCCTGGAGTCCGCCAACGCGTACTCCACGCTCTCGCTGGACGTCCCGGACAGCGACGACGAGTCGCCGGCCGTGGCGGACACCCTGGGGGCCACCGACGAGGCCCTGGAGGGCGTCGAGTACCGCGAGTCGCTGAAGCCGCTGCTGGCCCAACTGCCGCCCCGGGAGCAGAAGATCCTGGTGCTGCGGTTCTTCCGGAACATGACCCAGTCGCAGATCGCGGCCGAGGTCGGCATCTCGCAGATGCACGTCTCCCGGCTGCTCGCCCGCACCCTCGCGCAGCTGCGCGAGAAGCTGCTGGTCGAGGAGTAGGCCGCCGCACGGCGCCGAACGCCGCAGGGCCCGCCCCCGGGATCGGGGAGCGGGCCCTGCGGCGTTCGCGCGGGCGGAGGGGGCTACCGCTGCTGCTCGCCGTCGCCGTAGAGGACGGCGGTGACCCGGGGGTTGAGCAGCGCCACGATGCCGGCCAGCCCGAGGACGGCGACCGCGACGGCGGCGACCGTCATCGCCCCGCCGGACTGCCACATGTAGTACGCGACGGGCAAGCAGATCGAGTGGGTGAGCACGGCGGGGCTGCGGCCCCAGCGCTGCCGGCGCAGCAGCGCCCGGCCGGCCAGCAGCGGCAGCAGGCCCATCAGCAGCAGCACGGCGCCGCCCAGCTCGGCGCGGCCGAAGTCGGCGTCCTCGCCGAGGAAGCCGGCGACCAGGTCGTAGAGGCCCCAGCCGGCCATGGCCGCGCCCTCCAGCGCGGTGATGCCCGCGCCGACGAGCAGCGGGACGGGCCGGTCGGCGGCGGGGGCGGCGGTGGCGGATTCAGCGGTCACCGGGCCAGGGTAACGGTCGTCCCGCGCGGGCCGGGTCGTAGGCTGATCACCATGCGCGCTCTCCTGGTCGTGAACCCGAAGGCGACCACCACCAGTGGCCGGACCCGGGACGTGCTGATCCACGCCCTGCGGAGCGATCTGAAGCTGGACGTGGCCGAGACCCAGTACCGGGGCCACGCCGGCGACCTGGCCCGGCAGGCGGCCGAGGACGGCTCGGTGGACCTGGTGGTGGCACTGGGGGGCGACGGCACCGTCAACGAGGTCGTGAACGGCCTGCTGGCGCACGGGCCGGGCGAGCGGGTGCCGCGGCTGGCGGTGGTCCCCGGCGGGTCGACCAACGTGTTCGCCCGCGCGCTGGGCCTGCCGAACGACCCGGTGGAGGCGACCGGCGCCCTGCTGGACGCGCTGGCGCACCGGCGGGAGCGGGCGATCGGCCTGGGCAAGGCGCTGACCGACGGGCTGCCGGACCGCTGGTTCACCTTCACCGCGGGCCTGGGCTTCGACGCGGGCGTGGTCGGCCGGGTGGAGCGCCGGCGCCGGGCGGGGCGCAGGTCCACGCACGCGCTCTACGTCGTGGAGGCGCTCCGGCATTACGTCACGGAGCGTGAACACCGCCGTTCGGGGCCGATCTCCCTGGAGATCAACGGTCGGGACCCGGTGCCGGGCATGGTGATGGCCATAGTGTCGAACACTTCGCCGTGGACCTTTCTGGGTTCCCGGCCGGTCCTTCCCTCGCCCTCGGCGTCCTTCGAAACCGATCTGGACATCTTCGGAATCACTCGAATGACCGCGTTCCGAACCGCCCGAACGGTCCGTCAGATTCTGCGTCCGCTGCCCCCGGCGGAGGACGGCGCGCGCCCGGACGGCCCGGCGGGGAAGCATCTCGTCACCTATCACGACGTTCGGCACTTCACCTTGGTTTCACAGGAACCGGCCCCGTTTCAGGTCGACGGGGACCACCTTGGAGACAGGAGTCGCGTCAGTTTCACAGGCGTACGACGGGCACTGCGTGTGATTGTGTGACCAGAAGGGGTGCATCGCCTTGCTCTCGAACGTTCGAACCCCTTCACTCCATAGAAGTACTGCCTGTGAGGTAGGCGACACCGAAGAATCAAAAATTTCTTGCCGAAGGGGGTTGTATCCGGCTCCGAGGTTTGCGAACCTCTACATGGCGATCGGGACACACCGCAGCGGGACATCGCGGGAGAGTCCCTCGAATCGCCGAACCCCTCTCAGCACAGACCGCCCGGGCCCGATGGGCCTTAGGTCCCTTTTGCTGTTGCGGGATTCGTGAAAGCGTTCACATTCACAAGCCATTCGAGTGAGTCGCGGGCTCCCGCCCGTCGACCGGAGGAGTTGGACGACCATGGACTGGCGCCACCGCGCTGTCTGCCGCGAAGAGGACCCGGAGCTGTTCTTCCCGATCGGGAACACCGGCCCCGCTCTGCTGCAGATCGAGGAAGCCAAGGCCGTGTGCCGCCGCTGTCCCGTCATGGAGCAGTGCCTGCAGTGGGCGCTCGAGACCGGCCAGGACGCCGGCGTCTGGGGCGGCATGAGCGAGGACGAGCGCCGCGCGATGAAGCGCCGGGCTGCCCGCAACCGCGCCCGCACCGCCTGACACACCGTCAGAAGCCTTACGGATCAACCCACGATCAAGGGTTCGGCCGCGCTGGTCGGCCGAGCCTTCCCGAACGGGCCCGCTCCCATCCGCGGGACCGACGACGCGAGCCGCTCAGGCACTTGATACTGTTCACACAGAGCAATATCGTTGCCCTGTGGCGCTCACCGTGTGCAATGCACGGGGCGTGCGTCGCGCCACTCCAGAGCCCCCGTTCCGGCCGACTCCCCCCGACGGCCGGACCGGGTTGAGAGGCCCTGCCGACCCACCCCCCCCCCGGTCGGCAGGGCCTCGTTTCTGTCTCCGGGCCCTGCCGCGTCCGACGCCGGTCGGCGCACGGCCGATCGGCGCACAGCCGATCAGCACACGGCCGGTCAGCGCACGGGGATCTCCAGCACCACCTTGGTGCCGCCGCCGGGGACGGCCACCATGTCAAAGGTGCCGCCGAGTTCGCCGGTGGCCAGGGTGCGGACGATCTGCAGGCCGAGGTTGCCGGCCTGCTGCGGGTCGAAGCCCTCGGGCATGCCGCGGCCGTTGTCCTGGACGGTGATCAGCAGGTACTCCTCCGGCTTCACGCCGTTGTTCCAGCTGTCCGACCAGCCCTTGCCGCCGACCGGCGCGCGGCCGCGCAGCGCGCCGACCTCCAGGCTGCCGGAGGCGCTCGGGCCGAACGCGTGCTCCAGGGCGTTCTGGGTCAGTTCGGTGAGGATCATCGCCAGCGGGGTCGCCACCTCGGCGGCGAGGATGCCGAAGGAGCCGCTGCGGCGGGTCGCCACCCGGCCGTCCTGGGAGAGTTCCATCACCATCGCCAGCACCCGGTCGGCGATCTCGTCGAAGGCGACCTGCTCGTCCAGGGCCTGCGAGAGCGTCTCGTGCACGATGGCGATCGAGCCGACCCGGCGGACCGCCTCGTCCAGGGCGGCCCGGCCGGCCTCGGAGTCCATCCGGCGGGACTGCAGCCGCAGCAGCGCGGCGACCGTCTGCAGGTTGTTCTTGACCCGGTGGTGGATCTCCCGGATGGTGGCGTCCTTGGTCATCAACTCGCGGTCGCGCCGCCGCAGTTCGGTGACGTCCCGGCAGAGCACCAGGGAGCCGGTGGGGGTGCCCTTGGGCTTGAGCGGGATGGTCCGCAGGGTGACCACGCCGCCCTGCGCCTCGACCTCGGTCTGCCGGGGCGCCCAGCCGCTGGCCATCTTGACCAGCGCCTCGTGCACCTTGCTCCGGCTGGGCGGCACCAACTCGGCGGTGCTCTTCCCGAGGTGACTGCCCACCAGGTCGGTGGTGAGTCCGAGCCGGTGGTAGGCGGAGAGCGCGTTCGGGCTGGCGTACGTCACCACGCCCTCGGCGTCCAGCCGGATCAGGCCGTCGCCGACCCGGGGGGCGGCGTCCATGTCGGCCTGTTCGGCGCCGGGGAAGGGGAAGGCGCCGGCGGCGATCATCTGGGCCAGGTCGGAGGCGCTCTGCAGGTAGGTCAGCTCCAGCCGACTCGGGGTGCGCACCGTCAGCAGGTTGGTGTTGCGGGCGATCACGCCGAGCACCTTGCCCTCCCGTCGCACCGGGATGGACTCCACCCGCACCGGCACCTCCTCCCGCCACTCCGGGTCGCCCTCGCGGACGATCCGCCCCTCGTCGTAGGCGGCGTCCAGCAGCGGCCGGCGGCCGCGCGGGACGAGGTGGCCGACCATGTCGTCCTGGTAGGAGGTGGGGCCGGTGTTGGGCCGCATCTGGGCCACCGAGACGTACCGGATGCCGTCCCAGGTGGGGATCCACAGCACCAGGTCGGCGAAGGAGAGGTCGGAGAGCAGCTGCCACTCCGAGACCAGCAGATGCAGCCACTCCACGTCGGCACCGGTGAGGGTGGTGTGGCGGCGGACGAGTTCGTTCAGCGAGGGCACACCGTGAGCGTATCGCCGACCGCCCGGGGCGGCGTTGTCCAGACCAATTGCCGGCGGGCTCTGGACAACCCAGATTGGTCTAGTCCACAATGGTCATGCACCAAGGAGACGTCCTCCGCGCATCTGCCCTGACCGCGCGAGGCACCTCCGCGGTCGGAGGCGTCGTTCGAGGGCCCCGCACAGCTCTCGGACGGTCCCCGCCTCCGGCATACAGCTCCGGGCTGCGGTGCCGCACAGGTTGAGGGTCCTGTGTCGGCGCCGTGGCCCGTAGTGTTTTCCGGGCCCGGCCCGCCGACGAAGAGGAGCCGCCCCCGCGAGGTCTCGCGGGGGCGGCTCCGTCGTGCGGGCGGCGCGTCAGTGGGTCTCGGTGACCTTGGCGAGCGCGCGGGGGGCGTCCGGGTCCTGGCCGCGGGCGATGGTGACCTCGTAGGCCAGCAGCTGGAGCGGGAGGATCTCCAGGATCGGCTGCACCTCCTCGGGCACCCCGGCCGGCAGCGCGAAGCCGGCGCTGGCGGCGTCGACCTGGTCCTGCTGGCCCACCACCACGAGGTCCGCGCCGCGGCCGCGCAGGCGGTCCAGGACGGGCTGCAGGGCCTCGCCGCCCTTGCCGTCCGGGACGATCGCGATCACCGGGGAGACGTTGTCGACCATGGCCAGCGGGCCGTGCAGCAGGTCGGCGCCGGAGAACGGGGAGGCCGGGATGTAGGTGGTCTCCATCAGCTTCAGCGCTGCCTCGCGGGCGGTCGGGTAGCCGTAGCCGCGCGAGGTGATGACCAGGCGCTGGGCGAACCGGTACCGCTCGGCGAGCGCCTTGACCTCGGCCTGGCGGGCCAGGATGCCGGCCGCCAGCCCGGGCAGCTCCTTGGCGGCCGCGCCGTCGCCGCCGCGCAGGCCCTCGACGAACAGGTACAGCGCCAGCAGCTCGGCGGTGTAGGTCTTGGTGGCGGGCAGCGCCTTCTCCGGCCCGGCCAGCACGTCGATGTGGAACTCGGAGACCTCGGCCAGCGGCGAGGCGGCGTTGTTGGTGACCGCCAGGGTGATCGCGCCGGCCTCGCGGGCCGCCTTGGTGGAGGCCACCAGGTCGGGCGAGCCGCCGGACTGGCTGACCGTGATCACCAGGCAGTCGGTGAGGTCGGGCTTCGCGCCGTACGCGGTGGTGGTGGACATCGAGGTGAGGCCGGCCGGCTTGCCCAGCAGGACCTCGATCAGGTACTTGGCGTACAGCGCCGCGTTGTCGGAGGTGCCGCGGGCGGTGAGCAGCACGAAGCGCGGGTTGCGGGCGGCGATCTGCGCGGCGATCTCACGGATCGCCGGCGCGCCCTCGTCGAGGATGCGCTGCAGGACGGCCGGCTGCTCGGCCATCTCCGCCGACATGATCCTGCCGGGTACGGAAACAGTCTGCGGGTCGGACATCGGGGTGTGCCTCCGTGGAGAGATGGTTCTACCCCGTGGGGCGGTCGCCCGACGGGGTACCTCTGGAACGGCGGCGAGTCCGCACCCTCGCTGCGGGGAACTGCGTGGAACTGTTCCGTGCCGATCCTACGTGCGACCGGGCCCCGCGGCACACTCCATGACGGTGCGCCGGGGCCCGGTCCCACCCTTCGGGACGGATCAGCTGGGGTTGTTGATCAGCTGGTTCATCTGGGCGTCGGCGGCCTTGGTGGCCTCGTCGACGCTGGTGCCCTTGAAGATCGAGTCCAGCATGGTGACCAGGACGTTCTGCTTCTCCACCGCGCCCCAGCCGGGGGCGACCGGGGTGAACCAGGCGTCGGGGACGGCGTTGGCCGCGGCGGCGGTGGCCGGCTTGTTCTTCAGCGGCTCCAGCTGGCTCAGGTTGTTGGGCAGGATGTCCTTGTCGGCGAGCACCTGCTGGGACTTGGCGCTGGTGAACATCCGGACCCAGTCGGTGGCGATCGCGGCGCTCTGCGACTTGGCGGTGACGGCCAGGTCGGAGCCGCCGATGAAGGAGGGCAGCGGCTTGCCGTTCGGGCCGGGCATGCCGACGATCCGCAGCGAGTCCTTGAGCGCCGGAGTGCCGGTGATCGGGGCGATGGCGTTGCCCAGCTCCCAGCCGTTGGCGTACATCAGGGCGCTCTTCTCGCGGCCGACCACGGTGGCCTGGTCGGTCTCCTTGACCAGCAGGTTGCCGCTCTTGTTGTACTTCTTCACCAGGTCGGCGAAGTGCTGGAGGCCCTGCTGGGCCTTGGGCTCGTGCAGGGTGCCGTGCCAGGTGCCGGTGTCGTCGAACTTGGCGATCGACCCGCCGTAGGCGGTGACGTAGGACATCGCGGCGTACCAGTACTCGCCGGGCAGGTAGAGCGGGGAGAAGCCGGCGTTGCCCTTGTTCCTGGCGGCCAGCTTGTCGAGGGCGGTGAGGAGTTCGTCCTCGGTGCGCGGCATCTCGCCGGAGCCGGTGGCGTCCTGGAACATCTTCGCGTTGTAGATGCCGACCCGGGCGCCCGCGTAGTAGGGGACGCAGAACAGCTTCTGGTTGTAGGTGCAGGTGTCGGAGAGGCCCTTGATCCAGTTGTCGGCGTTGTCGAAGGTGTTGCGCTTCAGCTCGGCCAGGTTGCCGTTGACCATGTACTTCATGGTCTCGGTGTTGCCGAGCTCGACCACGTCGGGGGCCTGGTTGGTGGTGAGGGCCTGGTCCAGTTCGGCGACCTTGTTGTCCCAGTTGTGGTAGCTGAGCTTCAGCTCGACCTTGGGGTACTTCGCCGCGAACTGGTCGTTGACCTGCTGGACCAGTTCGGGCCAGCTCTTGCCGGCGTCCTCCATCAGCCAGACGGTGACGGTTCCCGTCATGGCCTTGGTGTCGGCGCCCGCCGCCGCGGGCGAGGGTCCGCCGGACGAGCAGCCCGCGGCGGTGGCCAGCAGGGCGGCGGTGCCGAGCGCGGTCAGGACCTGACGCTTCACGCGTTCCTCCGGATTGGAGCAGGGGAGGTCTGCGTGTGGTACAGACCAGATTTCCGAATCCTGGCCTAGACCAATTTTCGACGTCAACGCGTGTGCGGTTTCGCACCCTCCCCGTTGTCAACCCGTTGCCTCGCCCGCCCTGATCACGTCAAGTAACGGCGCGGCCACGGCGGGAGGGTCGCACTTTAGGTTCACTTAATGTCACCCATCGTGATCGGAAATGCATTACCGGGGCCAGGGAGGGGGGAATGACGCGGAATGCCCCCGCCCGCGCCCCGCGGCGGCGGCCCCGACCGAGCCCTCACGAACGACCTGCGCCGCCCCTGACCCGGCGGCCGCCCAGGGGCTGCCGCCGAGGCGCGGCAGGCCGCCGGGCGAGGCGCCGCACGGGGCGGCGGCGGGCCGGAAATCCGGTCGGCCGAACAGGAACCGCGGCCTGGGCGGGGTCGGCGGGCCCGCGGAAATCCGGGAGCGGCCGCCGTACGGGAGGTTCGGAAATGCGGCGGGAAATCGGTCGGCGGCGGCCGGGAATTCGGGGTGAACGCCGATAGCGGGGCCGACCGGGGCGGGCCGCCCGCCGGGGCCGCGCCGACCCGCGCGAGCACACCGGGCAGCACGCCGGACGCCGCACCGGACCACCCCTCGATCCGCCGGACCGCACCCGGGTGGGGTTGACATGGCCGCGAAGAGGTGCAGACCCCTCTTTCGGCCCGCCCCCGCGGCCCCGACGGATTGTCCGCTTGGATACCGATTAATCCCCGGGTTGGTCCAGTCCAACACGGCCGAGTCAAGCGTTGATAACGGCTTGCGCAGAGCCTCTTCGAGACCTTGACGCCCCTCATTGGTCCATGCCAATCTCCAGGCGTTGGTCTAAACCAATGGTCTACTCCACCTCACGGATCGGCCCGCCGGCCCCGGCAGTTCGTGTCCGTGTCATCCGGTGACGTTCCCCACATGCGGCACAGCGCAGCTCCAGGGCCAGTCGGCCCGGCAGCCCCGGTGCCCGCCCTTGCTCATCCCTCTGGAGGATGGTTTGAACCGCAAGATCGCAGCCGTGGCCGCTATCGCCACTGTGCTCGTCGCCTCGGCTTGCTCCTCGTCCGGCTCCTCGTCCGAGACGAAGCAGGCCACGCTGAGCAAGGACGGCAAGGGCAAGAAGATCACCGTCTGGCTGATGGACGACGCCCAGAAGGGCTGGCCCGAGGTCCTCGACGCGGCGAAGAAGGAGTTCACCGCGCAGACCGGCGCCGAGGTGGACGTCCAGTGGCAGACCTGGACCAACTACACCACCAAGCTCGACACCGCGCTGCTCTCCGGCAACGCCCCCGACGCCCTGGAGGTCGGCAACACCCAGGCCGCCAAGTACATCGAGGCCGGCTCCTTCGTCGACCTGACCTCGGTCAAGGGCCAGTTCGACAACTCGGACAAGTGGCTGGACTCGCTGGCCGCCTCCGGCCAGTCCGGTGACGGCACCAAGACCTACGCCGTCCCCTACTACGCCGGTGCCCGCGTCCTGATCTACCGCAAGGACCTCTTCGCCGCCGCCGGGGTCGCCCAGGCCCCGACCACCCTGGAGGAGCTGAAGGCCGCCCTGACCAAGGTCAAGGCCGCCAACGCCTCCGTCCCCGGCTTCTCCGCCCTGTACCTGCCGGGCAAGAACTGGTACTCCGCGGTCTCCTTCGGCGCCGGCGGCTTCGGCGTCAAGGGCGTCATCGCCAAGAAGGACGGCGGCAAGTGGGCCGGCACCCTGTCGGACCCGAAGTTCGTCGAGGGCATCAACACCTGGAACGACCTGCAGAAGAACTTCTCGACCGGTGGCACCACCGTCGACGAGTCCACCCAGGACGCGCTGATGGCCAAGGGCAACATCGCCGCCATCATCGGCAACGGCTGGGAGCTCGGCTCGGTCGTCGACCCGAAGACCGGTGACCCGTCCCTGAAGGACAAGCTCGCCACCATCGCCCTCCCGGGCGCGGCGGCCGGCCAGCCCACCCCGGCCTTCCTCGGCGGCTCCGACCTGGCCGTCCCGGCCAAGGCCGCCAACGCGGGCCTGGGCGCGACCTTCCTGCAGATCTACACCAACACCGCGCAGCAGACCGCGCTCGCCAAGCACGCCATCCCGAACGCCAAGAACCTGGTCGCCGCCTACAAGGCCGCCGACCCGGCGAACAAGGCGACCGGTGACGCGGCCGAGGGCCAGACCTGGTTCATCCCGAACTCGCCGCAGTGGTCCGGCGCCGACGAGACCGCGCTGCAGAACGCGTTCTCCGCGATCGCCGGTGGCGGCGACGTCGCGGCCGAGCTGAAGAAGGCCCAGGAGACGCTGGTCAAGGACCTGAACGGCTGACCCAGCAGATCCCAGGTCGGCCCGGAAGTCCCCGGACTTCCGGGCGGACCACCGCACTGAGCGCCAGACAAGGGGGTGGGCAGTCCGCGAACGCGCGGACTGCCCACCCGCGCGCGCCAGGACCGATCAGAATCGCGGGCCCGGGAAGGACCCTGATGAGTGTGACCACCAACGAGACCGTGCGCCGGTCCGAGACCTCGGGGCCCGCCCCGGTGGAGAAGCCGCAGCGGCGCGGATTCTTCGCAGCCGGCCTGTACATCCCCTACGTCCTCCTGCTGCCCGCCGTCGTCGCACTGGTGGGCGTTCTGGCGTACCCGCTGTACAGCCTGTTCGACCTGTCCTTCAAGAACGTCAACCGGTACGCCTACCTGGTGAACCCGTCGCTCTCGAAGTACATCGGCTTCGACGGCTACACCAAGATCTTCACGGACGACCAGTTCTGGGAGGTCATCCTCAGGTCGATCTGGTTCACCGCCGAGCTGGTCGTCCTGTCGATGGTGCTGGGCATGCTGATCGCCCTGCTCCTGAACCGGGTCTCCACCTGGGTCAAGATCACCATCATCACGGTGCTGATGTTCGTCTGGGCGATCCCCGCGCTGGTCACCGGCCAGGTGTTCCGCTGGCTGTTCTCCTCCAACGGCGGCGTGGTCGATTACCTGATCTTCGAGATCACCGGTGACGAGTCCTGGAAGCACTACGACTGGTTCGCCGACCCCACCGTCGGCCTGTACGTGGTCGCCGCCGCCGTCGTCATCTGGGGCGCGCTGCCGTTCCTGGTGCTCGGCCTGAACGCCGCCCTCACCCAGGTGCCGAAGGAGCTGATGGAGGCCGCGAAGCTGGACGGCGCCAGCCCCTTCCAGGCGTTCCGCCACGTCACCATCCCGGTGATCCGCCCGTTCCTGATGATCAGCACCGCCCTGAGCTTCATCTGGGACTTCCAGGTCTTCGTGCAGATCTTCTCGCTGCGCAACACCTCGCCCGAGCCCGGGTACTGGACGATCGGCACCTACCTGTACGAGAAGGGCATCGTCGCCTCGAAGTACAGCGACAGCTCGGTGATCTCGCTCGTGATGATCCTGATGATGCTGGCCGTCCTCGTCTTCTACATCCGGCAGATGCTCAAGATCGGAGCCAACGAACGATGAGCGCGGACAGCATTGGCGTCAAGCCGGCTCCGGTTCCCGTCCCCGCCCCCGGGCGCGCCCCGCTGAAGACCCGCCGGGTCCGCAAGACCGGCGAGAACCGGGTCATGACCTGGGTGTGGAACGCCGTCGGCCTGGCGATCGCCGCCGTGATGGGCTTCCCGATCTACTGGATGGTCATCACCACCTTCAAGACCAACAAGGACCTGATCGCCCAGGACCCGACGTTCTGGCCGAGCTCGTTCTCGTTCGACAGCTACACCACGATCTTCGACGACGACCAGTTCCTGCCCTCGCTGCAGAACACCGTGGTGATCACCCTCGGCTCGGTCGTGCTCGGCCTGGTGGTCGGCTTCCTCGCCGC
Organism: Kitasatospora sp. NPDC088134; assembly: GCF_044741705.1. NCBI lineage: Bacteria > Bacillati > Actinomycetota > Actinomycetes > Kitasatosporales > Streptomycetaceae > Kitasatospora > Kitasatospora sp. NPDC088134. The sequence goes on along the minus strand of NZ_JBIUTD010000002.1, from coordinate 333,137 downwards.
CGTCGCGGTGGCCCGGTTCAACTTCCGCGGCCGGAACTTCTTCATCGTCACGATGCTGGTGGTCCAGATGGTGCCGCTGCTGGCGATCATCGTCCCGCTGTTCGTGGTGATGAACGGCGCCGGCCTGACCGGCAGCGCGTTCGGCGTGATCCTGGCCTACCTGGTCTTCACCGTGCCGTACGTGATCTGGACGCTGCGCTCCTTCATCGTGAACATCCCGACCGAGCTGGACGAGGCCGCGATGGTCGACGGCTGCACCCAGTGGGGCGCGTTCTTCCGCGTCATCCTGCCGCTCACCCTGCCCGGCCTGATCACCACCGGCGTCTACACCTGGATCCAGGCCTGGAACGAGTTCATCGTCGCCAACACCCTGCTGTCCACGGGCGGCCAGCGGACCGCGATGGGCTGGCTGACGTTCTACTCCACCACCCCCACCCGCGGCGCGGACTACGGTGCGCAGATGGCCGGCGGCCTGCTGGTCTCGCTGCCCGTGATCGTCCTGTTCGTGATCTTCCAGAAGAAGGTGTCGGCGGGCCTCACCGCCGGTGCGGTCAAGGGCTAGTCCCCTTCCTCGCTCCTCACTGCACCTGAAGCACCTCCACCCCCCAGGGAAGGAACCATGGCGATGCCCGGTACGGAAAGCGCCGATCTCCTCCGCGACGCCGGAGCGGTCCTGCAGCCCGGCTTCGCCGGTCTGACCGCGCCCGAGTGGCTGCGCCGCAGAGTGGGCGGCGGCGAGCTGGGCGGCGTCGCCCTGTTCGGCCGCAACATCCGCACCCCGCAGCAGGTCGCCGCGCTGACCTCGGAGCTGTACGCGCTCAACCCGGACCTGCTGGTCGCCACCGACGAGGAGGGCGGCGACGTCACCCGGCTCGAAGTGGTCAGCGGCTCCTCCTACCCGGGCAACCTGGCGCTCGGCGAGGTCGACGACACCGAGCTCACCGAGCGGGTCGCCCGCGCCATCGGGTTCGACCTGGCCGCCGTCGGCGTGAACCTCAACTACGCGCCCGACGCGGACGTCAACTCCAACCCGGACAACCCGGTGATCGGCGTCCGGTCCTTCGGCGGCGACGGCGAGCTCGCCGCCCGGCACACCGCCGCCTACGTCCGCGGCCTGCAGTCGGCGGGCGTCGCGGCCTGCGCCAAGCACTTCCCCGGGCACGGCGACACCGCGGGCGACTCGCACCTCGGGCTGCCCCGGATCGACCTCGCCCCGGACCGGTTCGCCGAGCACCTGCTGCCCTTCAAGGCCGCCATCGCGGCGGGCGCGAAAAGCATCATGACCGCGCACATCCTGTTCGACGCCTACGACGCCCAGCTGCCCGCGACCATGTCGCAGCGCATCCTGACCGGCCTGCTCCGCGAGGAACTGGGCTTCGACGGGCTGATCGTCACCGACGGCATCGAGATGGGCGCGATCTCCGGCACCCACGGCGTCGCGGCCGGCTCGGTCCGGGCCGTCGCGGCCGGTGCCGACACCATCTGCGTCGGCGGCGGCCTGCACGACGAGGACGCCTTCGTCTACCTGCGCGACGCGCTGGTCTGGGCGGTCCGCGAGGGCCGGCTGTCCGCGGACCGCCTGCACGAGGCCGCCGAGCGCAACCGGGGCCTGGCCCGCTGGTCCGCCGAGCGGCGCGCCGCGCTGGCCGGGCAGCGGGCCGAGGTGGGCGTCGGCCTGGCCGCCGCCCGCCGGGCGCTGCGGGTCACCGGCGCGCTCCGCCCGCTCGGCGGCGTCCCGCACGTGGTCGAGTTCTCCCCGGGCGCGAACATCGCGGCCGGCGACGAGACCCCGTGGGGCGTGGCCGGGCCGCTGGCCGAGCTGGTGCCCGGCACCACCTCCAGCCGGGTCTCCCCGCCGGCGACCGTCACCGAGGGCTCCGGCCTGCTGCAGGTGACGGTCGCCGCCGAGGACGCCGTGATCGACACCGCCCCGCTGCTGGGCGCCGCGGTCGGCCGCCCGCTGGTCCTGGTGGTGCGCGACGTGCACCGGCACCGCTGGATGCGCCGGGCCGCGCTCGACCTGGTCGGGCACCGGCCGGACGCGGTGCTGGTGGAGATCGGCACCGCGCACGGGACGGCCGAGCTGTTCGCCCCGCACGGGGTGACCACCCTCGCCACCTACGGCGGCTCGCGGGTCTGCGCGGTCGCCGCGGCCGAGGCCCTGGCGGGGCTGGCCGTCACGGCGCCGCAGGCCGGCTGATCCGGACGCTCGGGAACGGGCCCGGGACGGGCGCGGAGCGCCCGTCCCGGGCCCGTTGCGCACCGGTTTGCGGCCCGGAGCTCACGCTCGCTCCCCGGTGCGTGCAACCATGTGCTGTTACATAGGACTTAGGGGTCCGTTAAGGACCGCCTCCAACGAGGAGTGAGAGCTGCCATGAGTGGCGACAGGGACACGGCGGCGCCCGCCGAGGGCGCCGCGGTGCCGACCCAGACCGGCCCTGCCACCGCCACGGCCCGGGTGCCCAAGTACTACGGCCTCAAGCGGCACCTGCTGCAGCTGACCGAGACCCAGCCGGCCGGCACCCCGGTGCCGCCGGAGCGCGCGCTGGCCGCCCAGTTCGACACCTCCCGCACCACGGTCCGGCAGGCCCTGCAGGAGCTGGTCGTCGAGGGCCGGCTGGAGCGCATCCAGGGCAAGGGCACCTTCGTCGCCAAGCCGAAGGTCGCGCAGGCCCTCCAGCTGACCTCGTACACCGAGGACATGCGGGCCCAGGGCCTGGAGCCGACCTCCCGGCTGGTCGAGGTCGCCTACATCTCCGCCGACGACCGGCTGGCCCCGCTGCTGGACATCAAGCCCGGCGGCCGGGTGCTGCGGATCGAGCGGCTGCGGCTGGCCAACGGCGACCCGATGGCGATCGAGGTGGCGCACCTGTCGGCCAAGCGCTTCCCCGCGCTGCGCCGCAACCTGGCCAAGCACAACTCGCTGTACACCGCGCTGCGCGAGGTCTACGGCGTCACGGTCGCGGAGGCCGAGGAGACCATCGAGACCACCCTCGCCAACCCGCGCGAGGCCGGCCTGCTCGGCTCCGACCTGGGCCTGCCGATGCTGCAGCTGTCCCGGCACTCCTTCGACGCGGACGGCGCGCCGGTGGAGTGGGTGCGCTCGATCTACCGCGGCGACCGCTACAAGTTCATTACCCGCCTTCAGCGACCCGCCTGACCCCCTCCCCCGGGGACCGGAACAAGCACAGCATCACCAGGCTTCAGCGCCCCGCGTAGTGGCCCGAGCGGCTCCCCCTTTCGAAGGACGGCGCGTTCCCGGGTTGACGGGGTAGTGACACGAGTCACCCTGTTGCCCTAGCCTCGCGTGGACCTTTCGATCACCGAGGGTGCTGCTCGGCGGGCGCACGATGTGCGCGGCGGCGCCAGCGAGGTGACTCCTCGTCGTCCGGGAGCCGCTCATGTCGTCGTCCCACCTGCCGTCCGCGGGCGCACCGCCCGCCCTCTCCCCCGCCCGGGTGCTGGCCGGCCTGTGCCTGCTGGTGCCGATCGTGGCGGTGCTCTGGGTGCCGTCGTACAGCAAGACCGACCCCGCGCTGGGCGGGATGCCGTTCTTCTACTGGTACCAGCTGCTCTGGGTGCCGGTGTCCGCGCTGTTCACCGGCGCGGCGTACCTGCTGCTCCGGCGGGACGAGGCGGCCCGCCGGGCCGCCGCCGCGCTGCCGGCCCCGTCCGTGCCCGCGCAGCCGGAGGGGGACGGGAAGTGAAGCACGTGGACTGGACCGCGCTGACGGTCTTCCTGCTGTTCTTCGCCCTGGTGTCGGTGATGGGCTTCCTGGCCGCCCGCTGGCGGAAAGCGGACGACGCGCAGCACCTGCACGAGTGGGGGCTGGGCGGGCGCAGCTTCGGGACCTGGATCACCTGGTTCCTGCTGGGCGGCGACCTGTACACGGCGTACACGTTCATCGCGGTGCCGGCGGCGATCTACGCGACGGGCGCCATGGGCTTCTTCGCGGTGCCGTACACGATCATCGCGTACCCGCTGGTGTTCCTGTTCCTGCCGCGGCTGTGGTCGGTGTCGCGGGTGCACGGCTACGTGACGCCGGCCGACTTCGTGCGCGGCCGGTACGGGTCGCGCGGGCTGTCGCTGGTGGTGGCGCTGACCGGCATCCTGGCGACCATGCCGTACATCGCGCTGCAGCTGGTGGGCATCCAGGCGGTGCTGGACGTGCTGGGGGTGGGCGGCTCGGGGAACTGGTTCCTGAAGGACCTGCCGCTGTTCCTGGCGTTCGGCGTGCTGGCGGCGTACACGTACTCCTCGGGGCTGCGGGCGCCGGCGCTGATCGCGTTCGTCAAGGACGCCCTGGTCTACGTGGTGATCATCGTCGCGGTGATCTACATCCCGATGCGGCTGGGCGGCTACGGGCACGTCTTCGACGCGGCGGCGCACAAGTTCTCGGCGCTCAACCCGAAGACCGGCAAGCCGGTCGGGTCGATGGTGGTCGGCCCGTCCGGGCAGTGGGCGTACGCGACGCTGGCGTTCGGGTCGGCGCTGGCGCTGTTCATGTACCCGCACTCGGTGACCGGCGTGCTGGCGTCGAAGTCGCGGAACACGGTGCGCCGGAACATGGCGATCATGCCGGCGTACTCGCTGATGCTGGGGCTGCTGGCGCTGCTCGGGTTCCTGGCGATCGCGGCCGGGGTGGGCCAGGGCGTGAAGGGCTACAACAGCCAGCTGGCGGTGCCGCAGCTGTTCGCGGACATGTTCCCGTCCTGGTTCACGGGGGTGGCGTTCGCGGCGATCGGGATCGGCGCGCTGGTGCCGGCGGCGATCATGTCGATCGCGGCGGCGAACCTGTTCACCCGCAACGTGTACAAGGACTTCCTGAAGCCGGACGCGACGCCGGCCGACGAGACCCGGGTGGCGAAGATCGCCTCGCTGCTGGTGAAGGTCGGCGCGCTGGTGTTCGTGCTGGCGATGGACAAGCAGGCGGCGATCAACCTGCAGCTGCTGGGCGGCCTGTGGATCCTGCAGACCGCGGTGGCGCTGGTGGCGGGCCTGTTCACCCGGTGGTTCCACCGCTGGGCGCTGCTGGCGGGCTGGGCGGTCGGCATGGTCTACGGCACCTGGACGGCCTGGGGGCTGTCCTCGCCGGCGACCAAGCACTTCGGCGGGAACACCGCGAAGATCCCGGGGATCGGCGAGATCGGCTACATCGGTCTGACGGCGTTCGTGCTGAACCTGGGGGTGGCGGCGGTGCTGACGCTGGTCCTGCGGGCCCTGAAGGCCCCGGAGGGCGTCGACGAGACCGCTCCGGCGGACTACGCCGCGGAGGCCGGTGACGAGGCCGTGGAGCGCGCTCCGCAGCCCGCCGCGGCGCACTGACGCACCGGGGGCGCGCGGGCCCGTCCCGTGCGCCCTGTGGTCGCGCCGTTGCCTCGATCGACACTGGGGTGACGGCGCGATCATCTGTTATGACCGCCCGCCGAGCGGAGAAGACCGGGGAGAGACCAGCACCACCGACACGGGGAGCCACGGATGACCGACCTGACCGCGGTACGCAACGGCCACCGGCCGGACGACGGGCTCCCGGGGGGCGGCGGACGGCTCCCCTCGGTGCTGGTCGCCACCCGGCACGGCGAGTCCACCGCCAACGTGGAGTTCCGGCACGCCGACGCCACCGGTGCGCTCTCCGTCCCGATCACCTCCCGGGACGCCGACATCCCGCTCTCCCTGCGCGGCCAGGACCAGGCCCGCGACCTGGGCCGCTGGTGGGCCGCCCGGCCGCCCGCGGAGCGGCCCCGGTCGGTCTGGTGCTCGCCGTACGTGCGGACGGCGGAGACCGCCCGGATCGCGCTCGCCCAGGCGTCCGGGCTGGGCGCCGTCCCGGTCGGGCTGCCGGTCCGCCACGACGAGCGGCTGCGCGACCGGGAGCTGGGCGTGCTGGAGATGCTCACCAAGGCCGCGATCGAGCGCGACCACCCGGCCGAGGCGGAGCGCCGGCGGCGGATGGGCGAGCTGTACTACCGGCCGCCGGGCGGCGAGTCCTGGCTGGACGTGGCGCTGCGGGTCCGCGACCTGCTGCGCGACCTGTGCGCGGAGGAGGCGGGGCGGCCGGTCCTGGTGGTCGCGCACGACTGCACGGTGCTGATGCTGCGTCAGGTGCTGGACCGGCTCGGCGAGGAGGAGCTGCTGGCGCTGGAGCCGGTGGCGAACTGCTCGACCAGCGTGTGGCGGGCCCGGGACGGGCAGCTGCGGCCGGCCGGCTGGAACCGGACCGACCACCTGTCCTGAGGGCCGCGGCGGCCGTCCGGGCGCCCGCTCAGACGCTCTGCCGCGCCCCGGCCCGGCCGGTCCCGCCGAAGGCCCGCCGGTAGGCCAGCGGGGTGGTGCCGAGCCGGCGGCCGAAGTGGTGCCGCAGGGTGGCGGCGTTGCCGAAGCCGCAGCGGGCGGCGACGGCGTCCACGCTCTCCTCGGTGGACTCCAGCAGGCGCTGGGCGAACAGCACCCGCTGGCCGGTCAGCCAGCGGTGCGGGGTGGTGCCGGTCTCCTGCTGGAAGCGCCGGGCGAAGGTCCGCGGCGACATGTGGGCGCGCCGGGCGAGGTCCTCGACGCTGCTGTCCCGGTCGAGGTGGCGGCGCATCCACTCCAGCACGCCGGTCAGCGAGTCGGTGCCGTCCTCGGGCAGCGGGCGGCTGATGAACTGGGCCTGGCCGCCCTCCCGGTGCGGGGCGACGACCATCCGGCGGGCGATCCCGCGGGCCACCTCGGCGCCCTGCTCCTTGCGGACCAGGTGCAGGCAGGCGTCGATGCCGGCGGCGGTGCCGGCCGAGGTGATCACCGGGTGGTCGTCCACGTACAGCACGTCGGGTTCGACGGTGGTGAGCGGGAAGCGGGCGGCCATCAGGTCGGCGTACTGCCAGTGGGTGGTGGAGCGGCGGCCGTCGAGCAGTCCGGCGGCGCCGAGCAGGAAGCTGCCGGAGCAGATCGACAGCAGCCTGGCGCCGCGGTCGTGGGCGGCCCGCAGCGCCTCGATCAGCACGGCGGGGTACTGCTCGCGGATGCCGGTGGCGGTGGCGATCACCAGGTCGGCCTCGGCGATCCGTTCGGGGCCGTGCGGGACGTGGACATCGAAGCCGGCGTGGGTGCGCATCGGGCCGGGGCGGTCGCCGACCAGGCCGAACTCGTAGACCGGCAGGCCGGCCCCGCTCCGGTCCAGGCCGAAGACCTCGCAGGCCACGCCCAGTTCGAAGGGGTGGATCTCCTCCAGCACGATCACCGCGACGTTCCTCAGCATCCGCCCAGCATGGCAGTGGCAGGATTTCGTGGCAATGGGGCATTCCTGCCACTCGTGGCGGCGGGCGCCGGGCGGGAGGGTGGAGCCATGACCACCGCGCTCGCCCTGCTGGGCTTCCTCGGCAGTTTCGGACTCCTCGGCGTCCTGGTCGGCCGCGACCTGGAACGCACCACCACCCACGGCCGCTCGATCCGGCACCGCCCCACCGGCTACCCCTACGACCCGGACCTGCACGACCCGCGCCGGACCGCGTCCGGCACACTGTCCGGATGCGCTCCCCGATCGTCCGCCGCGCCCTCGACCGCGACCTCGCCGCAGCCGCGGAGGTCACCGTCGAGGCCTTCGTCGGCGACGGCCACACCCGGCCCGACTCCGACTACGTCCACCTCCTCCGCGACACCGCCCGCCGCAACCGGGAGGCCGAACTCCTGGTCGCCGTCGACGACGCGGGCACCGGAGCCGTGCTCGGCTGCGTGACCTTCGCCGCGGGCGGCACCCCGTGGGCCGACATCGCCGGGCCGGACGAGGGCGAGATCCGGATGCTCGCGGTCGGCGCGGCGGCCCGCGGCCGCGGCGTCGGCCGGGCCCTGGTGGCGGCCTCGATGGACCGCAGCCGGGAGCTCGGCCTGGCCGGGATGGCATTCTCCACCCGCCCGGAGATGCGCCACGCCCACCGGATCTACGACGCGCTGGGCTTCGCCCTGGCGCCCGAGCGCTACTGGTCGCCGCACCCCGGCACCGACCTGCTGGTGTACACGATGCGGTTCCCGCACGCACCGTCCTAGCGGCTGCTCGCCCGCCCCCGGCGGGCCGTCCCCGACGGCCCGCCACCGGCGTTTTCGTTGTCTACGCGCGGCAGCGCCGACGCGACACGCGCTACTACATCTGGTGCTTCCAGATCCAGCCACCACAACATGTATGCTCACTCTCGCTGTCGACGCAGGGGAACCCGGTGCGAGTCCGGGACTGCCCCGCAACGGTGAGCGGGCTGCAGCGACGCCCGCGCAGTCCGAGGACCTGCCGACGGTGTGCGACACGGCATCCCCGCAGACGCCATGCAGCACAGCTTTGCCGTCCGGTCTCGCGGGCGGACCGGGGGTGGTCTTCGGCGCGCCGGAACGCGTTCTCGTTCCTTCGTGCTGCCCTCCCCTGGCCGCGTACGGTGCCGGACACCCCGAGCCACGTCCGCCGCCGCCACAGGAGAGAGTGCGCCTTGACCGTCGCCGCCTCAGTCACCCTGCCGTCCCAGGGAACCGCCGACGCCTTCACCGACCCCGGTGCTGCGCTGCTCCGGCTGCTCACCGACCGCAGCACCGACCTCCCCCAGGTGGACCCCGGCCACGTCGCCGCCGCCGCACTGCGCGGCCGCCACGCCGGCTCGGACTTCGCCGAGCTGCGCGGGCTGGCCGTGGAGGCCGCCGCGTCGATGATCGCCGAGGACCCGCAGTACTCGAAGCTGGCCGCCCGCCTGCTGGCGCTGGAGATCCGCGACGAGGCCGCGACCCAGCGGGTCACCTCCTTCTCCTCCTCGGTGGCCGTCGGCCACGCCGAGGGCCTGATCGGCGACGCCACCGCCGCGTTCGTGGCCGAGCACGCCGACCTGTTCGACTCGCTGATCGACGAGTCGGCCGACGACCGCTTCGAGTACTTCGGCCTGCGCACCGTGCAGTCCCGCTACCTGCTGCGCCACCCGATCACCCGCAAGGTGGTCGAGACCCCGCAGCACTTCCTGCTGCGTGTGGCGGCGGGCCTGGCGGTCGGAACGACCGAGGAGTCGGTGCGCGAGGTCGCCGAGCTGTACACCCTGATGAGCCGGCTGGAGTACCTGACCAGCTCGCCGACGCTGTTCAACTCCGGCACCCGGCACCCGCAGATGTCCTCCTGCTACCTGCTGGACTCACCGCTGGACAACCTGGACTCGATCTACAACCGGTACGCGCAGATCGCCCGGCTGTCCAAGCACGCCGGCGGCATCGGCCTGTCCTACTCGCGGATCCGCTCGCGCGGTTCGCTGATCCGCGGCACCAACGGCAAGTCGAACGGCATCGTGCCGTTCCTGCGCACCCTGGACTCCTCCGTGGCGGCGGTCAACCAGGGCGGCCGGCGCAAGGGCGCGGCCTGCGTCTACCTGGAGACCTGGCACGCCGACATCGAGGAGTTCCTGGAGCTCCGCGACAACACCGGCGAGGAGGCCCGCCGGACCCACAACCTGAACCTGGCGCACTGGATCCCGGACGAGTTCATGCGCCGGGTGAACGCCAACGCCGACTGGTCGCTGTTCTCCCCGGCCGACGTGCCCGAGCTGGTCGACCTGTGGGGCGCCGAGTTCGACGAGGCGTACGTCAAGGCCGAGCTGGCCGGCAAGGCCGTCCGCACCATCCCGGCGCAGACCCTGTACGCCCGGATGATGCGCACCCTGGCGCAGACCGGCAACGGCTGGATGACCTTCAAGGACGCCTCCAACCGGGCCGCCAACCAGACCGCGCTGCCGGGCCGCACGGTGCACTCCTCGAACCTGTGCACCGAGATCCTGGAGGTCACCGACGACTCCGAGACCGCGGTCTGCAACCTCGGCTCGGTCAACCTGGGCGCGCACGTCGCCCCCGGTGCCACCGCCGCCGACCTGGTCAACGCGATGGACTGGGACCGGCTGGACGCCACCGTGCGCACCGCGGTGACCTTCCTCGACCGCGTGATCGACATCAACTTCTACCCGACCACCGAGGCCGGGACCTCCAACTCCCGCTGGCGCCCGGTCGGCCTGGGCGTGATGGGCCTGCAGGACGTCTTCTTCCAGCTCCGCCTGGACTTCGACTCCGCCGAGGCGAAGACCCTCTCCACCCTGATCGCCGAGCGCATCATGCTCACCGCCTACGAGCGCTCCGCCGACCTGGCCGAGCAGTTCGGCCGGCACGAGGCGTACGGCGAGACCCGCGCCGCCCGCGGCCAGCTGCACATCGACCACTTCGGTGCCGCGAACCCGCAGTGGACCGGGCGCTGGGACGCGCTGCGCGCCCGGATCGCCACCACCGGCCTGCGCAACTCGCTGCTGCTCGCCATCGCGCCGACCGCGACCATCGCCTCGATCGCCGGCGTCTACGAGTGCATCGAGCCGCAGGTCTCCAACCTGTTCAAGCGCGAGACCCTCTCCGGCGAGTTCCTCCAGGTCAACCCGTACCTGGTGCGCGAGTTGAAGGAGCTCGGCGTCTGGGACCAGCAGACCCGGGACGCGCTGCGCGACGCCAACGGCTCCGTGCAGGACTTCAAGTGGCTGCCGGAGAACGTCCGTTCGCTGTACCGCACCGCGTGGGAGCTGCCGCAGCGCGCGCTGATCGACCTGGCCGCCGCCCGGCAGCCGTACATCGACCAGAGCCAGTCGCTGAACCTGTTCATGGCGGCGCCGACCATCGGCAAGCTCTCCTCGATGTACGCGTACGCCTGGAAGGTCGGTCTGAAGACCACCTACTACCTGCGCTCGCGCCCGGCGACCCGGATCGCCCAGGCCGCTTCCGGCGCCACCCGCACCGCCGCCCCCGTCCCGGTGCAGACCCCCACCCTCTCCCAGGCCGAGCAGGACGCCATCGCCTGCTCGCTGGAGAACCCCGAGTCCTGCGAGGCCTGCCAGTGAGCACCGACGACCGCGAGAAGATGCTGCTCGACCCGGGCTTCGAGCTGACGCTCCGTCCGATGCGCTACCCGTCGTTCTACGACCGGTACCGGGACGCGATCAAGAACACCTGGACGGTGGAGGAGGTGGACCTGCACTCCGACGTCGCCGACCTCGCCAAGCTCTCCGAGGGCGAGCGGCACATGATCGGCCGGCTGGTCGCGTTCTTCGCCACCGGCGACTCGATCGTCTCCAACAACGTGGTGCTGAGCCTCTACAAGCACATCAACTCCCCCGAGGCCCGCCTGTACCTGTCGCGGCAGCTGTTCGAGGAGGCCGTGCACGTCCAGTTCTACCTGACGCTGCTGGACACCTACCTGCCCGACCCGGAGGACCGCAACGCCGCCTTCGCGGCGGTGGAGAACATCCCCTCCATCGCGCAGAAGGCCCAGTTCTGCTTCACGTACATGAACGCGGTCGACCACATCGACTCACTGCAGTCCAAGGACGACCGGCGCGCGTTCCTGCTGAACCTGATCTGCTTCGCCGCGTGCGTCGAGGGCCTGTTCTTCTACGGCGCGTTCGCCTACGTGTACTGGTTCCGCAGCCGCGGCCTGCTGCACGGCCTGGCGACCGGCACCAACTGGGTGTTCCGCGACGAGTCGATGCACATGGACTTCGCCTTCTCGGTGGTCGACACCGTCCGCGAGGAGGAGCCCGACCTCTTCGACGACGAGATGGCCAAGCAGGTCACCGCGATGCTGGAGGAGGCCGTCGAGGCCGAGCTCCAGTTCGCCCGCGACCTGTGCGGCGAGGGCCTGCCCGGCATGAACACCGAGTCGATGCGCGAGTACCTCCAGGCGGTCGCCGACCAGCGCCTGGCCCGCCTCGGCCTGCCGATCCGCTACGGCTCCACCAACCCCTTCGGGTTCATGGAGCTGCAGAACGTCCAGGAGCTGACCAACTTCTTCGAGCGCCGGGTCTCCGCGTACCAGGTCGCCGTCGAGGGCTCGGTCTCCTTCGACGACGACTTCTAGGCACAGCGACGAGAGGGCCGCACCCCCGCGGGGGTGCGGCCCTCTCGTCGTGGCCTGGGTGTCGGGCCGTCAGCCACGGCCCCAGGTGTTGGTGGCCCAGAGCGCGCCGCCGACCGACGGGCCGCCGTTCTGACGGTAGATCACGAAGTTGGCGTCGTCCTGCAGCAGCGCGTACGCGCCGCTGTTGCCCCAGGTGTTGGTGGACCACAGCGCGCCGCCGGGGTCGCTGCGGCCGGCCCGGTAGACCACCAGGTTGCCGTCGGGCTGCATCACCGCGTACGCACCGGGGTTGCCCCAGGTGTTGGAGCTCCACAGCACGCCGCCGTCGCTGCGGCGGTACAGCACCAGGTTGCCGTCGGCCTGCATGACCAGCCGGGTGGTGGCGGACTGCGTCCACTGGTTGCCGGTGAGGCGCTGGCCGCCGCCGAGCGCCGAGGACCGGGCGTTGGTGCCGGTGGCCCAGATCGCGCCGCCGACCGCCGGACCGCCGCCCCGGCGGTAGATCACCACGTTGCCGTCGGCCTGCACCACGGTGTACGCGCCGCCGTTCGACCCTCCCCAGGTGTTGCTGGCCCACAGTGCGCCGCCGACCCCCGGTCCGCCGTCCCCGCGGTAGACGACCAGGTTGCCGTCGTCCTGCATCACCGCGTACGCGCCGGGGTTGCCGGCCGTGTTGGTGGACCACAGCGCCTGTGGGATGCCGCCGGTGGCCTTCAGGTAGGCGACCAGGTTGCCGTCGGGCTGCATGGCGAGCCGCACCGAGTCGCTCTCCAGGGTCTGCCCCGGGGTGAGCCGCTGGCCGGGCTGCAGGTAGCCGCCGGAGGCGGGCGAGGTGACGTCCAGGTAGTTGGCGTCGATGCCGATCTTGTAGCCCCCGTACGTCTCGTAGACGTCGCCGGAGAACTGGTGGGCGCGGCGGCCGCCGGTGAAGTACCCGGCCCCGGCGGGCAGGCCCATGCCGACGTCGGTCACGTCGTGGTGGGAGTTCCAGGCCGCCGACCAGAGCACGTCGGGCTGCGGGTAGGAGGCGTCGGTGTACCGCGCCGACAGGTCCTTGACGCCGCTGCTGGCGCTCGCGTAGATGCCGGAGCGCCAGCCCTGGGCGTGCAGGCGTTCGGTCCAGCCGCCCAGGAAGGCGACCACCCGGTCCCGGTAGACGGTGGAGTCGTAGTTCTCCATGTCGTTGTACAGCACCGCGCCGGGCTGGAAGCCGAGCCCGGACGCCTTGAGGATGGCGTCGTCCGCGGCGTCGGCACCCTGCTGGCGGGCGGTCGCGGGGTCGGCGTCGACCAGCAGGTTGCCGCGGGCGGCCTGCCGGCCCACGTAGATCGGCAGGAAGCCCCAGCCCTCGGTGACCCGCTTGGTCACCCAGTCCTTGGTGGGGGCGGCGCAGGCCTGCGAGGGGCCGCCGATGTACACGCCGACCGCCCGGTACGGGGAGGACTGCGCCCAGGCGCCCATCGCGGCGTCGCCCGGCGCGGCGCAGGTGTCGAAGGCGAAGCCGGCCACGTCGGTGCGCGGGCCGCTGGTGGTCGAGGCGTAGGTGGCGAGCGCCGGGGCCGCGACGGCGGCCGCCCGGGTGGTGGTGGTGGCGGCGTCCGTGCTCGCGGTCTCCAGGATCTGCCGCACCTGGTCCGGCGAGTCGGCGTAACTGGCCGTCACCTCCAGGCCGGTGGAGCCCAGCCGGGCCTGGATCTGGTGGCCGGCGTCGGCGTCGGCCAGCACGCTCTGCGCGACCGGCCGGCCGGGGACCACGGTGCCCTGGGCGCGGCCGTTCTTCACCGGCTGGATCAGCAGGCCGTCCGCGCGGCCGGGCGCCAGGTGCGCCGGGCAGTCCTGGTTGTCGCCGGGCGTGCCCAGGTAGACGGCGCTGACGTCGAGCCGGACGCAGGTGGTGGGGGCGGTGGCGAGGTCGATCACCGGCCAGTCGGCGGGCACCTGCGCGTGGAAGCCCCGGTAGTCGACCCGCTTGGTGGCCTTCGCCGCAGCGCCGGTGGACGGCTGCGCGGCGGACGGCTGCGCGGTGGACGGCTGCGCGGCGGACGCCGACGCCTCCGGCTGCACGTCGGGCCTGCTGGGCGCGGGCGTGGCCGACGGCCCGGGGACGGTGGGGGTGGCGCCGACGCCCCAGGCGCTCGGCACCGCGGCCGCGAGTCCCGAGGCGGCCAGCACCACCACGGTGGCGCGCCCTGCCGTACGACGCTGCATTCTCTTCCCGCCCCTTGTCCCGTGGTCGACCGTGCTGTTGACGACAGGACTGTAGTGGACGGCCCCCGGCCGCTCGCAGGTGCACCACCCGTGGGCGCACGACGCCGCAGGGCCGCTCCCCGGGGCGGGGGCGGCCCTGCGGTGACGGCCCGTCAGTCGTTCGGGACGGTGGCGTACTTGGGGGTTCCCTCGGCCATCTGCCGCAGGGCGTCCTTGCGGTCGCGCTTGGAGAGCCGGTCGATGTACAGGTACCCGTACAGGTGGTCGGTCTCGTGCTGGAGGCAGCGGGCGAAGAAGCCGGTGCCCTCGACCCGGACCGGGTTGCCGTCCTTGTCCTGGCCGGTGACGGCGGCGTAGCCGGGGCGGGCCAGCTCCTGGTAGGCGGTGGGCACGGACAGGCAGCCCTCCTGGCCGTCGTCCAGCACCCGGCGGCCGGCCGGCAGGTCCTCCAGGACCGGGTTGACCACGTGGCCGATGTGCCGGACGCCGTCGTCGTCGGGGCAGTCGTAGACGAAGACCTTCAGGTCGACGCCGATCTGGTTGGCGGCCAGGCCGACGCCCTCCGCCGCGTACATCGACTGGAACATGTCGTCGATCAGCGCGGACAGTTCGCCGTCGAAGGCGGTGACCGTCTTCACCTCGCGGTGCAGCACCGGGTTGCCGACCACGGTGATCGGGCGGGCGGTGCCCTTCGTCAGGTCGGGCTCCTCGCCGACCACCCGCAGGGGCTCGCCGTCCTCGTGCGCGTGGTCGTGGTCGTGCTCATGGTCGTGGTCGTGGTGCTCGGCCATCGCTCGGTTCCGCTTTCGTCCGCTTCCGCCTGGTGTACCGGCCCAGCCTACGGGGCGCGGGCCCGGAGGGGTCAGCAGACCTCTTCGAGGTCCCGGTAGGCGCGGGTCGCGGGCGAGGCCGCCGCCCAGCGCTCCAGCAGCGAGCGGACCAGGCCGGCCGGCGCGGCGATCCCGCACTCGCGCTCGACCTGCCAGGGGCCGCCGGCCGCGCCCTGGCTGAGGTGGCTGAGGTGGCCGGGGTGCAGCGGGTCGCCGTCGTCGTGCGGGTCGTGGTGCGCGGTGCGGCCGTCGTCGATCGCCATCCGGGACTCCGAGCAGGTCCGGCACAGCAGCCGCACCGAGGACGTCCAGTCCTCGGCGGCGTACCCGGCGTCGGCGACGGTCTTCTCCAGCGCGTCCCGGTCGGCGGCGGTCGCGGCCTGCAGCAGCACCACCCAGGTCGGCACGGGCGACGGCGCCCACAGCTCGATCTCGTCGAAGACCGGGTAGGCGACGCCGTCGGCGACCCGCTCGCCGTGCGGGGCGCCGTCGTGCAGCACCACCTCGCCCCAGCGGCGGCCGGAGGACGGCAGCGGGATGGACAGCACCTCGATCCGGGCCGGGTCGAGCCGCCGGCCCCACACCACCTCGGACTCGCCGTCCGGGGACAGCCGCACCGGCGTGGTGCCGAGGTCCAGTTCGATCGGCCCGCCCGCGGTCGGCCCGCCGGGCAGCCGCAGCCCGTACGCCTGCCAGGCCCGGCGGGCCAGCGGCCAGTCCTGCAGGGCGGTGGCGGTGATGCCGAGGTTCCACCAGTCCGGGGCGCCGTGCTGGCGCTCCAGCAACGCGACGGCGCGCAGCCCGGCCGAGCGGGCCTGCTCCCAGTCGCGGCGGAACTTGTGCAGCAGCGCCAGGTTGAACCAGGAGTCGGACAGCCACGGCTCCAGGTCGGCGGCCATCACCAGCAGCGCCCCGGCGTCCTCGTAGCGGCCGTCGCCGATCAGCGTGAAGGCACGGTCGGTGGTCTGCCGCCAGGTCGCCGACGGACGGTGCCGTGCGCGGTGGAAGATCCTCACGTTGGTCCCTTGCCGTCTGGTCGTCACCGGGTCGCCCCGCCTCCGGGTCTTCCCGCCACGACCGCATCCAACCACGGCTGCCCTCGGCCGCGCGCCCCGCGCGGCCATTCAGTGCGCGCGGGCGGCGGGGCCCGGACGGCGGCGCTCAGGCCGCCGGGCGGGAGCGGGCCGCGCGGTGGCCGCGGCGGCCGAGCCGGGCCAGCGCGTCCAGCACCACCGGGTCGTAGCCGCGCCCGGCGTCGAGGCGCAGGTGCTCCAGCGGGTCCAGGGCGCCGGCCCGGGGACGGTCGGCGGCGGCGGTGCGCAGGTCGTCGTGGGCGTTGGCGACCCGGATGATCCGCGAGGCCAGCGGCAGGCTGGGGTCGTGCCGGCCGTCGGGGAGCCGGCACGGGTCGGCGAGCCGGGCGACCTGCTGCCACACCTGCTTGGGCACGCCGGTGCGCCGGATCACCTCGCTGCCGAGCCGGGCGATCCGCTGCTGCTCGCCGTCGGCGAGCAGCGCGGTGGCCCCGGCGGGCACCGGTTCGACCAGCGAGAGCTGGCCGATGTCGTGCATCAGCGCGGCGTACTCCAGCAGAGTCAGCTCCCGGCTGCCGAGGCCGAGTTCGCGCCCCAGCGCGCACGCCGTGTCGGCGACCCGGCGGGCGTGCCCGGGGGTGGTGTACCCGGCGATCTCGGTGGCCCGGGCCAGCGTCTCGATGGTCTGCCCGGTGGTGGCCCGGACGGCGACGGCGCGCCGGAACGAGGCCTGGGCGAGCAGCAGCGGCACGCAGAACACCGGCAGCGCCCACAGCCCGGCCTCCCCGGCGAGCAGGCTGAGCAGCAGACCGGTGGCGACCTGCGCGGAGCCGATGCCGAGCAGCGCGTGCAGCTGGTCGTCGAGCGCGGCCGCATACCGCAGCCCGGTCCGGGCGCACTGCTGGGCGGCGGCCAGCACGGCGTCGCCGAGCGCGGCCAGGCCGGCGATCCCGGCGAGCAGCGCCCCGTAGGCGGGGCCGGGCAGCCGGTCGGTGACGCCGGCGTTGTACAGCGGCTGGAACAGCAGGGCGGCGAAGGAGACGGTGACCAGGCGGCGGGCGGCGGCGTCGATCCCGCCGAGCGGGGCGGGCGGCCGGTGCCGGAGCGCGGCGAGCGCGTACCGGCCGGCCGTCTGCGCGCCGAGCCCGAGCGCGGTGCCGGCCGCGGTGACGGCGGCGACCTGCAGCACCCCGTGCGTGGTGGGCAGTCCGTGCAGCGGCCCGAGCAGCGCGTAGGCGAGGGCGACGGCGGTGGCGACCGGCGCGGGTTCGCGGTCGCCGGGCAGCGCGGGCCCGGCGCACTGGCCGAGCGCGATCAGCCCGGTGAAGGCGAGCGCGACGCCGGGCTGGCCGGTGGCGTGCAGCAGCAGGTGCAGCACGGCGACGGCGCCGAGCAGCGCGGCGACGGCGTGCAGCAGGTCGGCGGGGACGGGGCGGCGGGGCGTCACACCGGCCCTCCGGTGGGCAGGCCCTGCCCGGACTGCTCGCTGGGCAGGCCCTGCCCGGACTGCTTGGGCAGCCGGGCGGGTTCGGGCACGCCGAGCGGGATGTCCGGCACCTCGCCGTCCCAGCCGCCGGGCGGCGGCGGTTCGGGTTGCCAGCCGTGCTCGGCGACGGCCGCGACCAGCGCGCCCACCATCACCGGGTCGAACTGGCTGCCCGCGCACCGCTCCAGTTCGGCGACCGCCTCGGGGACGGGGCGGCCGCGCCGGTAGGAGCGGGTCGAGGTCATCGAGTCGAAGGCGTCGGCGACCGAGATGATCCGGGCGAACTCGGGGATCCGCTCCCCCGCCAGGCCGTGCGGGTAGCCGCGGCCGTCCATCCGCTCGTGGTGGTGCAGGATGCCGTCCCGGCCCTCGCCGAGGAAGTCCAGCCGCCGCACCAGCTCGTGCCCGAACACCGGGTGCACCTCGACGGCGCGCCGCTCCGCCTCCGTCAGCGGGCCGTTGCGGCGCAGCAGTTCGGTGGCGACGGCGAGCTTGCCGACGTCGTGCAGGGTGCCGGCGAAGTGCAGGGTGCGGATCCGGTCCTCGGCCAGGCCGAGCTGGCGGGCGATCAGCACCGAGGCACGGCCGACCCGTTCGCTGTGGCCGCGGGTGTAGGCGTCCTTGATCTCGACGGCCTGCACCAGGGCCTGCACGGTGGCCCGGTGCGCGGTCCGCTCCCGGTGGCCCTGCGCGGACAGCCAGGCGGTGATGGTCAGCGGCAGCAGGCCGAGCACCGCGGCGAACGCCCCGTACGGGCCCTGCCAGAGCACCGCGATCATCAGGCCGCCGGAGCCGTGCAGCAGCGCGGCGGGGGCGGCCCGGCGGACCGCGCGCAGCGCGCCCTGGCCGGAGCCGCCGCAGGTCAGCCGGACCATGCCGGCCACCAGGACGCCGTTGACCAGGCAGAACGTCAGGATCGCGGCGAGCGCGCCGAGGGCCGCGCCGGGGAACCTGGTGCCGAGCAGCAGCCGCGCCCCGCCGAGCAGCCGGAACACCTCGGCGGCGGCGGCCGCGGCCAGCGCCAGTTGGGCGGCGTTCCACACCCGGCGCAGGGCGCGCGGCGGCACGGCCGGGCCGAGCAGCGCGCCCGGCAGGGCGACCAGCGCGGCGGCGGCGGGCGGCAGCATCAGGACCCCGGCGAACAGCACCGGGAAGAAGCCGCTGCCGCGCGGGTCGGCGGCGGGTTCGTCGCCGGAGCGGCCGCGCAACCAGCGCCACAGCCGGGCGCAGGGGGTGCGGGCGCCCTGCGCCAGCGACTCCAGGCACAGGTGCAGCAGGGCCAGCAGCCCGATCCGCGGCCAGTCCGGTCGGGGCCCGGCGGCGGCCAGCGGCAGCAGTGCCGCGAGGGCGGCCGCGAGCACGACGGCCAGGTAGGCCGCGGCCCGCCGGGGCAGGGCGCTGTGCTCGCGTTCGCTGGCGATCTCGGCCACCCCCGCCCGTACCGGGCCCTCCGACGTGAGGACTCGTCAGAGAATAGGGCCCGCCCGGACGGACGCGGCGCACGATCGCGGATCGCCGCAGTCGGAGCAGCGACAGCTCACCCGATCGAGTGAGCCGCTACTCGGCGGTGGCGACCGCCGAGCCGTGCCCGGCCTTGCCCTCGACCGTCAGCTCGATGCTGACCGAGGACACCTCGATCACCGAGGTGTCGATCTCTCCGGTGCGCTGCCCGGCCCGGATCGAGTCGATCCGGGCGAGCACCTTCGCACGCAGGTCGCTCGGGGTGTCGTCGCAGCCGCAGGAGCGCTTGATCAGCGCCTTGATCGCCTGCTCCAGGCCGTACTTCTCCAAGCACGGCGAGCACTCGTCGAAATGCACCCGCAGCTTGGCGCAGTCGCCCTCGGGCATCTCGTTGTCGAGGAATTCGTAGAGGTGGTCGAGCACCTCTCCGCACTCGGTCTCGTGCGGATCGCCGCAGCTCATGAGCCCGCGCCCTTCGCTTCCTGCCCTGCACCGGTACCGGCCGGAACCAGCCCCCGCTCGCGGGCGTAGTCCTCCAGCATGCCGCGCAGCTGGCGGCGGCCACGGTGCAGTCGGGACATCACCGTACCGATGGGTGTACCCATGATGTCCGCGATTTCCTTGTACGCAAACCCCTCGACGTCCGCGAGGTAGACCGCGATCCGGAATTCCTCCGGGATGGCCTGGAGCGCGTCCTTCACGTCGCTGTCGGGCAGGTGGTCGAGCGCCTGCGCCTCGGCCGAGCGCAGCCCGGTCGACATGTGCGACTCGGCGCGCGCCAGCTGCCAGTCCTCGATCTCCTCGGCCGCG
Organism: Kitasatospora sp. NPDC088134; assembly: GCF_044741705.1. Classification (NCBI taxonomy): domain Bacteria; kingdom Bacillati; phylum Actinomycetota; class Actinomycetes; order Kitasatosporales; family Streptomycetaceae; genus Kitasatospora; species Kitasatospora sp. NPDC088134. The sequence continues at coordinate 313,426 of NZ_JBIUTD010000002.1, read as the reverse complement.
GTGCGCTGCGGTTCGCGCTGCTTCTTGCGGTACGAGTTGATGAAGGTGTTGGTGAGGATGCGGTACAGCCAGGCCTTGAGGTTGGTGCCCTCGCGGAACTGGTGGAACGACGCGTACGCCTTGGCGAACGCCTCCTGGAGCAGGTCCTCCGCGTCGGCGGGGTTGCGGGTCATCCGCAGCGCCGCCGAGTACATCGGGTCCAGGTAGCCCAGGGCGTCCCGTTCGAAGCGCTCGCGCCTGGCCTCCTCGCTCTCGTCCTCGGACACCCGGAAGGTGTCCTCGCCGATCGCTTCGGCCAGTTCGTCGCCGGTGAGCTGTTCGCCCTCCGGACGGCCCTGGTCGGCGCCAGAAGCGCCCGACACGGCCGCGTCATCGGTCCCGACGACCGGACCCACCTCCTCGGAAACCCGCACACGGCCCACGTCGGGCCGACCCGGAAGCGAGGATATCGGGCTGACCGGCTTCTCGCCCGCGACAACCCACTCCGACCAGTCCGGGAGCAACGGCGACTGCGCCGCACGCTGCTCCGGCCGCTCGGGGCACGCGATCGGACCCATGGACGACTGCCTTTCCACCAGGGGGCACGCTCTGACGCTTCGTGCAACCCCTGCCGTTGCCCGGGCATTCCCGGCCCCGGGGTCCGGTGCCGGAATTCAGGACGGCAGCCAGGCCGCGACCGCCTCGGTGACCGTCCGCAGCGGGTCCCCCGCGGCGGCGGCCCGCCGGGGGACCTGGAAGGGGTGCGAGGCGTGCGGGACCTCCACCAGGCGGTGGGTGTCCGGCAGTTCGGGGAACTCCCCGGGGGTGCCGAAGGTGTCCGCGCCGCCCTGCACCACCAGGGTCGGCAGGCCGGTGCCGAGCAGTTCCGCGGCCCGGCTCTTCTCCGGGCGGCCGGGTGGGTGCAGCGGGAACGCCAGCGCGAGGACGCCGGCCGCGCCGAGCGCGGCGGAGGTCCGGCAGGCCACCCGGGCCCCGGCGCTGCGGCCGCCCGCGTACAGCGGCAGGCCCTCCTGCCGGGCGGCGGCGACCTGGGCCGGCCAGCCGGCGTCCAGGGTGGCCGGGGCGGGGGCGAGCCTGCGGCCGGCCACCCGCCAGGGCTGCTCGGCGAGCACCACGGTGACGCCCAGGGGCGGCAGCGCCGCCGCGAGGGCCTGCAGGTCGGGCGCCTCGACCCCGCCGCCCGCCCCGTGCCCCAGCACCAGCACGGCCCGCGGCGCCCCGGCCCGGAACCAGTGGAGCCGGGCGTCCCCGGCGGGAGTCGTGACGATCCGCTGCACGCCCCGGAGCCTACCCGCCGCCCCGGCCGGGGGCTTCCCCCTCCTTCTCTCTGCTCCTACCCGGAGGGCTCGGGCTCCCCGTGTTCCTCCCCCTCGCCCCCGCCCGGAGGGCGCTCCCCCGCTTCTCCCCCGGCGGTCCACTCAGAACAGCGTCGTCAGGTCGTCCTCGGTGAGCGGGCGGGTCAGGCCCGGGTGGTTGTTGCGGATGCGGCCGACCTCGTCCGGGACCGCGTGGATGCGCAGGTCGCCGGGCGGCGGCGGGGTGAGGTCGGCGGTCTCGGCGTGCGGGTCGAGCCAGGCGTCCCAGCGGTCGGGGCCCAGGTAGAGCGGCATCCGCTCGTGGACGGGGGCGAGCAGCGGTTCGGCGGCGGTGGTGACGACGGTGCAGGTGACCAGCCAGGCGTCGGGGTGGTCGCCGGGGTGGCGGCGGTCGCGCCAGAACTCGTACAGCCCGGCGAGGGCCAGCGGGGCGCCGTCGGCGCGGTGCACGAAGTAGGGGCGGCGGGGCGGGCGGGTGACGTCGTCGGTGGGGGCGGTCTGCCACTCGTAGTAGCCGTCGACGGGTATCAGGCAGCGGCGGGACGCGTAGGCCTGGCGGTAGGCGGGCTTCTCGTGGACGGTCTCCGCCCGGGCGTTGATCATCTTCACGGCGGTGTCGGGGCTGCTCGCCCAGGCCGGCACCAGTCCCCAGCGCAGCACCCGCAGCTGACGGACCGGCAGGCGCTGCCCGCGCGGGACGCGCTCCAGGACGGCGAAGGTCCGGGCGGTCGGGGCGACGTTCCAGCTGGGGGCCAGGGTCTCGGTCGGGTCCCACTGCCGGACGTCGAACCGGCGCACCAGTTCGGCGGGGTCGGTGGAGGAGGCGAAACGGCCGCACATGGCCCCCAGCTTGCCAGAGCGGCCCGGGGCCGACGGGGCCGACCGGAGAACCGGTGGCTTCCGGCGGCCCGTCCTTCCGTGGGAGGCTGCCCGCCCGGACAGGGGCGCGGATGATCGGAGGTCGGCGCTGTGGACTTCGCGGGGATCTGGGACCGGGTGACGGGCGCGCAGCCGACCCCGCCGCACTGGCTGGTGTGGGGCACCCTGGCGGCGGCGCTGCTGGCGGTGGCGGTGCGCCCGGTGTGGCGGGTGCTGCGCACCGTGGTGACGATCGCGCACGAGGGCGGGCACGGCCTGACGGCGCTGCTGACGGACCGTCGGCTGTCCGGCATCCGGCTGCACTCGGACACCTCGGGGCTGACGGTCTCCTCGGGGCGGCCGACCGGCCCGGGCATGGTGCTGACCGCGGCGGCGGGGTACCCGGCGCCCTCGCTGCTGGGCCTGGGCGGGGCGGCGCTGCTGGCGGCGGGCCGGACCACGATGCTGCTGTGGATCTGGATCGCGCTGCTGGCGGCGATGCTGCTGACGCTGCGGAACCTGTTCGGGGTGCTGGCGGTGCTGGTCACCGGCGGGACGTTCCTGGCGGTGTCCTGGTACGGCAGCGCCGAGTGGCAGGGCGCGTTCGCCCACCTGGGCGTGTGGTTCCTGCTGCTGGCGGGGGTGCGTCCGCTGCTGGAGCTGTGGTCGTCCCGGCGGCACGGCCGGACGCCGGGCTCGGACGCGGACCAGCTGGCGCGGCTGACCGGGGTGCCCGGAGCGCTGTGGGTGGTGGTGTTCCTGCTGCTGGCGCTGGCCTGCCTGGGGCTCGGGGCGGCCTGGCTGCTGCCCCGGTAGCGGCGCCGGGCCTCATAGACTTGGCCGCATGACCGAACCCCTGTGGCCCGCCCCCGTCGCCACCGTCGCCGTGGACGCGACCGTGACCGTCCCCGGCTCGAAGTCCGCGACCAACCGCGCGCTGGTGCTGGCCGCCCTCGCCGACGGCCCGGGCTGGGTGCGCCGCCCGCTGCGCAGCCGCGACTCGCAGCTGATGGCGGACGGCCTGCGGGCCCTGGGCGTGACGGTCGAGGAGACGGTGAACGCGGCGTCCGGCGGCACCGGCGGCGGCGAGGCGTGGCGGGTCATCCCGGCCGAGCGGCTGCGCGGCCCGGCGCAGGTGGACGTCGGCAACGCGGGCACGGTGATGCGCTTCCTGCCGCCGCTGGCGACGCTGGCGGACGGGCCGGTGCACTTCGACGGCGACCCGCGCAGCCACCAGCGCCCGCAGCACGGCGTGATCGACGCGCTGCGCGCGCTGGGCGCCCGGATCGACGACGGCGGCCGCGGCGGCTTCCCGCTGACGGTGCACGGCACGGGCGCGCTGGACGGCGGCCGGGTGGAGCTGGACGCCTCGTCCTCCTCGCAGTTCGTCTCGGCGCTGCTGCTGTCGGGGGCGCGCTTCAACAACGGGGTGGAGATCCGCAACGTCGGCGGCACGGTGCCCTCGCTGCCGCACATCCGGATGACGGTCGACATGGTCCGCAAGGCCGGCGGCCAGGTCGACGCGCCGGAGGACGGCGGCGAGAAGGACGTCTGGCGGGTCACCCCGGGCGCGCTGATCGGCCGCGACCTGGTGGTCGAGCCGGACCTGTCGAACGCGGCCCCGTTCTTCGCGGCGGCGCTGGTCACCGGCGGCCGGGTGACCGTCCGGGACTGGCCGAGGCACACGTACCAGCCGGGCGACCAGCTGCGCGAGCTGTTCACCGCGATGGGCGGCTCCTGCCGGTTCACCGACGACGGGCTGGAGTTCACCGGCACCGGCAAGGTGCACGGGATCGAGGCGGACCTGCACGACGTCGGCGAGCTGACCCCGGTGATCGCGGCGGTGGCGGCGCTGGCCGACTCCGAGTCGCACCTGTACGGCATCTCCCACCTGCGGCTGCACGAGACCGACCGGCTGGCCGCGCTCGTCGCCGAGATCAACGGCCTGGGCGGCGACGTCACCGAGACCGAGGACGGCCTGCGGGTCCGGCCGCGCCCGCTGCACGGCGGGGTGTTCCACACCTACGAGGACCACCGGCTGGCGACCGCCGCCGCCGTGCTCGGCCTGGTGGTGGAGGGCGTCCTGGTGGAGGACGTGGCGACCACGGCGAAGACACTGCCGGACTTCCCGCGGATGTGGGCCGAGCTCCTCGGCCAGGGCTGACGGGGGGTCACGGAGATGCGCCGTTACGGCAAGGACGCCGACGAGGACGACATCCGCAGCCGCCCGGGCCGCCGGGGCTCCCGCCCCCGCACCCGGATCCGGCCCAAGCACGAGGACGCCGACGAGGCGATGATCCTCACCGTGGACCGGGGCCGGATGACCTGCCTGGTCGGCGGCGGCACCAAGGACGAGCGGCAGGTCGTCGCCATGAAGGCGCGCGAACTGGGCCGCAAGGGCGTGGTGGTGGGCGACATCGTCGGAGTGGTCGGCGACCTGTCCGGCGACCCCGACACGCTGGCCCGGATCGTCCGGGTCGAGGAGCGCACCTCGGTGCTGCGCCGCACCGCGGACGACGACGACCCGTACGAGCGGATCGTGGTCGCCAACGCCGAGCAGCTGGCCATCGTCACCGCCCTCGCCGACCCGGAGCCCCGCCCCCGGCTGATCGACCGCTGCCTGGTGGCCGCGTACGACGCCGGGATGGAGCCGCTGCTGGTGCTGACCAAGTCCGACCTGGCGTCCGCCGACGAACTGCTGGAGTCGTACGCGACGCTCGGCGTCCGCTCGGTGGTGACCCGGGCCGACGAGTTGGAAACGGTCGGCGCGGAGGCGGTGCGGGCGCACCTGCGCGGGCTGACCACCGTGTTCATCGGGCACTCCGGCGTCGGCAAGACCACCCTGGTCAACGCGCTGGTGCCGGAGCACCGGCGGACCACCGGCCGGGTCAACTCGGTCACCGGCCGGGGCCGGCACACCACCGTCTCGGCGCTGGCGCTGCGGCTGCCCCCGCCGCCCGGGGCGAAGCCGGGCTCGAAGAAGGCGCTGGACCCGGGCTGGGTGATCGACACGCCGGGCTTCCGCTCCTTCGGCCTGTCGCACATCGATCCGTCCCGGGTCATCCTCGCCTTCCCCGACCTGGAGCCCGGGACGGTCGACTGCCCGCGGGCCTGCTCGCACGACGAGCCGGACTGCGCGCTGGACGCCTGGGTCGCCGACGGGCACGCCGACCCGGCCCGGCTGTACTCGCTGCGCCGCCTGCTCGCCACCCGCGAGGCGTCCGAAGGGGATTGAGAGTTCACGCGATCACGAGTCGCTGGGCCCGTGCCGCTGGGTGACGATGGGAGGGTCACACCGTCCTCTCTGACAGGGAGTCAACCCGATGGCATGGGCCATGGTGATCCTCGCCGGTCTGCTGGAAACGGGATTCGCGGTCAACCTCAAGCTCAGCCACGGCTTCACCAGGCTCTGGCCCACCGTCAGCTTCGCGCTCTTCGCGCTCGGCTCCTTCGGGCTGCTCACCCTGTCGCTGAAGACCCTGCCGGTCGGCAGCGCGTACGCGGTGTGGACCGGCATCGGCGCGGCCGGCACCGCCGTGTACGGGATGGTCTTCCTGGGCGAGTCCTCCTCCACCCTGAAGCTGGTCTCCATCTCGCTGGTCATCACGGGCGTGATCGGCCTCCAGCTCAGCGGCTCGGGGCACTGAGTCCGCTAGGGTTCCGGGCATGGCCGACTACCACGACGACCTCCGCCTCGCCCATGTCCTCGCCGATTCGGCCGACTCCGTGACCATGGAGCGCTTCCGGGCGCTCGACCTGAAGGTCGAGACCAAGCCGGACCTCACCCCGGTCAGCGACGCCGACAAGGCCGCCGAGGAACTGGTCCGCTCGGTCCTGCAGCGGGCCCGGCCGCGGGACGCGGTCCTCGGCGAGGAGTACGGCCTGCAGGGCTCCGGCCCGCGCCGCTGGGTGATCGACCCGATCGACGGCACCAAGAACTACGTCCGCGGCGTCCCGGTCTGGGCGACCCTGGTCGCGCTGCTGGAGGAGCAGCCCGACGGCGAGCACGTCCCGGTGGTCGGCATCGTCTCGGCGCCCGCGCTGGGCCGCCGCTGGTGGGCCGCCAAGGGGCTCGGCGCGTACGCCGGGCGCAGCCTGGCCAAGGCGCAGCGGATCCACGTCTCGAAGGTCTCCCGGCTGGCCGACGCCTCGCTGTCCTTCTCCTCGCTGAGCGGCTGGGAGGAGCGCGCCCGGCTGGACGCCTTCCTCGACCTGACCCGGGTCTGCTGGCGCACCCGCGCCTTCGGCGACTTCTGGTCCTACATGATGGTCGCCGAGGGCTCCGTCGACATCGCCGCCGAGCCCGAGCTCTCGCTCTGGGACATGGCGGCCCCCTGCATCGTCGTCCAGGAGGCCGGTGGCCGCTTCACCGGCCTGGACGGCATCGACGGCCCCTCCGGCGCGGACGCGGTCGCCACCAACGGGGTCCTGCACGAGGCGGTGCTGCGCTCGCTCAGCCTGTGAGGCAGTGACGCCGCGGCTGCGTGCCGCCATGACCCCGTGGCTCCGTGACGCCGTGACGTCCCGTCAGGCGCTCAGTTCGGCGTTCAGCGCGCCCAGCAGCCGCCCGGCGCGCTCGGCGACCTCGGCGGGGCCCTGCTCCATCGCGCGGCGGCACCAGTTCTCGGCCTGCACGGCCTCGCCGCGGCGCAGCGCGAGCAGGGCGAGCCGGAGCGCGGCCCGGCCGTGGCCGGCGTCGGCGGCGCGGGTGTACCAGAGCATCGCCTCGGCCTCGCTGTCCTGCCGGGCCAGCAGCAGGCCGAGGTTGAAGGCGGCGCTGCGGCTGCCGCCCTCGGCGGCCCGCCGGTACCAGCTCTCGGCGATCTCCAGCGCGCCGCGCTCGGCGGCCCGGACGCCCATCCGGACCTGGGCGCGCCGGTGCCCGGCGTCGGCGGCGACGGCGTACCAGTGCTCGGCCTCCGCGTCGGCGTCGCCGCGCCGGTCGAGCAGCGAGGCGAGCCGGAACGCGCCCTCCGGGGAGCCGCCGTCGGCGGACTGCCGGTAGCGGTCGAGGGCGCCGGTGAGGTTGCCGCGCTGCTCCTGGACGACGGCGAGCTGCAGGGCGGCCTCGCCGTGGCCCTCGGCGGCGGCGCGGGCGTACCACTCCTGGGCCTGCCGGGTCTCGCCGCGGCCGGCGTGCAGCACGCCGAGGTTGAACGCGCCGTCGACCGAGCCGGCCTCGGCGGCCTTGGAGAACCAGGGTTCGGCGCCGGACTCGTCGCCGCGCTGGAGCAGCACGACGGCAAGCGCGTTGCAGGCCTCGCGGTGCCCGGCGTAGGCGGCGCGGCGGTACCACTGCTCGGCCTGGGTCTCCCGGCCGGCGCCGGCACAGAGCAGGCCGAGGTTGAAGGCGCCGTTGTGGTCGCCGGCGTCGAGGGCGGCGCGGTACCAGCGTTCGGCGACGGTGTTCTCGCCGCGGCCGGCGTGCAGCGCGCCGAGGGCGTTGGCGGCGGTGCCGTCACCGGCCTCGGCGGCCTCCTGCCACCACTCGGCGGCGGCGGCGAGGTCGCCGGCGTCGCGGAGCAGGAAGCCGAGCGCGCAGGCGGCGCGGGCCTCGCCGTTCTGGGCGGACTGCCGGTACCAGCGGGCGGCCTCGTCGAGGTCGCCGCGGGCTTCGAGCAGCACGCCGAGGCGGAGCGCGGCGCGGGCGTGGCTGCGGGCGGCGGCGGTGCGGTACCAGGTCTCGGCGGTGTCCTTGTCGCCGGCGGCCTCGCGCATCCGGGCGAGCCGGTAGGCGCCCTCGCGGTGGCCGGAGTCGGCGGCGGCCTTGAACCAGCGTTCGGCGCGGACGTCGCGGCGGTGCTCCATCAGGTCGCCGAGGGCGTAGGCGCCGAGCGGGTGGCCCTGTTCGGCGGCGTAGTGCAGCCAGTACTCGGCGGCCTCCTCCTCGCCCTGGTCGCGCAGTTGCAGGCCGAGGGCGTGCGCGGCGGGGGCGGAGCCGGCCACGGCGGCCTGCCGCCACCACTGGGCGGCCTCGGTGCGCCGGCCCTGCTGGTGCAGCAGCACGCCGAGGTTGTTGGCGGCGGCGCGCAGGCCGGCGGCGGCCGCGGCGCGCAGGTACGGCTCGGCGTCGGCGAGGTCGCCGCGGCGCAGCAGCAGGGCGCCGAGCTGGCTGGCGGCAGCGGGGTCGCCGGCGTCGGCGGAGCCGCGGTGGCGGGCTTCCAGGGCGGCCTGCTCGCGGGCGGCGAGGGCGGTCTCGAAGCTGTCGTCGGTCTCGTCGTCGCCGCTCTCCAGCAGGTCGCGGCCGGCGGCGGCGACCCGGTCGGCGGTGAGGTGGACGAGGGCTTCCGGGCCGTACCCGGTCACGTCGATGCCGCCGGCGGTCCGGACGGGCCGGGTGCCGGTGGCGGACCGGCCGGTGGTGCGGACCCCGGTGTCGGTGTCCGTGCTGCTGCTGGCCGCCGGTCGCTCTCCCGTCCCGTTCCTTCCGATGAGTTTCATGCCGACTCCCGCTCCCCCCGAGTGTCGCGGCATTCGCCCCGGGCCGTCGGCCCGGAGTGGTTCCCCCTGGGGGCACGCCGGATCGGACGGCCTGTCACGGGCCGTGCCGCGTCCCCCTCGTGGTCCATCGTCGCATCACCCGCATACCGCGTACACCTGCTCCGCCCGGTTTGGGCGGAGCGCGGCCGAAGCCCGGCGAGATTGCTTCAGCGCTTTGTCGATTTCCCGACACTCGGGCCCCACAAACCCCGGCCACGCATCGTACCGGAGTCGATCAACTCCGCGCGCCCGCAAGGGGGAAGGCCCGGAGGGGTGTTCCCTCCGGGCCTTCCTTAAAAGGATGTTGACGCAGTCTCAGCTCAGGCTGAAGTCGTCCGCCTGGTAGGCGCCCTGCGCGTACCAACCGTGGACCCAGACCGTCACCGAGGTGACCGAGGCCCCGGTGGTGAACTTGGTGGACAGCTTCGTCCACGCGCTCCCGCCGGGGGTCCAGGTGGAGCTGTCGGCGCCGGAGCCGGTGACGCCGAGGTAGGTGTAGTTGCCCTTGACCCAGGCCGACAGCGTGTACGTGGTGTTCGGCTTGACCGTCACGGTCTGCTGGCACTGCGCGGTGTCGCCGGCCCCGACGTTGCCCTGCAGGGCGTAGGAGCCGGTGTGCCCGCCGCCCACCACCGCGCCGCCGCTGCCCGCGCAGGTCCACGGGCTGAGCGCGCCGCTCTCCAGGCCCGGGTTGGCGATCGGGCCGGCGGGGACGGTCGGCGAGGAGGACGGGCTGCTACTGGTGCTGGTGGACGGCGAGGCCGAGGTGGACGGACTCGTGCTCGTGCTCGGCGAGGCCGAGGCGGACGGGGAGGCGCTGCCCGACGGCGAGCTGCTGGCGGTCGGCGAGGGCGACGGGGCCGGGCAGCTCGCGGCCGAGCCGTTGGTGGCCGTCATCAGCGGGTTGAGCAGGGCCGCGTTCGGGTCGTCGTAGAGCGAGAAGACGAAGGAGCCGCCGAGGCCGTTGCAGTGCGCGTAGTCCATCTTCGCCTGGATCGACTTCGCGTTCTCGCCGGACCAGAAGTTGGTGCCGTCGTAGAAGTACGCCGCCTGCGCGGCCGCGTCCCAGTACGTGTAGCTCGGGTTGTCGACCACGCCGAGCAGTTCCTTGTACATCCGCACGCCGTTGACGTTGCCGGAGTTCGGCGCGCCCTGCGCGGGCCCGCTGGCGGGCTGGAACAGCCCGTGGTTGGCGCCGGCCGCCACGCCCGTCCAGCCGCGGTAGTACAGCGGCACGCCCATGTTGAGCTTGTTCGCCGGGAACCCGCCGGGGATGCCGTACGAGGGGTCGCCGACCGTGTACGCCTTGATCGCCTCGTCGATGTTGTACTTGGCGTTGCCCGGCGGCACGTTGTTCATCGGGTCGTTCGGGTTCTGGTAGATCGGCGTCTGGTGGTTGGTCGGCCCCTGGGCCTCCCAGCCGCCGTGCATGTCGTACGTCATCGGGTCGGCGAAGGTCAGGTACTGCCCGATCTTGTCGGTCTCGACGTTCTTGATCTTGTCCTGCCCGGCCGGCAGCGCGGCGCTCAGCGCGTAGGTCTTGCCGTCCGCGGAACCCTGGGCGTTGAGCTGGCTGCGGAACTCGGCGAGCAGCGCGGTGAAGTTCTGCTTGTCGTTCGGCGAGGAGTGGTTGCCGGTGTGGCCGCCGCCGCCCGGGTACTCCCAGTCGATGTCGAAGCCGTCGAAGATGCCCTTGCCGGTGCCCGCGCCGCCGTAGCCGCCCTGGGCCGGCAGGTTGCCCTTGATGAACATGTCGACGCAGGAGGAGACGAACTTCTTCCGGGAGGCGTCGCTGGCGGCCGCGTCGGAGAAGTACTTGGAGTACGTCCAGCCGCCGATCGACAGCAGCACCTTGAGCTTCGGGTACTTGGCCTTGAGCTCCTGGAGCTGGTGGAAGTTGCCGGCCAGCGGCTGGTTCCAGGTGTCGGTGGAGTTGTCGACGCTGTTGCCGTTGGCGAAGGTCTTGGCGTAGTCGGCGTAGTAGTCGCCGGCGCCGTCGCCCGCGTTCGGGTTGTTCTCGTCCTGGGAGGCGGCCGAGTTGGCCTCGAAGCAGGTCAGGTTGGTCGGGTCGATGTTGGCGAAGTCGTACAGCAGGTAGTCGAGCTTGCCGGCCATGCCGTTGCTGTCGACGTTCTTCAGGTAGTAGGCGTTCTGGTAGATCGACCACTGGTCGAAGTACGCCACTTTCATGCCGCCGCTGGTGGCGGGCGCGCCGGTGGTGTTGCCCGGCCCGGCGCTCGCGCTGGGTGCGCCCAGCAGCGACATCGCTCCGGCGAGCAGCGTGGCGGCCGCGGCCGTCACCGCCCAGGCCCTTCGGTTGTTCCGGTGCATGCGGAGGTGCCCTCCTGTCACGTGGGGATGCAGGAACGCCGTCCGACACCCGGTCGGGGAGAGCGGCAGACGGAGCAGAGAACGATCAACTCCTGTTGCTGGCATGCGAATTGCCGCCACTACGGCGGGCGGTGGGGGCCGGCCGCCATGGGCATGACTCAGATTGGACTGGACCAGTTGGGGTGTCAATCGGGGCGACACCCAAGGAATGGCAAAGGCCCGGAGGCTGATGCCTCCGGGCCTTTCGCTACTGAGTAGCGGGGACAGGATTTGAACCTGCGACCTCTGGGTTATGAGCCCAGCGAGCTACCGAGCTGCTCCACCCCGCGTCGGTGAAACCACTGTAGCACGATCGCGGGGTGGACCAACAATCCGGTTCTCGCAGCTCAGCCCGTGGGTGCGGGCGAGGGCTGGCCGCTCGGTTGGCCGCTCGGTTGGCCACTGGGCTGGCCGCTCGGCTGCCCGCCGGGCTGCCCGCTCTTCGACTCGGCCGCCACCGCGTCGTTCAGCGCCTTCCGCAGGGCCTGCTGGCTCTGGCCGTAGGCCGCCCAGTCGCCGTTCTTCAGCGCCGCCTGTCCGTCGTCGAACGCCTTCTGGGCGTCCGCCAGCGCCCGGTCCAGCGCCGGGTTGCTCCCCGGCGTGGTCGGCGCGGTCGGGGTGGTCGGCGTCGTGGGCGCGGTCGGCGTGCCGGTGCCCGGGTTCGGCTCGGCCGGGGCGGTGACCCCGGGCGCGGCCGCGCCGAGCACCTTGGCCAGCGCCTTGTCCAGGCTGTCCTCCAGCGCCACGTTGTGGTCGCCGTACACCGCCAGCACCTTCTTCAGCACCGGCACCTTGGCGCCGCGGGCCACCAGGTAGACCGGCTCCACGTTGAGGATGCCGCCGCCGACCGGCAGGGTCAGCAGGTTGCCGTAGACCACGTCGGAGTCGGTGCCGCTGCGCAGCAGCGACAGCTGGCGGGCCACCTCGGAGTCCGAGTTGAACTTCGCCTGGGTCAGCGCCGGGCCGAGCGCGCCCGAGCCGGGCGGCGTCCGCAGGATGCGCAGCTTGCCGTAGTCCGGCCCCGGGTCGGCGTTCACCGTCATGAACGCGGCCAGGTTCTTCCGCCCGGCCGGCACGAACGAGGTGGTCAGCGAGAAGCTGGCCTCCTTCGCGTCGGGCATCCGCACCGTCAGGTAGTACGGCGGCTGGACGTCGTGGGTGTTGTTGACGGTCGGGTCCTCCGGCACGTCCCAGATGTCGGTGCCGTTGAAGAACGCCGTGGCCTCGGTCATGTGGTACTGCCCGAGCAGGTCGCGCTGCACCTTGAACAGGTCCTGCGGGTAGCGCAGGTGCGGCAGCAGCGTCGCCGGGATGTCGGCCTTGGCCCGCACGGTGCCCGGGAACGCCTTCATCCAGGTCTTCAGCACCGGGTCGGCCTCGTCCCACTGGTAGAGCGTCACCTCGCCGGTGTACGCGTCCACGGTGGCCTTCACCGAGTTGCGGATGTAGTTGACCTGGTTGACTGCCGTCAGGGTGCGGCCGCGCTGGTCGGTCAGCGAGTCCTTGGTGGCGTCGCCGAGCACCGTCTTGGAGGAGAACGGGTAGCCGTCCGAGGTGGTGTAGCCGTCCAGCACCCAGACCAGGCGGCCGTTCTGCACCACCGGGTACGGGTCGGCGTCGATCGACAGCCAGGGCGCGACCTTCTCCACCCGCTCCTTGGGGGTGCGGTCGTAGAGGATCTTCGCGCCGTCCTTGATCGCCCCGGAGTAGAGGATCTGCGGCTCGGCGAACTTCACCGCGTACGCGGCCCGGGTCAGCGGGTTGTCCAGCGAGACGCCGCTGCCGCCGCTGTACTGCGAGGTCTGGTCGGGCTGGCCGTCCCGGGTGTAGTCGATCTCGTCCATGCCCGGGCCGACGATCGAGTACGCCGGGGACTTCTCGCCGTAGTACACCCGCTGCTCGTAGTCGCCCAGCGAGCCCTCGGTCGGCAGCGACTGCTCGGTGTAGACCGGGTTGCCGTTGGCGTCCACCTGGTTGCCCTTGGCGGCGACCACGCCGTAGCCGTGGGTGTACTTGAAGTGGTCGTTGATGAAGTTGCGCTGCTGGACGCCCGCCAGGTCCAGTTCGCGGACCCCCAGCACGGTGTCCTGCTTGCCGTAGCGGTCGACGTCCAGCGTCTTCGGGAAGGCGTAGTAGTTGCGCAGCGCCTGGTTCTGCTGGAAGGTCGGCGACACCACGTTCGGGTCCAGCAGCCGGATGTCGGCGATGGTCTGCGCGTCCTGCTTCAGCTTGTCGGCGTCGGTGCTGTCGCTCGGCGTGTACGGCTGCACGTCGGCGCCGGCGATGCCGTAGGCCTGCCGGGTCGCGTCGATGTTCTTCTGGATGTACGCGGTCTCCTTGGCCTGCTCGTTCGGCTTGACCTGGAACTGCTGGACGATCGCCGGGTAGACGCCGCCGACCAGCACCGCGGAGAGCGCCATCAGGCCGAAGCCGATCAGCGCGGGCGCCCAGGTCCGCCGGACCGGGGTCAGGAAGAACAGCAGCGCGCAGATGACCGCCACGAAGAACAGGATCGTCTTGGCCGGCAGGAACGCGTTGGCGTCCACGTAGCGCAGGCCGGTCCAGCCGTCCACGTTCTTGAAGGACTCGCTCTTGACCGCCAGCGCGTACCGGTCCAGCCAGTACGCCACCGCCTTCAGCAGCACGAACACGCCCAGCAGCACCGCGAGGTGGCCCTGCGCCCCGCCGCTGGCCCGCCGTCCGGGGCCCTGCAGCCGCAGGCCGCCGTAGAGGTAGTGCACGGCCGTCGCCGCGATCAGCGAGACGATCACCGCGCTGAACGCGAAGCCCAGCAGGAACTCGTACCAGGGCAGTTCGAAGGCGTAGTACGAGACGTCCTTGTGGAACTGACCGTCCTTCACCCCGAACGGGGTGCCGTTCGCCCAGAGCATCCAGGTCCGCCACTGGGCGGCGGCCGCGGCCCCGGCCACCAGGCCGACCAGCAGCGCCGGGCCGACCAGCAGCCACTTCCGGAACGGCGCCACGCCCGACCGGTAGCGGTCCAGGCTCTGCTGCTCCACCGACATCGCCGCCAGCGGCGGCCGCAGCCGGTAGGCCAGCCACAGGTTGAAGCCGACCACCAGGGCCATCAGCAGGCCGAACACCGCGCCCAGTCCGAGCTCGGCGCCGAGCCGCGAGGTGAACACCGAGCCGTACTTCACCGACCGGAACCACAGCCAGTCGGTCCACAGCCCGGAGAACATCACGAACAGCAGGAACAGCACCGCCAGCACGCCGACCGTCAGCAGCAGCACCCGTGCCCGACGCGACGGCGGCCCGACCCTCGCTCGGAAACCCGGACCGGACCGGTCCGGCATCTGGAACGTCAAGGCGCCACCTCAGCTGTCGTCGTTGGGGATTACGGGCCCGCGCCGTGGACGGGCAGCGGTCTCCAGTGCAACTTAATCAGTCTTTACCGGAGTTCCCGGGCAATGCGTCGGAGTTGGAGACGCCCCCCTCCCCCGTGTGAGGATGGGCCCATGTCCGACTCCCCTGACCTGACCGCCGGCGCCTCCGGCCTGCCCGCCGCCACCCCGCTCACCCGGGCCGCGCTGGAGATCGACGAGCACGCCGCGACCCTCGGCTGGGACCTGCCCGCCCGGCTGTTCGCGCTGGTCGACAACGCGCAGATGCGCAAGGCCAATCCGCGGCTCGCCGCGCAGCTCGGCCTGGACGGCAACCCGACCGGCCTCACCCCGGTCGAGCAGGAGGAGATCGCCCCGGGCACCGAGCTCGACCGCTTCCTCGGCACCATCGCCTGGCCGGACGGCGTGGTGGGCTGCGCCCTCGTCGTCGAGCGGCTGATGCTCCCGCCGGGCGCCGAGTCCTCCCGGCCGAAGAACGCCTCCGAGCAGGAGATCAACGACTGGGTCGCCACCCACCCGCAGCGCCAGGAGGTCCGGATCACCGCGGCCGTGCTGCGCGACGGCTCCCGGGAGGTCGCGCTGCGCCTGCGCGAGAAGGACGTCGCCCGCGAGGTGCTGACCGGCCCCGACCTGGTCCCCAACCTGACGGACGCGCTGCTCGCCACCTTCCAGTGAGGTGACGGCCCGGGGCCCCGCGGGGCCCCGGGCCCGGCGCTACTTGCCGCAGGCCGGCAGCGCGGCCCGGTCGCCGGCCCGGATCGCGTCCAGCGCCTTGACCGCGCCGGCCAGATTGTCGACCTTGACCAGGGTCAGCCCGGACGGGGTGCCCTTGGCCGCCTCGGCGCAGTTGTCGGCGGGGGTGAAGAAGTACTCGGCGCCCTTGTCGCGGGCCGCGATCAGCTTCATCCGGATGCCGCCGATCGGGCCGACCGTGCCGTCGTCGTCGATGGTGCCGGTGCCGGCCACGAACGTGCCGCCGGTCAGGTCGGTGGGGGTGAGCTTGTCGACGATGCCGAGCGCGAACATCAGGCCGGCGCTGGGGCCGCCGACGTCCTGCAGGCCGATGTCGATCTTGAACGGGTAGACGTGGTCGACGCCGGGCGAGATGCCGACGATCGCCCGGTCCTCGCCCGGTGCCTTGGCCGTGGTGATCGGCACCTGCACCTGGTCCGCCGGGTTCGGCACCGGCGCGGCCTTGGCGTGCGGGACGACGGTGAAGACCGCGGTCTCGCCGGGCTTGTGCTTCATGACCTGCTCGGCGACCTGGCTCCGGGAGGTGATGGCCACGCCGTCGACGGCCACGATCTGGTCGCCGGCGTGGAGCTTGCCCTCGGAGGGTCCGCCGGAGCTCACCGAGGAGACGATGATCTCGGTGCCGACCGGGATGTTCAGCTGGTTGAGGGCGGCGGTCTTCGCGCTGTCCTCGGAGGAGGCGAACTCCTCGGCGTTCTGCTGCTGGGCCTCCTGGTCGGTCTGGCCCTTGGGGTACACGTTGTCGTGCGGGACGACCAGCACGTCGTCGCGCATCCAGCCGACGATCGCCGAGACCAGGCTGGGCTGGTACTTGGCGCCGGTCACCTGGACGGTGGTCATGTTGAGGTGCCCGCTGGTCGGGTAGGTCTCGTGCCCGGTGATGGTGATCACCGGTTCGCCGGTCTTGTCCTGCGCGCCGAGGGTGTTGTACGTCGGCCCGGGGCTCATCTCGGTGAAGGGCACCTTGGTCAGCACCGAGGCGCAGAGCAGGCCTATCAGCAGCAGGGTGGCGGCGAGCATCGTCGCCGATCGGCGTGGCATGCCACGACAGTACGGGAAGGACGGGCCGGGGTGTGCTGCCGGTCCGCCCCCCGCACCGCCGATCGGGGCCCGCCGATCGGGCCCCGCCGGACGGGGCCCCGCCGTCAGCGGTCGCCGCCGGTGCTCCGCTCCATCGCGGCGCGGAACCGCTCGTGCTCGGCGAGCGAACTCGGATCGGTCATGGCCCGCGGCGGACGGGCCGCCCACCCCGCCCAGACCATGGCCAGCAGTCCGGCCACCACAGGAATGATCAACCAGGCGAGCGCAGCCATTTTCGAACTCCCCACAGGCTCGTCATGTGTATCAGCAGATTAACCGCCTGTAGGGAGAACGGCGCGACCGGCACCCGGGTTACGGGGCCGGGCGCGGCTCACCGCCGGGAGGGACCGCCGAACGGGCAACGAGCCCGCCCCGGCGCGGACACGGGCCGCCCGGGAGAACGCCGAACGGCCCAGAGGCCGGGCCGGCTCAGCAGGAGCCCGCGCCGACCCACTCCTCCTCGCCGTCGGTGAAGATCTGGTGCTTCCAGATCGGCACCTCGTGCTTGAGGTCGTCGATCAGCCGCCGGGCGGCCGCGAACGCCTCGCCGCGGTGCGGGCAGGACACCGCGACCACCACCGCGGCGTCGCCGATCTCCAGCCGGCCGGTGCGGTGCACCGCGGCCAGCGCCCGGACCGGGAAGTCCGCGCAGATCTTCTCGGCGATCCGGCGCAGCTCGCGCTCCGCGGTGGGGTGGGCGCTGTACTCCAGGGCGGCCACCGGCTTGCCGCCGTCGTGGTCGCGCACGGTGCCGACGAACAGCGTGGTGCCGCCCGCCGCGTCGTCGCCGACCGCGGCGTACACCTCGTCCAGCGAGAGCGGGGTCTCGCGGACGGCCAGCAGGCGGATCGGGTCGTGGTTCTCGGACATGGGCACCATCATTCCGCATCCCCGCCGATCGACGACAAGGATTTTCGTATCACGATGCGATGATTCCGCATCCCGGAATCCTTCGGGTCAGATCCGCCGGTGCTTGCGGGCCCGCCGGACCAGCGCCGCGGTACCGATCAGGGCGACCGTGGCACCGGCCGCGCCGAGGCTGGTGGCGGCCTCCTTGCCGCCCAGGCGCCGCCCGGCCACCGCGTGCTTGCCGGACACCTGGGAGAGCAGTTCGGCCAGCACCTCCTCGTTGGTGTGCCGGGGCCGCCACCCCGCCTCGTGCAGCCGGCTGCCGGAGACCACCCACGGGTACATGGTGTACGCCAGGTCCCCGGCCGGGGCCGGGGTCAGGCCGAGCCGGTGCAGCCGGGCCGCGGTACCCAGCGCCAGCGCGGCGGGCAGCTCCATCCGGCGGATGCCGGACAGCTCCTCCACGTCCTCCTGCTCCAGCCAGCCGTCGCAGCCGACCGTCACCTCGCCCTCGACCAGGCCGAGCGCCGCGTACTCCAGCGCCGAGGCCAGGTCGTCCAGGTGGCAGAACTGCCAGCACGGGCGGGAGCCCGCCACCACCAGCAGCCGGGGCGCCTCGAAGTGCCGGGTCAGCACGGTGTCGATGCCCGGGCCGACCACCACCGCCGGGCGCAGCACGGTGATCTGCAGGCCCGGGTGGGCGCGCGGGGCGCGCCGGGCCAGGCGCTCGATCTCCAGCAGGTCGCCGACCAGCGAGGCCTCCTCGGTGGCCCGCAGCTCGGAGTCCTCGGCCAGCGGGACCTCGTTGTCGGGCAGCGCCCCGTAGACCATCGCGGAGGTGCACAGCACCACCCGGTGCACCCCGGCCGCCGCCGCGGCGGTCACCACCGTCTGCGCGCCGCGCACGTTGTACGCGCTGCGGGTGCGCGGGTCGGACTCCATGCCGAGGTCCATCGCCAGGTGCACCACCACGTCCACCCCGGCCAGCCGCTCGGCCACCGCCGGGTCGCGCACGTCCAGCACCCGCCAGTGCACGCCCGGGACCTCGCCGCGGCGGTCGTCCACCGCCAGCACCCGGCGCACGTGCGGGGAGGCCACCAGGCGCTCGGCGACGCGCTCGCCGAGCACGCTCGCCGCGCCGGTGACGGCCACGGTCAGCGGTCTGCCGCCGTAGGCTGGAGGCGGCGAACCGGCGTCGGCCGGCCCGTCCTCGCCCTCGGTCAGCCCAGAGCGAACGTCCGAAGGCGGGGAACTCACCGGCCATCCTCCACGGTTAGCTTAAGTGCGTACGTACGAGTGTCACGCACTGTCCATCCTGCCCGAGGCTCGGCCCAAGCGGTGCACCCGGCGCGGTCGGCCGCGAGACCATTGAAACCGTCCGGACCCCCCTGGGCGCAGACTTTCCCGCCACACCACCCGCGTGACGGCCGATCAGATCGAGGACCCCGTGAGCGACCTCCCCTTCGGATTCGGCGTTCCCCCCGAGGAGCCCGAGGACGGCAAGGACAAGGGCAAGAAGGACGGCGAGCCGGGCGACTCGACCCCGCAGCAGCCGTTCGGCTTCGGCACCGGCAACCCGTTCGGCGCGCTCTTCGGCATGGGCGGTCCCGGCGGGCAGGGCGGCGGCGACAACCCGTTCGCCGCGATGATGGGCGGCTTCAACCCGAACGACCTGGGCGCGGCGTTCCAGCAGCTCGGCCAGATGCTGTCCTTCGAGGGCGGCCCGGTCAACTGGGACCTGGCGAAGAACATCGCCCGGCAGACGGTGGTGGCCGACCAGCCGGAGGGGAGGTCCAAGGACCGCTCGGTCGGCGAGGCCGAGCGCACCGCCGTGGTCGAGGCCGTCCGGCTGGCCGACCTCTGGCTGGACTCGGCGACCGAGTTCCCCTCCACCTCCTCCGCGGCGGTGGCCTGGAGCCGCGCCGAGTGGATCGAGGCCACCCTGCCGGTCTGGAAGGACCTGGTGGACCCGGTGGCCGAGCGGGTCGGCAACGCGATGGGCGGCGTGCTGCCCGCCGAGATGCAGGCGATGGCCGGGCCGCTGATGGGCATGATGCGCTCGATGGGCGGCGCCATGTTCGGCACCCAGATCGGGCAGGCGCTCGGCGCGCTGGCCGCCGAGGTGCTCGGCTCCACCGACGTCGGCCTGCCGCTCGCGCCCGCCGGGAAGGCCGCGCTGCTGCCGCAGAACATCGCCGAGTTCGGCGACGGCCTGAACGTGCCCGCCGAGGAGGTCCGGCTCTACCTGGCCCTGCGCGAGGCCGCCCACCAGCGCCTGTTCGCCCACGTGCCGTGGCTGCGGGCGCACCTGTTCGGCGCCGTCGAGGCGTACGCCCGCGGCATCAAGGTCGACTCCTCGCGGATGGAGGAGCTGGTCGGCCAGCTCGACCCGGCCAACCCCGAGGCGCTGCAGGAGGCGCTGGCGGGCGGCCTGCTGCAGCCCGAGGACACCCCCGAGCAGAAGGCCGCGCTGGCCCGGCTGGAGACCGCGCTGGCCCTGGTCGAGGGCTGGGTCGACGCGGTGGTGCACGCCGCGGCCACCCCGCACCTGCCGCACGCCGCCGCGCTGCGCGAGACGCTCCGGCGCCGCCGCGCCACCGGCGGCCCCGCCGAGCAGACCTTCGCCACCCTGGTCGGCCTGGAACTGCGCCCGCGCCGCCTGCGCGACGCCTCCCGGCTGTGGGCCTCGCTGGCCGACGCCCGCGGCATCGAGGGCCGCGACGCGCTGTGGAACCACCCCGACATGCTGCCGACCGCCGCCGACCTGGACGACCCGGACGGCTTCGTGCACCGGGACGGCGCGGCCGGCGCGGAGGGCGGCTTCGACTTCGACGCGCTCGACAAGCTGCTCGGCGAGGCGGCGGGCGGGGCGACCGGCGGCGGCTCCGGCTCGGCTCCCGCCGGGAAGGCGGACCTCAGCAAGGACGCGGACGGCGGTGCGGGCAGCGCTGCGGACGACAAGGGCACGGCCAGCGGTGCGGGCAGCGCTGCGGACAGCAAGGACGCGGCCAGCAGCGGTTCGGACGGCGCTGCGGACGGCAAGGGCTCGTCGGACGGGGACGCCCCGGGCCAGGAGGGCGGCGCCAAGTGACCGCGCTGCACGCCGACACCGTCCGGACGCTCACCGACTGGACGCCCGCCGGGGACGGCCAGGACGGGCTGCGGCAGGACTACCTGGCGCACCTCGCCACCCACCCCGAGGGCGTGTGGCGGGCCTGCGTGCCCGCGCACATCACCGCCAGCGCGCTGGTGGTCGACCCGGCCGGGGAGCGGGTGCTGCTCACCCTGCACCCCAAGGTCGGGCTGTGGCTGCAGATGGGCGGCCACTGCGAGCCCGGCGACGGGACGCTGGCGGCCGCCGCGCTCCGCGAGGCGGTCGAGGAGTCCGGCATCGCCGGGCTCGAACTGCTCGCCGTGGACGGGCGGGTGGCCCCGGTGAAGCTGGACCGGCACCAGGTCCGCTGCCTGGGCAAGGACCGGCCGGAGAACACCCACCTGGACGTGCAGTACGTCGCCGTCGCCCCGGCCGGGGCGCGCGAGCTGATCAGCGAGGAGTCGCTGGACCTGCGCTGGTTCGGCTGGGACGAGCTGCCCGCCGACACCGACCGCTCGGTGCGCGACCTGGTGGCCCGGGCCCGGGCGCTGGTCTGAGCCGACCGTTCCACGGACCCCTGCGGGCCCGGCCGAGTGCCGGACCCGCGGGGGTCCGGCGCGTTCAGGCCCGGCGTCAGGCGCGGCGTTCAGGTCCGACGGGCGTCCGGGAGGTGCGGGAGGCGGGCCGCCGCGGCGACGCCCTCCAGGTAGCCGCGGGCCCGCTCGGTGCGCGGGTAGGCGTCCAGCAGGGACCAGAACCCGGGGCCGTGGTCGGGCACCAGCAGGTGGGCCAGCTCGTGCAGCAGTACGTAGTCCACCACGTACGCGGGCATGCCCTGGAGGCGGTGGGAGAGCCGGATGGTGCGCTCGCTGGGCGTGCAGGAGCCCCAGCGGGAGTTCTGGTTGGTCACCCAGCGGACCTGATCGGGCACTGCCCGGCCGTCCAGGTACAGCTCCGAGAGCTCGCGGGCCCGGGCCTGCAGGGCCTCGTCGCCCAGCACCCGGCGGCTCTCCTGCGCGGCCAGCTTGTCGAGCATCCGGGCCACCCAGCGCTGCTCGTCGGCAAGCGACATCCGGGCCGGGATCAGCACCACCGTGCGGTCGCCCTCGCGGTACGCGGAGACGGTGCGGCTGCGCCGGGCACTGCGGCGGACCTCGACGGCACCTCGGTCGGGGCGGTGGTCGGCGAGGTGGTCGGGGCGGTGGTCGACGAGGTGCGGGGGGAGGGGCTCACGGCCGGTACCGGTGTGCGCGCCCGACGCCGCGGCCGTCGGCCCGGAGGCTGCCCGGGCGCGCCGACGCGACGCCGACCGGTGGGAGTCCCGTTCGGCTGCCATGCGAGGGACGTTACCCCGTCGCCCCGACAGAAGTCCGGCACCGGGGCGGCGCGGCACCCGGGACCACCCGGCCGCGTTGTCCACAGGCTGTGCACAGTGATCAGCGGATAGTCGCACCGGGGCTGTGGACAACGGATTTCCGCACGCGGGGACGGGCAGGCAAGCTGCGGTCACCAGCGATCCCGAACGCCGGGGTCCGTGAGCGGCGGAGGAGCCCGTATGCGTACCGACAAGCCCGTGAACGACCCGACCGGCGCGCCCGGGGAGGAGCCGGGGGCGGCCCGGCGGATCACCAGGCCGGCGATCAAGCCCGCGCTGTCCCGGCTCTGGCGGGACAAGCAGACCCTGCAGTTCGGCGCCCTGCGGCGGCACGCCCGGGTGATCGAGGGGGTGGACCGCAGCCTGGCGAACTTCCTGGAACTGATCGACGGCAGCCGGGACGGCCCGGACGTGGTCGGCGCCGGGCAGAAGCTCGGGCTGAGCGCCGAGTACTGCCGGGCGGTGCTCGACTCGCTGGCCGGTGCCGAGTTGCTGGACGACGCCCAGGCCGGGCGGGACGTGCTGGAGCTGTACCCGCCCGCCCGGCGCGAGCTGCTCGCCCCGGACCTCGCCTCGCTCTCGCTGGTGCACCCCGCGCCCGGCGAGGCCGCGACCGTGCTGCACGGCCGGGCCAGGGCCAGGGTCGAGGTGCGCGGCGCCGGGCGGATCGGGGCCGCCGTCGGCGCCGCGCTGGCGGCCGGCGGCATCGGCGAGGTCACCGTGGTGGACCGCGGCCGGGTCACCGCCCGGGACTGCGCCCCGGGCGGCCTGCCCACCGCGGACATCGGGCGCCTGCGCGCCACCGCCGCCCGCGAGCTGGTGCACCGGGTCACCGGCGCCCCGGTCGGCGAGCGCTACCGGCGCCCGCCGGTCACCGCCCCGCCGCCCACCCTGGTCGTGCTCGCCCCGCGGGACGGCTCCGCCGCGTACACCGGCGCCGCCGTGGACGCGCAGGAGCTGATGCGGGCCGGCGTCCCGCACCTCTACACCGGCGTGCTCGAACACCTCGGCGTGGTCGGCCCGCTGGTCGTCCCCGGGGCCTCCGCCTGCGGCACCTGCGCCACCCTGGCCCGGCGGGACGAGGACGAGGTCTGGCCCCGGCTGTTGGCCCAGCTGATCGACGACGGCCCCGGCCGGGCCCGCCTCCCGGCCTGTGACGGCGCGGTGGCCGCCACGGTCGCCGGGCTCGCCGCGCTGCACGTCCAGCTCTACCTGGACGGCGTGCTGCCGCCGAGTGTGGACGGCTGGTGCGAGCTGTCGGCCGCCGACGGGATGCTCCGCCGGCTGCGGCTGCGCAGCCATCCCGATTGCGGGTGCCTCTGGCAGTCCGTCAGCCGGGGGCCAGCGGGCACAATGGCCTAGGGCCTGTCGTCGAACCCCCGGCGCGGCCCCGCGGTGGCTGGTGCGTGCGCTCGGCGTACCGGGCTCCGCGGGGCGGGCGGGAGTTCGGGCGGGCCCGAGGGACAGGCCCGCGGGCCCGTCCGGTGCCGTCCCCGCCCGGTCCAGCAGTGCTCCACCGCCCCGCGAGGGGCGCGGGAGCACGGCCCCGGAGGGTGCGCGGGCCGGGCGGCCTGCGGGGACGACCGCTGTACGACGCTGTACGACCGCCGGCGGGGCGCCGGTCGGTTCGGCTGAACAGGAGGCCCTGGTGAGCGATCTACCGCGCAAGGCAGTGCTGGACCGGGCGCGACCGGTCGACCGCCCGGGCGCCGTGGCAGCTCCGGCGGTGGCGGTTCCGGCAGTGGCGGTTCCGGCGGTTCCGGCGGTGACAGTGGGGTCCGCGGCGTTCGGCGCGGCGGCCCGGACGGGGGGCTCGGATGTCTGACATGCCGCGCAAGGCGGTCTCCCGGACGGCCCGGCTGGCGGCCCTGCCGCTGAGCTTCGCCGGGCGGGCCACCCTGGGGCTGGGCAAGCGGCTCGGCGGACGTCCGGCGGAGGAGGTCGCGGCCGAGCTGCAGGCCCAGACCGCCGAGCAACTCTTCGCCACCCTGGGCAAGTTGAAGGGAGGTGCGATGAAGTTCGGGCAGGCCATGTCGGTCTTCGAGTCGGCCCTCCCGGAGGATGTCGCGGGCCCCTACCGGGCCGCCCTGACCAAGCTCCAGGACTCCGCCCCCGCGATGCCCGTCCGCACCGTCCACGCGGTGCTCGCCGAGGACCTGGGCGCCGACTGGGCCGACCGCTTCCGGTCCTTCTCCGACCAGCCGTCCGCCGCCGCCTCGATCGGCCAGGTGCACCGCGCCGTCTGGTCCGACGGGCGGGACGTCGCGGTCAAGATCCAGTACCCGGGGGCGGGCGACGCGCTGCTCAGCGACCTCACCCAACTCTCCCGGGTGGCGCGGATGCTGGGCCCGCTGATCCCCGGCATGGACATCAAGCCGCTGATCGCCGAGCTGCGCGAGCGGGTCACCGAGGAGCTGGACTACCGGCTGGAGGCGGAGTCCCAGCAGCTGCACGCCCAGGAGTTCGCCGGCGACGCCGACATCGTGGTGCCCCGGGTGGTCGCCCAGTCCGGGCGGGTGCTGGTCACCGAGTGGCTGGAGGGCAAGCCGCTCTCCCGGGTGGTCTCGGACGGCACCCGGGCCGAGCGCGACCGGGCCGGGCAGCTGCTGGCCCGCTTCCTGTTCGCCGGCCCGGCCCGCACCGGCCTGCTGCACGCCGACCCGCACCCCGGCAACTTCCGCCTGGTCAAGACCGGCCGGGCGGCGTCGAGTTGGCAGCTCGGCGTGCTCGACTTCGGCACCGTCGACCGGCTGCCCGGCGGCCTGCCGCTGCCGATCGGCACCTCGCTGCGGCTCGCCCTGGCCGGGGACGCCGGGGCGGTCTACGACCTGCTCAAGCAGGAGAACTTCGTCCGCCCGACCGTCTCGCTCGACCCGGACGCGGTGCTCGACTACCTGGTGCCGATCATCGAGCCCACCCGCGCCGAGCAGTTCACTTTCAGCCGGGAGTGGATGCGCACCCAGGCCGCCCGGATCGCCGACCCTCGCTCCCCCGCCTACAACCTCGGCAAGCAGCTCAACCTGCCGCCCTCCTACCTGCTGATCCACCGCGTCACGCTCTCCACCATCGGCGTCCTCTGCCAGCTCGGCGCGACCGTCCGCCTGCACGAGGAACTCCTCCGCTGGCTCCCCGGCTTCGCCGGGCCCACCGCGGACTGACGGGGCACCGGGCGGGCCGCCGGGCGAAATCGCGTTGCGGGGAGCGGGCCGGTGGCCGCACGCTGGGCGCTCGAACAGCGAGGGCGGGAGGGGGCGGCGAGGTGCGGATCGAGGACGCGGGGCACTGGGAACGCCCGTTCCCGGTGCGGTACTTGATCGTGGCCGAGGGGGACGGGGACGACGGCCCGGTGCTGCTGGGCCGGTGCGCAGCCGTCGAGGGCCTGTTCACCGATCCGCCTCCGCCGCCGCGCGAGGTCTTGGTCCTGCGCGGCTGCCCGCCGGGGGCGACGGCCGGCTGGCTCGGAACGGCCTGGATGGCGGGCCGGACGGCGAGCGGCTACGAGGCCTGGTGGGATCTGGTCGACGCCGAGATCCTGTCCGTCGCGCCGAGCACCGACGATCCGGCGCTGGTCGACGTCGTGGTCGGCGGGGGCGTGCGCTCGGACGACTGGCACCGGAACGCCGACGGGCCGTTCCTCCGCTTCGAGTTGACCCTCGGACGCGGCTCGCCCCTGGCTGTCGGTAGGTCCGTCCCCGGACTGGCCGCCGACCGGGACGACCCACCGGCCCTGCCGGTGCGGCTGATCGGCTGCGAGCCCGCCGAACCGATGCGCGCGGCGCTGCGCAAGCGACGCGGGAAGCACCCCGGGTACACCGAACTGTGGACGCTGGACGACACCGGCCGGACGATGGACCGGCGCCCGATCGGCTTCGACGTCGAGTGGACCCGGCCCTCCGTCCTGGGCGGGGCGCTGGTCGACGTCCTGCTGCTGACCGACGCCGAACTGCTGCCGGGGGCTGCGGCCCGGCCGGTCTGGCGGCAGTGGCGGGCCGGACGGCCCTGGCGGCCCGGCAGTTGGCAGGGGTTGAGCGAGGCCGGCAAGGGAGCCTGGCAGACCCTGGCACTGCACGCCCGGCCGACCGGCGGAACGGACCGGTCCGGCGGCGAGTACCACCTGGCGGGCGCGGGGGTGGAGGACTTCACCGGTCTGCACTGCGCGCTGGGCGAGGCGGTGAACGGGCCGGGCGGCTACTACGGGCGGGAGTGGAACGGCCTGCGTGACTGCCTGGGCGGCGGCTTCGGGGGCGTTCCGCCGTTCACCCTGGTCTGGCACGACTTCGCAGCCACCGAACGGGAGTTGGCGGACTACCCCGAGGAGGTCGCCCGGATGCTGGAGGGGCGCGGGGTGCTGGTCCGCCGAGCCTGACCGGGGTGGCGGTCCGTCAGGAGCGTTCGGTGGGCAGGGGGGCGGTGGCGGGCCAGGCGGTGCGGGTGCGGTCGGCGAGGGTGGCGCAGAGGCGGCCGAGGATCGGCAGGGCGGTGTCGGCGTCGGCCAGGGCGGCGACCGCGCGGAGGCGGTGGGTGAGGCGGCTGCGGGCGGTGGCGGTGCCCCAGGTCCAGTCGGTGCGGGGCAGCCGGGCGAGTTGGTCGGTGATGCCGCGGTCGGCCTCGGGGACGAGGGTGTCGCCGCGCAGCAGCCAGCCGGCGCAGGCGTCGGCGAGGTCGGCGGGGGTGACGGCGTCGGTGCCGGTGAGGGTCCGCCAGGTGGTGCGGTAGACGGCCTCGGCCTCGGCGAGCAGTTCGGGGGGCGTGCCCACGGCGGACGGGCAGGTGGGGAAGCCGGTCCGCAGGTGGGCGAGTTCGACGGCGCCGGGTCCGAGCGCGGACTGCTCGAAGTCGACGAACCGGACGCCGTCGGCGGTGTGCAGGTCGTTGCCGGGGCAGGGGTCGCCGTGCAGCAGTGCGGAGCGCAGCGGGGCGGTGGACAGGCGGCGGACCAGGGCTTCGAGTTCGGCGCGGGCTCCGGGCAGGGCGGGCACATCGAGGGTGCGGGCCAGGGCGAGGAAGCAGCCGAGGTCGCGGCCGGTGGGGCCGGTCCAGGCGGGCAGCGCGGTGTCGGCGGGGGTGCCGGCCAGGTCGTCCAGGTCGGCGGGGGCGCTGGCGTGCACTCCGGCCAGCGCGGCGGCGTAGCCGAGCTGCCAGCCGGGTGCCGGGGCGCGGTGCTCCACCCGTTCCAGCACCAGGGTGCGGGTCTCCGGGTCGGTGCCGAGCAGCGCGGGCACCACCCGGGCGCCGCGGCGGTCGGCCCGGCCGGCCAGGGCCAGCGCGGCGGCCTCGCGGGCGAAGCGGTCGTCGGCCCCGGGCGCGTCGAGCAGCTGCTTCACCACCACGCGGGTGCCGGAGAGTTCGGCCCGCCAGACCCGGGAGCGCGGGCCGCTGTCCAGGCGGCGGACCCGCCGGGGCGAACCGAGTTCGGCGCGCAGCCGCTCGCCGAACGGGAGGGAGAACCACATGGCGCACATCCTCGCACGATCAGTTCGAACGAAGAACAGCAGTTCTACCAGGTGGATTTGCCCGGGTGACCCGGGACCCGCGCGGGCGGGTGGGTACGGGCGGCCGGGGACGGACGCGCCGACGGCCGGCTCCCCGGGGGTGGGGAGCCGGCCGTCGGCGTTCAGGGAAAGGTCACCGGCGGGGCCTCGCGGCCGGCCGGCGGGGTGGGGCGTCCGTCACATCAGGGCGACGGCGAGGGCCTTGCGGGCGCGCATCGAGGCACGTTCGGCCCGGCGGCGGAGCCGGTCCGCGCGCAGCACCCGCAGGCCGAGGCGTTGCTCCTCGGCCTCCTGGAGGCGTTGCTGCATATGCGCGCGGGCCAGGGATTCTTGGAGGAGATGCATTTCGAGGGTCCTGTTCTGGATCTGGAGTTCGTGGGTCTGCTCGGAGCGGACGGTCGGATCGATGCCGGCGGGGTTCATGTGGTGGTCCTGCTCGTGGTGCGTGGTCGGGAAGGGACGGTGGAGTTCGGCGTCGGCCTTGGCGGCCGCGGTGCGTACCGAGTCGCGCAGTGCGGTGTCCAGCGGGGGCTGCTCTCCCCTGCGGACGGCTGCGGAGCCGGTGCGGTTGGTCCTGGCTGCGGGGTTCACGCCATGACCTCGGTCTTGCGCGGACGGCCACGCGGACGCTTCCGGGCGACGATGACGCCCTGGACGAAGAGCTCGCCGCCCCAGACGCCCCACGGCTCACGGCGCTCGACGGCACCGGTGAGGCAGGCGGCCTTGACGGGGCAGGTGCCACACAGCGACTTGGCGTACTCGACATCGGCCGGGGTCTCCGCGAAGAAGACCTCCGGGTCGAAGGCCCGGCACGGGATGGGGAGCCCGAGCGAGTCAGCCTCGTCGATGGCGGTGAGCTGCATGAGTGTTACCTCCGGGGGGTGGGCCTGGTCGGCCTTGGTCTTGTCGGTCGGTACGGACGGGAGGGGCGGCGGTGTGATGACCGTGGACACTGTGGCGTCTTCCTCGTCTTCGATGTGGGTCCGGCCGGCCCGTTGTTCGGGCTCGGTCGGAGGCCCCGTGGGGCCTGGGTGGGTCTTGCGTACCGGACAAAACAGAAGGGCCGCGGAACCCGGTTGCTGGGTTTCCGCGGCCCTGGAGGCACCGCCCGTGACTGTCATCAGTCAGGGTCGTTCGCTCCAGGGTCCAGGCCCGCGGAAAGCCTGCTGCCGGCCGGCTCCGGCGCCGTGAACGGCGGCCTCGGCCAGGGAGATCTGCTGGTCCTGCTTGTTGGATCCGGCGCCGACGGCGGCCGCATAGCGCCCATGGAGGGCTTCTGCCGCTACTGCCTTCGGCGCCTGGGTCGGTCGCTCGTCGGACAGCGAAATACCGTCGACGAACGTGGCCCAGTCACGGGACAGACCTGCCTCGACACGGGTGCCGCCAGCATTGCCGAGAACACTGACAAGGCAGTGCTCGGACAGCAGGGCTCCGGCGTTGCCGCCGGCCACGTCGAGACCCAGACCCGACACGCTGACGCGCGGGGGCATGGCGAGGGTGGTCATCATTCCGGTCACTTTGGTGATCATCTGGCTCTCCACTGAACTCGCCTCCTCTCGGCGTCTCGCGGTTCCCGGTCGCCCGGGTTCCGGTATCTGGTTGATGGTCGGCGCACGCAGAAACAAGCCCTCTGCGAGCTTTGCGGTCTCGTCCCCTTGACCGCTCCGGCAGGCTATTGCGCCGTACACGCGGCGCGCAAACTATTTTTCCGGCGAGTTCTCAGCCGCTTCCCCGGCCTCGTCCTCGGACGGGGCGTGCTCCGGCGACCCGTCGGTCTCCCGCAGGTCTTCCGGACTCTCCCCCGCACACAACAAGAGCACGTCGGAGCCGTACTTGTCCAGCTTCATCGCGCCCACCCCGGAGATCCGGGAGAGCTCCGCGAGGCTGCTCGGGACGTCCTCCGCGATGGCCGTCAGGGTGGCGTCGGTGAACACCACGTAGGCCGGGGCGCCCTGCTCCTTGGCCCGGATCGCGCGCCACTCGCGGAGCCGCTCGTACAGCCCCTCGTCCATGGTGGACGGGCAGCCCTCGCAGCGGCGCAGCTTGCGCTCGACGGCGTCGGTCAGGGTGCGGTCGCAGACCCGGCACTTGACCGGGCCGCGGACCCGGCGCGCGGCCGAGCGCTCCGCGCCGGGCTCGACGCCGCCGCGCCCGCCGCGGGTGCGCGCGCCGGGGCCGGCGGAGCCGGGGCGCAGGCCGTCCAGGAAGCGGGTGGGCTTGCGGGAGGCCCGGCCGCCCGGGGAGCGGGAGAGCGACCAGGAGAGGGTGAGGAAGCGGCGGGCCCGGGTGACGCCGACGTAGAGCAGCCGGCGCTCCTCCTCGACCTGCTCGTCGGTCTTGGCGTAGATGATCGGCAGCGTGCCCTCGCTGAGGCCGACGAGGAACACGGCGTCCCACTCCAGGCCCTTCGCGGCGTGCAGCGAGGCGAGCGTGACGCCCTCGACGGCGGGGGCGTGCTGGGCGGCGGCCCGGGCGTCCAACTCGGCGACGTAGGCGGCGAGATCGGCCCGTTCGCCGGCCGCGGTGCGGGCGGCCTCGAACTCCTCGGCGAGCCGGACCAGCGCGTTCAGCGACTCCCAGCGCTCGCGGACGGCGCCGGAGCCGGCCGGCGGGGCGGCGGAGTGCCCGCGGGTGGCGAGCACCGCGGCGACCTGGGCGGCCAGGTCGGGCGCACCGGCCGTCAGCGGGTCGTCGCCGGCCCGGGCGGCGCCCTTGAGCAGGACGCCGGCCTCGCGGACCTCGGGGCGCTCGAAGAACCGCTCGGCGCCCTTGAGCTGGTAGGAGATGCCGAGGTCGGCGAGGGCCTGCTCGTACACCTCGGACTGGCTGTTGGTGCGGAACAGCACGGCGATCTCGCTGGCCCGGACGCCGGTGCCGAGCAGGTCGCGGATCAGGCGGGCGGTGGACTCGGCCTCGGTGGGCTCGTCCTGGTACTCGCGGTAGACCGGCTCGGGGCCGGCCTCGCGCTGCGAGACCAGCTCCAGCCGGTGCTGGGCGGCCTGGCCGCGGGCCTGCGCGAGCAGCCCGTTGGCCAGGTGCACCACCTGCGGGGTGGAGCGGTAGTCCCGGACCAGCTTGACCACGGTGGCGCCGGGGTGCCGGTGCCGGAAGTTCAGCAGGTGGTCGGGGGTGGCGCCGGTGAAGGAGTAGATGGTCTGGCTGGCGTCGCCGACCACGCAGAGGCTGGCCCCGCCGTCGCTGCCCGTCCACTGCTCCAGCAGGCGCTGCTGGAGCGGGGAGACGTCCTGGTACTCGTCGACCGTGAAGTGCCGGTACTGGGCGCGGACCCGGTCGGCGATCTCCGGCCGGTCCTCCAGGATGGCGGCGGTGAGCAGCAGCACGTCCTCGAAGTCGATCAGGCCGCGGGCCCGCTTGGCGTCCTCGTAGGCGGCGTAGACCCGGGCGATCTCGGCCGGGTCGCGCGGGGCCTCGCGGACGGACTTGGCGACGGCGGCCGGGTAGTCGTCGGGGACGACCTGGCTGACCTTGGCCCACTCGATCTCGGCCGTCAGGTCGCGCAGTTCGGTGCGCTGGACGCGCAGGCCGCTGCGGCCGGCCGCCTCGGCGACCAGCTGGACCTTGCGCTCCAGCAGCCGGGGCAGCTCGCCGCCGACGGCGCGCGGCCAGAAGTACTGGAGCTGGCGCAGCGCGGCGGAGTGGAAGGTGCGGGCCTGCACGCCGTCCGCCCCGAGCTGGCGGAGCCGGCCGCGCATCTCGCCGGCCGCGCGGGCGGTGAAGGTGACGGCGAGCACCTGGGCGGGCTGGTAGACGCCGCTGCGGACGCCGTAGGCGATCCGGTGCGTGATGGCGCGGGTCTTGCCGGTGCCGGCCCCGGCCAGTACGCAGACCGGGCCGTGCAGGGCGGTGGCGACGGCGCGCTGCTCGGGGTCGAGGCCGGCCAGCACCGCGTCCGCTCCGGTGGGAACGGGGCCGAACTGCGCGTGCGGGTCGTCGAACCCGAGGAGGTCTTCCTGCATGCCCCCCATCCTCGCAGGCGGTCCGGACAGTTCGGACGGTGTTGTCCACAGGGTGGCAAAGATGATCGGATCAGCACACCGCACACCCTCCGGAATGGGGGCGGCCCGCCGGACGTTGCACCGGGCGGCTGACCGCCCACCGTCCGTCGACCGAAGGAGTCCCTCGCCATGTCCGGCACCGTCACGATGTACAGCACGACCTGGTGCGGCTACTGCAACCGCCTCAAGAGCCAGCTGGACCGCGAGGGCATCGCCTACAGCGAGATCAACATCGAGCAGGACCCGGCCTCGGCGTCCTACGTGGAGTCGGTGAACGGCGGCAACCAGACGGTGCCGACGGTCGTGGTGGTCTCCGCCTCGGGCGAGCAGAGCGTGATGACCAACCCGAGCCTGCGCCAGGTCCAGGCCGCGCTGGTCTGACCGCCCGTCAATTCGCGCCCCGGAACGGGCCGGGCGGAATCCGATCGGATTCCGCCCGGCCCGTTCCGCATTTCCGCAGAGCTCCCGCGCATTTCCGCGCATTTCCGATCGCTTGTGATTCCCGGCGACCGGTGCGCGCTCAGCCGGAGGCGGCGGCCGCGCCCTCGCCGAGTTCGAACAGCAGCCGGGCCCGGTCGGCGGCGTAGCGGGTCTCGACCACCCGGATCGGGCCGCGGCCGTCCCGGGTGACCCGGGTGTTGACCAGCAGCGGGACGCCCGCGCCGAGGCCGAACCAGGCGGCCTCGGCGGGGCCGGGCATCCGGGCGGTCAGGTGGTCGGTGGCGGAGGTCTCGGCGCGGCCCAGCGCGGCCAGTATCCGCTCGTCGCCGCCGGGCACCGGCTCGTCGTTCATCAGGGCGGTGCCGGCGGCCAGGCCGGCCCGGTAGTGGCTCTCCTCGATGGCGTAGGGCTCCTGGTCGACCCGGCAGAGCTGACGGCGGATCATGACGGTCTCCTGGGGCCGCAGTCCGAGCCAGTCGGCGACGTCCCGCCGGGCCAGCACCGCCGCGACCTCGAAGTCCACGGTCAGGGTGCGGCCGGCCTCCCGGGCCTCGTCGACGTAGGTGGCGCTGCTGGGCACCATCGGGCCGCGGCGGGCCGGGCGGACGTAGACCCGGTGGTCGTGCCGGGCGCGCCGGCGCAGGTAGGTGCCCTTGCCCTGGACCCGGTGCACCCGGCCCTCGTTGACCAGCACGTCGACGGCCAGCCGGACGGTGTTGCGGGCGACCGCGTACTGCTCCTCCAGCTCGTTCTCGACCGGGAGCCGGCCGCCGTCGTTCCACTCGCCGGACTCGATGCGGCGGCGCAGGTCGGCGGCGAGCCGCTGGTACTTGGGCGGGGAGGCGGTGCCGCGGGGGTTCGTCACGCGAGTGAATGTAGCCAGTGGGCTCGCGCGGTTTCAGCGGAATGCGGCAACCACGCCCGGTTTCGGGGCGCGGGAAACCCCGGCGGGACGCTCCGGGTGCGGTCGACCGTTCCTGGCGGACGCACCACCCGGGCGCGCGGCGCGGACCGCACGCCCGGGTGGTGCCCCGCGGCTCACCGGCGGGCGGGCGTCACCAGCGGGCGGCGGACGGCAGCGGTCCGCCGTACCAGAGCTCGACCAGGTGGCGGGCGATCGAGATGCCGGACGGCGGGACGATCTCGCCGGCCGCCATGCCGGCCCGCAGCTCCTCGCGGGTGAACCAGCGGGCCTCGGACAGCTCCTCGCCGTCCACCGTGATGCCGGTGCCGTCCGGGTGGGCCCGGCCGACGAAGCCGAGCATCAGGCTGGACGGGAACGGCCAGGGCTGGCTGGCCACGTACTCCACCTCGGCGACCCGGACGCCCGCCTCCTCCAGCACCTCGCGGACCACCGTCTGCTCGATGGACTCGCCGGGCTCGACGAACCCGGCCAGGGTGGACCAGCGGCCCTCCGGCCAGAGCGCCTGGCGGCCCAGCAGGCAGCGGTCCTCGGCATCGGTGATCAGCATGATCACCGCCGGGTCGGTGCGCGGGTAGTGCTCGGCCGCGCAGGAGGTGCAGCGCCGCAGGTGGCCGGCCCCGGCCTTCTCGGTGGGGTGGCCGCAGCGGGAGCAGAAGGAGTGCAGGCGGTGCCAGTGCTCCAGGGCGACGGCGTGCACCAGCAGGCCGGCGTCCCGGACCGAGAGGGTGCCGCCGACCTCGCGCAGCCCGGCCGGGCGGGCGTCGCCGTCCAGTCGGCCGGGCAGCGACTCGCAGTCCAGCGCGAAGTAGTGGACGCCGTCCTCGTCGGTGCCCAGGAAGTACCGGGAGCCGGTGGCCGGGGCCTCGAAGGAGGGCAGCAGCACCAGTTCGCTGCCCCGCTCGGTGTCCACCACGAAGGCCTCGCCGCCGGAGATCGGCAGCACCTTGGTGCTGGGGTGGCTCCAGGCGGCGGCCAGCCACGGCTCGTCCAGCCGGCGGTGCGCCGCCCGGTCCACCCCGGCGCGGGCCAGCGCGAGGTGCTTGGTGTCGGGTGCGCTGCTCAACTCGTCCATCCCCGTTCGCAGTTGGTAGGGCAGTCGTTGGTGGGGCAGTCGTCGGTGGGGCGGTCGTCCGTGGAGCGGCCGCCGGCGGGGCGGTCGGTCGGGGCGGTCACGGCCGGAAGTTCTCGGCGAGGTCGCCCCACAGGTACGCGGAGGTCTCGACGCCCTTGCGCAGCAGGTCGAGCTCCACCTTCTCGTTGATCGAGTGCCAGCCGTCCGAGGGCACCGAGATGCCCAGGAACAGCACCGGCGCGCCCAGCACGTCCTGCAGGTCGGCGGCGGGGCCGGAGCCGCCCTCGCGGGTGAACAGGATCTTCTGCTCGAAGGCCCGGCCCATCGCCCGGACGGTGGACTGCAGGGCGGGGTGGTCCAGCGGCGTCAGGCAGGGGCGGGTCGCGCCGGGGAAGACGATCTCGTGCCGGACGCCGGCGGGGACCTGCGCGGCGACCCAGGCGGCGACGGCCTCCCGGACCTTCTCCACCTCCATGCCGGCCACCAGCCGGAAGGACAGCTTGAGGTGCGCCTCGGCCGGGACGATGGTCTTGCCGCCGGGGCCGGTGTAGCCGCCCCAGATGCCGTTGACCTCGGCGGTCGGGCGGGCCCACACCCGTTCCAGGGTGGAGTAGCCGGCCTCGCCCTGGGTGCCGTGCGACTTGGCGGTCCGCAGCCACTGCGCCTCGTCGAAGGGCAGTTCGGCGAAGAGCGCCCGCTCCTCGTCGGTGAGGTCGACCACGCCGTCGTAGAAGCCGGGGATCGCCACCCGCCGGTCGGCGTCGTGCAGGCCGGCCACCAGGGCGGCGGCCACGTCGGCCGGGTTGGGGACGGCGCCGCCGAAGGAGCCGGAGTGGATGTCGTTGTCCGGGCCGTACAGGTCGATCTGGCAGTCCGCCAGGCCGCGCATGCCGGTGCAGACGGTCGGGGTGGTCTCGGACCACATGCCGGTGTCGGAGATGATCACC
The DNA here is from genome assembly GCF_044741705.1 of Kitasatospora sp. NPDC088134. NCBI lineage: Bacteria > Bacillati > Actinomycetota > Actinomycetes > Kitasatosporales > Streptomycetaceae > Kitasatospora > Kitasatospora sp. NPDC088134. The sequence continues at coordinate 278,993 of NZ_JBIUTD010000002.1, read as the reverse complement.
AGGTCGGCGGCCAGCCGCTCGGCCTCGCGGCGCACCAGGGCGGTGAAGTTCGGCGAGCCGGACTCCTCCTCGCCCTCGACCAGCAGCTTGAGGTTGACGGCGGGGGCGGTGCGGCCGGTGGCGGCGAGGTGGGCGCGCACCCCGAGGGTGTGGAAGAAGACCTGGCCCTTGTCGTCGGCGGCGCCGCGGGCGTACAGCCGGCGGCCGACCAGGGTGGGCTCGAACGGCTCGGTGTCCCAGCCGTCGGACTTGGCGGCGGGCTGCACGTCGTGGTGGCCGTAGACCAGCACGGTCGGCGCGCCCTCCTCGCCGGCGGGCCACTCGGCGAACACCGCGGGCAGGCCGTCCGTCTCCCACACCTCGGCGACCGGGAAGCCGGTCGCGCGCAGCTTGTCGGCCAGCCACTCGGCGGAGCGGCGGACCTCCCCGGCCCGGCCCGGGTCGGCGGAGACGGAGGGGATGCGCAGCCAGTCGGCGAGGTCGGCCAGGAAGGCGTCCTCGTGCCGGTCGATGTAGGAGCGGACGGCGCTGTCCGGGGTTTTCGTCATACGGACGACTTTAGTTCGCCCGATCGGGTCCGTGCCCACGGCCTCCCCCCGCCGTGAGCACGGTCACCCCGTTCCCCCCGTTCCTCAGGCGGCCCGGCGGCCGAGCGTGATCCGGGACCGGGTGAGCAGCGCGGCCAGCAGCACCGCGACGGCGGGCAGTCCGACCACCATCAGGCCGAGCTCGCCCCACGGGATCGCGATCACCGGGTCGATCTTCTGCTTCTCCAAGGTGCCCGCGCCGACGTAGCCCTGCCGACTGGAGGCTTCGAACAGCCGGAGCGCGATCGACGGGACGGCGCCGCAGAGCAGGCCGAGCACCGCGCCCATGGCGGCGATCACGCCGCACTGGAAGCCGGACAGCCGGCGGCGGATGCCGCCGCCCGCGCCGACCGCGGCGAGGGTGGCGAGGTCCTGCTGGGAGTCGGCGGCGGCGAGGCCGGTGGCGATGCCGGCGGCGCCGAGCGCCACCAGGGCGGCGAACCCGGTCAGGCCGAGGGTGACCAGGTCGGTCTCCGGCCGGAAGCCGCGTTCGACCTCGAGCATCGCGTTGTCGTCGAGCTTGGCGAGCGAGCCGGTGGCCTTCTGGATCGCCTGGTCGGAGGGCGTCGCGGCGGGGAGCCAGAGCGAGCCCTCGGCGCGGCTGCCGAGCCCGGCCTTCTCGACGCCCTGCCTGCCGATCAGGGCGATGCCGTACGGCGTCGGGGAGTCCACCTGGAGGGCGTCGACGGTGATCTGGGTGGTCTTCGGCCGGTAGTTGCCGTCGCCCGCCGCGGCCTTCTCGTCGTACGCCTCGGTGATCTCCAGGACGAGCTTGCCGTCGACCACGTAGTCCGGCTGGAACACCAGCGTCCTGCCCGCGGCCAGGGCCTGTTCGGCGTTCCGGTCGTGCAGGCCGAACAGGGTGTGCAGCAGCGCGGGGTCGCCGACCACGGTGGTGCCGAAGACGCTCGGCAGGGAGGGCTCCCGGCCGCTGCGGTCCTTGCAGCGCGGGTCCTGGTGGGCCTGCTCGAACTCCTCGGGCGTGCGGGCCAGGTCGGCGGGGCAGCGCTTGGCCTCCGGCAGCACGGCCCGGACGTAGCCGCAGCGGGCGCCGGAGGCGCAGCCGCCCGCCGGGGTCAAGCTGCCGACGTCGGCCCGTTCGCCGAGGTTCGGGATGGCACCCTCGACGGCGTCGCGCATCACCGGCAGCTGGCCCTGGTCCGCGGTCGGGCCCCAACCGGCGTGCAGCGTCACGGTGTTGGTCGGCCCCTGCGGCCGGTAGTGCTGGCGGGACTCCTCGGTGGAGCTGGTGGTGTAGATGCCGACCGCGACGGCGCCGGCCACCGCGGCCATCACGGCGGCGACCGCGGGGGCGGTGCGGCCGCGGTGCCGGACCGAGTCGCGCAGGGCGAGCCGGGGGCTGAGCGGCAGGAAGCGGCCGAGCCGGCCGAACAGGCCGATCAGCAGCGGGGTGCAGAGCAGCATGCCGATCTCGGCGAGCACCGAGCCGCCGAGCAGGCCGGGGACGATGGCGACGTTGGCGACCGCGCAGAGCATCGCCAGCGCGGCGCCGCCGATCACCAGCAGGGCGCCGATCACGGCGACGATCCGGTTGGCGGGCTTGATGCCGCCGCGGCCGGTGAGGGCGACGACGACGTCCTGCCGGGCGGCCTGGACGGCGGGCACCACGGCCGCCAGCAGGCCGGTGACCAGGCCGACCAGGACGATCGCCAGCAGGTCGAGCGGTTGCAGGTCGAAATGGCCGAAGCGGCGTCCGGCGAGCTCCTCGGCGTCGGCGCGGAACACCAGGACCAGGACCACCGCCAGCACCAGGCCGGTCAGCGCGCCGGCCAGGCCGAGCACCGCGCCGCCGCCGAGCACCACGGCCCGGACGTGGCTGCGGTCGCCGCCGCCGGCCGCGAGCAGGCCGAGCTGGCGGCGCGAGCGGCGGGCGCCGACGGCGAACGCCGGTCCGGCGAGCAGCACGATCTCCAGCAGCGCCATGCCGGCCACCACTGCGGCGACCGCCAGGCCGGTCTTGTTCGGCGCGCCGCCGTACTGCGGTTCCCGGTAGAGCGGCACGTCGGCGCGGGCCGGCGGGTGCAGCAGGATGGCCTTGGCGGCCACCTTGAAGCCGTACTTGTTGAGTTCGAGGACCTTGGGCCAGTCCAGCACCGTCCCGGCGGGCAGCTTCAGCAACCAGGCGTGCCGGTGGGCGACGAAGTCGGACCGCTCGGGAGCGGCCTCGTGCAGCGGGGCGATCAGCGCGCCGGGGCGGGCGATCAGGACGGTGTCCTTGAGCTCGTTGGGGTACTCGGCGACGGCCGTGATGGTGTACGGCCTGCTCTCCAGGCCGTGCAGGGTGGTGGTGTCGCCGAGCCGCAACCCGGACTGGTCCAGGAACGCCTGGGTGGCGGCGATCTCGTTCGGCTTCGCGGGGAGGGTGCCGCGGACCATGCCGACCAGGCCGTGCCAGACCGGGTCGCCCAGGTCGGCCTCGGCGGTCTGGACCGTCATCCGGCCCTCCTTGGTGCTGGCCGTGGTGCGCGGGCCGGGCCCCACCGGCACCGGGGTCGTGCCGGGCAACAGCTCGGTGACGAGCTTGGCCGGGTCGGTCTCGGCGCTGCGCTGCTGCTCGGCGGTGCGCTGCTGTCCGGCGGCCGGGAGGTTGTCGCGGATGTCCTCCTCGGGGTCGGGGGCCTGGAGGACGGTGCCGCCGGGGGCGTACATCTCGATCCGGGCGTCGGCGGTGCCCATGGTGCGGGCGATCCGCTCCTCCGGTTCCAGCTGGGCGCTGCGGGCGGCCACGTCGACGCCGGCCACGCCGAGCACCGGCAGGGCGATCATGGCCAGTACCAGGGCGCTGCGGCCCTTGGCCCGCAGGGCGTCGCGGCGGGCGATCCGGAGGGCGGCGCGCCAGGCGCTCGGCCTCACTGGTCCGCGCCCTTGCGCGCGTTGTGGGCAGCGGTGACCAGCAGGCTGCCGGCGTCCTGCCGGGCGGTCTCGTCGACCAGCAGGCCGTCGCGCAGGAACACCACGCGGTCGGCCCAGGCGGCGTGCCGGGCCTCGTGGGTGACCATCATGGCGGCGGCGCCGGCGTCGCAGCGGGCCCGCAGCACGGCGAGCACGGACTCGCCGGTGGTGGAGTCGAGGGCGCCGGTGGGCTCGTCGGCGAGCACCAGGCGGCGCTCGCCGATCAGGGCGCGGGCGATGGCGACGCGCTGCTGCTGGCCGCCGGACATGTCGTCGGGGAAGCGGTCGGCGAGTTCGGCGATGCCGAGCTCCTCCAGGGCGGCGAGCGCCTCCCGGCGGGCGGACCGGGCGGACATGCCGTCCAGTTCGCGGGGCAGCGAGATGTTCTCGGCGGCGGTGAGCGCCGGTATCAGGTTGTAGTCCTGGAAGACGTAGCCGACGGAGCGGCGGCGGACGGCGGCGAGCTGCTTGCGGCCCAGTTCGCCGAGGACGACGCCCTCGACCACGACCCGGCCGTCGGTGGGGCTGTCCAGGCCGCCGGCCAGGGTCAGCAGGGTGGACTTGCCGGAACCGGAGGGGCCCATCACGGCCACCAGTTCGCCCGGGTACACCCTGAGGTCGACGGCGCGCAGCGCCTTGACCTCGGATGCGCCGTGGCCGTGCACCCGGCTCACCCGGTCGAGGTGCAGGACGGGGTCGGCCGGCTTCAGTTGTGCGTTCATCGCTCCCCCAGGAGTCTCAGAGTCGGCCGCGCGCGCGGCTCTTGACGGCGCGCCGGGCGGGCGGCGCGTCGACGGGTGCGGCGGGTTCGGCCGCCGCCAGGCGCTCGGCGTGCTGGCCGAGCCGGGCTTCGCAGTGGTCCAGCCAGCGGATCTCCGCCTCGGTCTGGAAGATCAGCTGCTCCAGCACCAGCAGCCAGGCCAGGTCGTTGCTCGAACCGCCGCCCGGGCCGCTGTCCGCGGCCAGGGCGCGGCCCTTCAGCCGGGTGTAGTCCTGGAGCGCCTTCATGCTGTGCCGGCGCTGCCCCTGGACGACCGCGGCGACGTCCACCCCCGGGACGGTCACCGCCATCGCCAGCTTGATCGCCAGCTCGTCGCGGGGCGGGCTGGTCCGCGGCACCGGGGTGTCGAACCAGCGGCGCAGTTCCGCGCGTCCTTCCTCGGTGACGGCGTAGAACTGGTGGCCCTCGCCGTCCTCCCCGGCGGACTCCACCAGGCCGTCCCGCTCCAGGCGACCCAGCGTGGTGTAGACCTGCCCGACGTTCAGCGGCCAGGTGGCCCCGGTGCGGGCCTCGAACTCGGTTCTCAGCTGGTAGCCGTAGCGCGGGCCCTGGTCGAGCAGGGCGAGCAGGCCGTGACGGATCGACATACCGAGTATGTATACCCGGTATGGTTCCCCCGCTCAAGCTGCGTCCCGGTTCACGAAGGCCCGGTACGGTCGACGGCGTGACCACACTGCGGATCGCCACGTACAACCTGCTGCACGGCCAACCGCTCGCCCCCGACGGCAGCCCCGCGCCCTACCCCGCCGACCCCGGCGCCCCACTCGCCGCGGCCGTCGCCTCGCTCGACGCCGACGTGCTCGCCCTCCAGGAGGTCGACCGGTACCAGGAGCGCTCCGGCCGCACCGACCAGGCGGCCGTCGCCGCGAAGGCCCTCGGCGCCGCGGACTGGCGCTTCGCCGCCGCCCTGCACGGCGTCCCCGCCCCCTCCGCGGGCTGGGTCACCGACCCCGGGCAGCCCGGCCTCGCCGTGTACGGGCCCGGCGACCTCGCCGACGACTCCCGGCCCTCGTACGGCACCGCCCTGCTCACCCGCCTCCCGGTGCTGCACTGGCGGGCCCGCCGCTTCGCCCCCGCCCCCTTCGGCCTCCCGCTCCGGGTGGCCGGGCGGCGCGGGCTGACGCCCGTTCCGGACGAGCCGCGGGCGGCCCTCGCCGCGGTGCTGGCCGGGCCGGGCGGCGAGTTCACGGTGGTCGCCGCGCACCTGTCCTTCGTCCCGGGGTGGAACGTCGCCCAGCTCGCCGCGATCCGGCGCTGGATCGCCGACCTCCCCCAGCCCTACCTGGTGCTCGGCGACTTCAACCTGATCGGGGCCGTCCCGCGCACCGTGCTGGGCTCCGCGCACGCGATCCAGCGCACCGCCCAGCGCGAACGCGTCCGCACCGCCCGCCGCACCCGCCTCCAGGGCTGGTACGACCTGGCCCGCACCCCCACCTACCCCTCCCACCGCCCCACCGTCCAGTTCGACCACATCCTGGGCATCGGCGTCCCCCGCAACACCGTCGGCTCGGTGGCCGCCCCCCGCACGGGGGTGTCCGACCACCGCCCCCTGGTCGTCGACATCGAGGTGTGAGATCCAGGGGCCACTGGGCTTCGCCGGGAGCGAAGCTCCAGGGGCCCGGGGAACGGCGGCGCCGAGGGGCGGGTGACCGACGGGCCGCGAAGCGCCACCCCGTTTCGGGCCGAAGGTCCTTGGCCGACGCCCCGTGGCGCCCCACTGTGCTCCGGCGCACTGCCCCTCGGCCCCGCCGTTCCCCGGGCCCCTGATTTCTCCCGCCCCTGGAAGCTAGGAGCGCTTCCCGGCCTCGGTCGGGTGCAGCGCCTGGGGCGGGACGGTGATCGGGTCGAACTGGAGCATGAGCATGGCCGCGTCGTCGCCCAGTTTGTGGCCGACGTGGCGGACGACGTCGTCGTGGAGGCGGTGCAGGACGTCGACGGGGCCGCCGTCGGCGAGGTGCGGGAGGCGGTCGGTGAGGGGGTAGAACGCGCCGCGGTGGTCGCGGGCCTCGATGACGCCGTCGGTGTAGAGCAGGATGCGGTCACCGGGCTCGGCGGTGAGGAGTTGGAGCGGCGGGCAGACGTCGGCGGGGTCGAGGACGCCGAGCGGGGGGACGGTCTCGTCGGCGGCGAGCAGCGCCGGCGGCTGCTCGCCGCGGAGCAGGACGGGCGCGGGGTGGCCGCAGTTGGCGATCTCCAGCACGCCGTCGGGGCGGACGCCGATCAGCACCAGGGTGACGAACTCCTCGTCCACGCCGGGGTGTTCGTTCTCGTGCAGGGCCCGGTCGAGGCTGACGGCGAGCCAGCCGGCCACCCGGTCGAGGGCGGCTTCCTGGTGGGCGGCCTCGCGGAACGCGCCGAGGACGGCCGCGGCGGTCTCGACGGCGGCCAGGCCCTTGCCGCGGACGTCGCCGACGACGGCGCGGACGCCGTGCCGGGTGTTGACCACCTCGTAGAGGTCGCCGCCGATCGAGGCGTGCGCGGCGGCGGCGGCGTAGCGGACGGCGGCGCGGACCGGGCCGACCCGGTCGGGGACGGGGCGGAGCAGGACCCGGCGGGCGATCTCGGCGACCAGCTGGGCCTCGGCGAGGGCGTGCTCCTGGCGCAGCCGGAGGGTGGCGCTGAGGTAGCCGATCCCGGCGACCAGGACGATCGCGGCGACGGTGGCGGTGTGCACGGACTGGCCGAGGACGTCGTTGTACCAGGCCATCACGAAGGCGCAGAGCTCGGCGAGGACGCCGACCAGCAGCGGGTACCAGGTGCGGCGGGAGACCACGGCGGCGAGGGCGGGGACGGCGGTCAGGGCGGGTTCGACGGTGACGTGGCTGTTGGTCAGCAGGTCGAGGGAGACGATCAGGGCCATGCCGATCAGCGGCAGGGCGTGCGAGGTCTTCGGCCAGGTGCCGGTCACGGTGTTGGGTACCGGCCCTGGGGTGGGGCCGTGGAGGACGCCCCTGATCCATCCGGTCGCGCTCAACGTCGGTCTCTCCAGCGGAAGGTGCGGGTGCTGCTCGGCACCTGCGGGTCTGACGGGAGGTCAGGGGTGCGGGCCCTGACGGCGGCCGGAGTACGGGAGGATGACCGGTTACCGACCCCACAATAGGCACGAAACGTGCAGGGCGCACAGGTTTCGCATGATCTCGTGACGAGTTGAATGCTCTGCGTGACTCTTTTCTATCTATTCCCGATCAGAAGATCGCTCAACTCTTTTCGGCCGGGAAGTCCTGACGGAGTCTCGATCCGGCCGGACCGGACGTAGCAGAACGAGGCCGTGACCTGCTCGACCGGCAGGCCCTCCTGCTCGGCCCAGGCGAGCCGGTAGATCGCCAACTGGAGTGGGTCGCCGCTGTCCTCGCGGCCGGTCTTCCAGTCCACCACCTCGTAGCGCGGTGACCCTGTGCCACGATCCGCGTCCCGGTAGACCGCGTCGATCCGGCCGCGCACCACCCGCCCCGCCAGCACCAGTTGGAACGGGGCCTCGACCCGGTGCGGGGTGCGGTGGGCGTAGGGGCCGCGCAGGAAGGCGTCCTTGAGTCGTTCGAGGTCGCGCTCGTCCTCGATCTCGTCGGCCTCCAGGCCGGGCAGCGCCTCGGGCTCGAACAGCAGCGGCTGGTCGTAGCGGGACTGCACCCAGGCGTGGAAGCGGGTGCCGCGGCGGGCGGCGGGCGCGGGCGGACGGGGCATCGGGCGGGCCAGGTCGCGGGCGAAGCCGTCCGGGTCGGCGGCCAGCCGCATCAGCTGGGAGGCGGAGAGCGAGGCGGGCAGCTCGACGTCCCGGACGGTGCGCCGGGAGCGCTCCAGCTCGCCGAGCAGCGCGGTCAGGTCCCGGTCCCAGGAGGCCAGCAGGCGCTGGTCCTCGACGCCCATCGGCTCGGGACCGGGGGCGGGCGCGCCGGCCACCCGGCGCCGGACCACCTCGGCGACCCGGCGGCGGGCGTGCTGGGCCTCCGGGTCGAGCGGCAGCGGCCAGGGCGTCTCGACCGAGACGTCGAAGGCCGGGTTCTCGGCGTCCGCGGCCGGCTCCTCGGCCCAGTGCTCGATCTCGCCGTTGCCGGGCAGCTCGCAGTGCCGGCGCAGGGCCAGCAGGAACTCGGACGGCCCGCGCCGGCGCTTCTGAGTGGGCCCCCACCAGTGCCCGGAGGCCAGCAGTAGCGAGCGCGGCCGGGTGAACGCGACGTAGCCGAGCCGGAGTTCCTCGACCTCGCCGTGCTGCGCCGTCTCCTTCTTGAACTGCGCCATGCCCTTCGCGGTCCAGGCCGGGTCGGCGGGCAGCGTGGCGGCGTCGCCGCGCAGGGCGTGCGGCAGCACCTTGCGGGTGGAGGTCCAGCGCTCGCGGCCCTGGCCGGACGGGAAGCCGCCCTTGACCAGGCCGGGGACGGCGACCACGTCCCATTCGAGGCCCTTGGACTTGTGCGCGGTGAGCACCTTGACGGTGTCCTCGCCGCCGGGCAGTCCGGCGTCCAGGCCGCGCTCGTACTCCTGGGCGGCGCGCAGGAAGCCCAGGAAGGCGGCCAGGCCGGGGTCGCCGTCCAGGTCGGCGAAGGAGGCGGCGATGTCCAGGAAGGAGTGCAGCGTCTCGCGCCGGCGGGCGGCCAGCGCCGTCGGGGAGGCCGACAACTCGACCTCCAGGCCGGTGACGGTCAGCACCCGGTGCAGCACGTCCATCAGCGGTTCGGCCAGCGCCCGGCGCAGGTCGCGGATCTCCCGGGCGAACCGGGCGAACCGCACCCGGGCCTCGGGCGAGAACGGGAGCTCGTCGGGCTGCTCGGCGTCGACGAAGGTCTCCAGGGCGTCGGCGAGCGACACCACCTCGGTCGGGTCGGTCCCGGCGACGGCGGCGGCCAGCGGGTCCTGGTCACCGTAGCGGGCGGTGCGGACCAGGGCGGCGGCGCGGCGGCCGAGCAGGGCCAGGTCGCGGGGGCCGATCCGCCAGCGCGGGCCGATCAGCAGCCGGACCAGGGCGGCGTTCGCGGTCGGGTCCTGGAGCACCTCGCAGGTGGCCACCAGGTCGGCCACCTCGGGGAGTTGGAGCAGCCCGCCGAGGCCGACCACCTCGACCGGAACCTTCCGGGCGACCAGCGCGGCGTGCAGGTCGGGGAAGGAGCCGCCGGCCCGGCAGAGCACCGCGATCCGGCCGGGGGCGGTGCCGGTGCGCACCAGGTGGGCGATCGAGTCGGCCAGCCAGTCGATCTCGGCGGCGTGGGTGGGCAGCAGCGCGGCCCGCACGAAGCCGTCCCGCTCGGCGCCGGGCGCGGGGCGCAGCGCCTCGACGCCTTCGTGCATCTCCCGCAGCGGGGCGGCGAGTTCGTTGGCGAAGGCGAGCAGGCGGCCGCCGCTGCGGCGGTTCTCGCTGAGCGCGAAGCGGTGCGCGGGGCCGCCGTCGGCCTGCGGGAAGTGCCGGGGGAACTCGTCCAGGTTGGCGACCGAGGCGCCGCGCCAGCCGTAGATCGCCTGGCAGGGGTCGCCGACCGCGGTGACGGGGTGCCCGGCGCCCTCGGTGCCGCCGAACAGCCCTGCCAGCATGAGGCGTTGGGCGACCGAGGTGTCCTGGTACTCGTCCAGCAGCACCACCCGGTACTGCTCGCGCAGCAGTCCGCCGACCTCGGTGCGCTGCTGGGCGAGCCGGGCCGAGGCGGCGATCTGGTCGCCGAAGTCGAGCAGGCCGAGTTTCTGCTTGCGGGCCCGGTAGTCCTCGACCAGGCGGAGCAGTTCCTGTCGGCCGCGGGCGGCCTTCGGGACGGCCCGCAGGTCCTCGTTGGTGAGCTTCGCGCCGGCCAGCTCGTCGAGCAACTGCTCGTCGTACGAGCGCAGTTGCTCCGGTTCGATCAGGTGTTCGGCCAACTCGGAGTCCAGCGCGACCAGTTCGGCGACCAGCGCGCTGAAGGTGCCGGTGAGCGCCGGGAACGGGCCGCGGGCCTGCCGCAGCACCCGGGCGGCGAGCTGGAAGCGGGTGGCGTCGGCGAGCAGCCGCACGTCGGGTTCGATGCCCAGGCGCAGGCCGTGCTCCTTGAGCAGGGTGCCGGCGAAGGCGTGGTAGGTGGAGATCTGCGGCTCGCCGAGCGCGTCCTCCTCCTCGTCCCGGACCCCGGCCCGCAGCAGCGCGGCCCGGACCCGTTCGGCGAGTTCGCCGGCCGCCTTGTTGGTGAAGGTCAGGCCGAGCACCTGCTCGGGGCGCACGGCGCCGGAGCCGACCAGCCAGACCACCCGGGCGGCCATCACGGTGGTCTTGCCGGAGCCCGCGCCGGCCACGATCACGCCGGGTGCCATGGGTGCACCGATGGCCGCCAACTGCTCGTCGTTGAAAGGGATTCCGAGGAGTTCGCGGAGCTGGGCCGGGTGCTGCAGCGGCTCCGCCCGGCGCGACGACAGCCCGGCGGGCGGCTCGTCCGGGTACGGCGGCGGCCCGACGGGCGGCTCGAACGGCTCCGGCTCGAACGGCTCCGGCTCGAACGGCTCCGGCTCGTCGGGATGCGGCCCGGCGGCGTCCGGTCGCGGCTCAGTCGACGACATGCCGGCCGTCCCGCTGCGCGGAGCAGCTGCCGCGGAACGCGCAACTGCCGCAGCGCTCCCCGGTGGTGGGGGCGAACCGCTCGGCGAGCACCTTGCCGGCGGTCTGCACCAGCAGGTCCTCCACCCACGGTTCGGCGGGCGGCAGTTGCTGCTGCACCTTGGGGGCCTCGGGGTCGCCCTTGGCGGGCTCGCGGAGCTGGACGAGTTCGGCCCCGCCGGGCACCGCGCCGTCCTCGAAGCCGGGCAGGCCGTCGAGCGCGCCGCCGCGCACCGCCAGCTGGTAGACGGCGAGTTGGCGGTGGTCGGGGAGCGACTTGTCGGTCGGCATCCGCTTGCCGGTCTTGAAGTCGACCACGTAGGCGCGGCCGATCCCGTCGGCCTCGACCCGGTCCATCGAGCCGCGGATGCGGACCGCGACGCCGCCGACGTCCAGGGTCAGGTCGAAGCCGTGCTCGGTGGCGACGGTGGTCCGCCCGCGCTCCAGCACGTGCCAGCGCAGGAAGCGCTCCAGCGCGGCCCGGGCCTCGGTCTTCTCCTGCTGGGACTTCCACGGGGCGTCGAAGGCGAGCGCGTCCCAGACGGTGTCCAGCCGCTCCATCAGGACGGCCAGGTCGGCGGGGGTGCGGCCGGAGCCGACCTCGTCGGCGAGGGCGTGCACCACGTTGCCGAAGCCCTGGGCGGCGGAGGCGCTCCGCCCGGCCTGCACGTCCTTCTCCAGGAACCACTGCAGCGAGCAGGCCTCCAGCTGCTCCAGCCCGCTGCCGGACAGCCGGACCGGCTCCGCGGGCTCGCGCAGCGGCTCGGGCGCGGCGGTGGCGTCGACCAGGCCCCACCACTGGTCGGGGTGGGCGGCCGGGACGAGCGGACGGCCGTCCTCGTCCAGCGCGGCGGCCAGCGTGGCCAGGCGTTCGGCGGCGGCCCGGCGCAGCTGCGGGGAGCGGTCCGGGTCGACGGTGACGGCGCGCAGCTCGGCGACCAGCGCGGGCACCGACAGCGGGCGGCGCGGCCGGGAGGTCACCTCGGCGACCTTCACCTGCGGGACGCGCTCCAGCACCCGGCCGGTGCGCCGGTCGACGGTCTCCCGGTACAGCTCGCGCAGGAACCGGGACGGCTCGTCGCCGTCCTCCGCGGGCGCCTTGACGGCCGTCACCACCAGGCGCTCCTTGGCGCGGGTCGCGGCGACGTAGAACAGCCGGCGCTCCTCGGCGAGCAGCGCCGCCGGGGAGAGCGGTTCGGCCAGGCCGTCGCGGCCGATCCGGTCGGCCTCCAGCAGCGAGCCGCGGCGGCGCAGGTCGGGCCAGAGCCCCTCCTGGACGCCGGCCACCACGACCAACCGCCATTCGAGGCCCTTGGCGCGGTGCGCGGTCATCAGCCGGACGGCGTCGGGGCGCACCGCGCGCACGTGCAGGGTGTCGGCGGCGATGTCCTGGGCCTCGATCTCGGCGAGCAGGTCGAGGGCGCCGCGGTGGCCGGTGACCCGCTCCTCGGCGCGGGCGGCGCTCTCGAACAGGGCGCACAGCGCGTCCAGGTCGCGGTCGGCGTTGCGGCCGGCCGGGCCGCCGCGCAGCGCGGCCCGCTCCAGCCGCTCGCGCCAGCGCCGGGAGCCGTCCCACAGCTCCCAGAGCGCGTCCTCGCCGGAGGCGCCGCCGGCCAGCAGTTCGCGGACCTTGCGCAGCAGCACGCCCAGCTCGTAGGCGCGGCGGCCGTACGGGGCGTCCAGCAGGGCGAGCAGTTCGGGCTGCTCCAGGGCCTCCCGGATCAGTTCCTCGGCGGGGCGGGCCACGCCGGGCGCGCCCTCCTCGGCGAGCGCCCGGCGCTCCTCCTCACGCAGGGTCCGGCCGAGCCGGCGCAGGTCGGAGCCGTCCAGGGCGGCCAGCGGGCCGGTCAGCAGGGTGTGCGCGAGGTCGGCGGTGAGCGCGCCCTCGCCCTCGGCGCAGACCCGCAGCGCCTGCAGCAGCGGGACGACGGCGCTCTCCTCGCGCAGCGGCAGGTCGTCGCCGTCGATCTCCAGCGGGACGCCGGCGGCGGCCAGCGCCCGGCGCACGCCCGGTATGGTCCGGGCGCCGGCCCGGACCAGCACCGCCATCTCGCCCCACGGGACGCCGTCCTCCAGGTGGGCGCGGCGCAGCAGGTCGGCGACCGAGTCGAGTTCGGCGCCGGGCGTCGGGTAGGTGTAGACCTCGACGGTGCCGCCCTCCCGGGACGGCAGCAGGGCGCGGTGCGCGGCCAGCTTGTCGGCGGGCAGGCGGCCCATCGGCATCCGGCGGGCCAGCTCCCGGGAGGCGGCCAGCAGCACCGCGCCGGAGCGCCGGGACACCCGCAGCACCTTGACCTCGGCGGGGCGGCCGTCGGCCTGCCGGAAGGCGTCGGGGAACTCCAGGATGCCGTTCACGTCGGCACCGCGGAACGCGTAGATCGACTGGTCGGGGTCGCCGACCGCGACCAGGTCCCGGCCGCCGCCCGCGAGCCGCTGCAGCAGCCGGACCTGGGCCGGATCGGTGTCCTGGTACTCGTCGACGAACACCACGTCGTAGCGCTCGCGCAGCCGGGCGGCGACGTCCGCGCGCTCGGCCAGCAGCACGGCCCGGTGCACCAGCTCGGCGTAGTCCAGCACGCCGCGCAGGTCGAGGACGTCCAGGTACTCGGCCAGGAAGTGCGCGGCGGCGGCCCAGTCGGGGCGCTCCACGCCCGCCGCGAACCGGGCCAACTCGTCCTCGCCGAGGCCGAGTTCGCGGCTGCGGGCGAGCACGGCGCGGACTTCGTCGGCGAAGCCGCGGGTGGTCAGGCAGGCCCGCAGGTCGAGCGGCCAGCCGATGCTGGCCGTCCCGGCCTTCGTGTCCTCGGCGCCGCCCGCGAGCAGTTCGCGGACCATCACGTCCTGCTCGGGGCCGGACAGCAGTCGCAGCGGCTCGGCCTGCTCCTCGGGCGGCTGGTGGGCGCGCAGCAGGGCGTAGCAGAACGAGTGGAAGGTGGTGGCCTGCGGGGCGGTGGTGCCGATCCGGGCGGTCATCCGGTCCCGCAGCTCCATCGCGGCCTTGCGGCTGAACGTCAGCACCAGGACGCGTTCGGGCGCGGTGCCGCCGGCGACCCGGCGGGCCACCGCCTCGACCAGCGTGGTCGTCTTGCCCGTCCCCGGCCCCGCGAGCACCAGCAACGGCCCCCCCGCGTGCGCGACCACGGCCTGCTGGAACGCGTCCAGGACGGGCGGGTCGGGCTGCGCGAGGGGGCTGCGCACCAGGCGGAACGGTGAGGTCACTGCGGTCCAGGGTCGTACGGCGGTTCAGTGGTTCGGCGGCGGCCCGTGGGACGGGCGCGCCGCGACGAGCCTACGATCCTGCACCCACAGGCCCCTCCGGCGCACCTTCCCCGGTCACGGGCCCGCCGTCCCAGCGGGCGGCCCGCAGGTCGACCCGGGGCTCGCCGCCGACGGTGCGCAGCGGGGTGCCCTCGGCCCGGTACTCGGGCAGCGCCCGGTGCTCGTGGCCGGGCAGCGGCCGCCCGTCCGCCCGGATCACCCGCCACCAGGGCACCGGCGCCCCGTACAGCGCCAGCACCCGCCCGACCTGGCGGGGGCCGCCCCGTCCCAGGTACTCGGCGACATCGCCGTAGGTCATCACCTTCCCCGGCGGAATCCGCTCGGCGAGGTCGAGCACCGCCTCGGCGTAGGGCGGGATCTCGGGCGCTCCGTCGGGTTCGGTCATCCGCCGCATTCTTCCCCATCCGGTCGATTTCCCGCACCCCGTGCGAGCGACCCGGCGCGCGGGATGCCGCCCCTGGCCCGCACCGGGGTTCCGGGCATGGCAGCATCTTCGGGGCAGTGCGACTCACGAGGAACAAGACCAGATGACCGGGACGGCTGAATTGAACGTGGACGAGGACTCCGGGGAGTCCGCCACCGCCGGTTCCGCCCGCGGGGGCGGGGGCGCTCCACCGGTCGACCTGCGCCACCGCGCGCGGGACGCGCACCACACGGGGGAGGAAGCGGTGGCCGCACAGCTGCCGCCGGACGACGGGCCGGACCGGCCGCCGGAGCGTCCGGACGACGGGCCGGGGCCGACGGACGGGCCGGAGCCGACGGACGCGCCGGGGTCGGCGGATGTCCCGGCGGACGGCGCACCGGTCGAGGAGGAGCCGGCCGGCGAGTTCCTGGCCGTCGACGAGCCGCTGCTCGCGCCGCGCGCGCACCGGCCCTCCGACCTGCTGCGCTTCCTGGCCGGACTGCTCGGGATCGTCGCGGTGTTCGTCCTCGCCCAGGTGGCGGTCTCCACCACCACCGGCATCGAGAACGACATCACCGTCAACGCCAACCGCATCCCCGGCGTGCTCTCGAAGATCTCCGCGCTGGTCTCCTCGGTCGCGGTCCTCACCGTGCCGCTGGTGTTCGCCGTCGAGCGCCTGATCAAACGGGACGGCCTGCGGGTCGCCGACGGCGTGCTCGCCTCGGTGCTGGCCTACGGCGTCTCGCTGGGCGTGGACTGGTGGGTGGCCGCCAGCGCCCCCGAGGAGATCCGCAACGCCCTCACCCAGGTGCCCCCGGGCGGCGGCGAGACGCTCACCGACCCGGTGCACGGCTACCTCGCCCCGGTGATCGCCTACATGACGGCCGTCGGCATGTCGAGCCGGCCGCGCTGGCGGGTCGCCCTGTGGATAGTGGTGATCCTGTCCGGCGCCGCCGAACTGATCAACGGCAACACCACCCCGCTCTCGCTGCTGCTGACCGTGCTGATCGGCTGGTCGGTGGCGTACGGCACGCTGTACGCGATCGGCTCGCCGAACATCCGCCCCACCGGGCAGCACCTGATGATCGGCCTGCGCAAGGTCGGCTTCGCCCCGTCCGCCGCGCACCTGGCCCCGGACGCGCCCGGCGGCACCCGCCGCTACCTGGTCACCCAGCAGACCGGCCCGCTCCTCGACGTCCACATCATCGACCGCGAGCAGCAGGCCTCCGGCTTCTTCTACCGCGCCTGGCGCCGGCTGCGGCTGCGCTCGGTCGCGGTCCGCCGCAGCCCCCAGTCGCTCCGCCAGGCCCTGGAGCAGGAGGCCCTGATCGCGTACGCGGCGGCCGCCTCCGGGGCCCGCGCGCCGCAGCTGGTCGCCACCTCCGAGCTCGGCCCGGACGCCGCGATCCTGGTCTACGAGAACGTGGCCGGCCGCACCCTGGACGAGCTCCCCGACGAGGAGGTCACCGACGCGGTGATGGCCTCCTTCTGGGCCTCCGTCGCCACCCTGCACGAGCGCCGGATCGCGCACCGCCGCCTCACCGGCGAGTCGCTGCTCGCCGTCGACGAGCACACCGGCTGCCTGGTCAACCTGTCCGGCGGCGACATCGCGGCCGGCGACCTCACCCTGCGCATCGACGTCGCCCAGCTGCTCACCACCTTCGCCCTGCGGACCGGCCCCGAACGGGCCGTCGCGGTCGCCACCGCCGTCCTCGGCCCCACCCGGATCGCCGAGGCGCTGCCGCTGCTCCAACCGGTCGGCCTGAGCCGGCAGACCCGCGGCGACCTGCAGCGGATGACCAAGGAGCGGAAGACCGCCGCCCAGGCCCTCGCCCTCAAGCAGGTCGCGGCCGGCGAGCGCACCCAGCAGCAGGCCGAGGAGGACATCGCCCAGGCCGGCGAGGACCTGCTCTCCCGGATCCGGGCGCAGATCCTGCAGATCGCCCCCGAGGCGCCGATCGCCCCCGCGAAGCTGGAACGGCTCAAGCCCCGGACCCTGATCATGGTGGTGGCGCTGGCCTTCGCCGCCTACCTGGCCCTCACCACCATCCGCCCCGACCAGTTCAAGGTCTCCCAGATGAACTGGGGCTGGGCGGCGGCCGCGCTGGCCGCCTCCGCGCTCTCCTACGTCGCCGCCGCGATGAGCCTGACCGGCTTCGTCCCCGAGCGGCTCCCCTTCGGCCGCACCGTCGCCGCGCAGGTGGCCGGGTCCTTCGTCAAGCTGGTCGCCCCCGCGGCGGTCGGCGGCATCGCCCTCAACACCCGCTACCTGCAGCGGGCCGGCATCCGCCCGGTCCAGGCCGTCGCCTCCGTCGGCGCCTCCCAGCTGGCCGGCCTCGGCGGCCACCTGCTGCTGCTGTTCGCCTTCGGCCTGATCACCGGCTCGCAGACCAACGGCGACCTCGGCGCCTCCCGCGCCGTCATCATCGGCGTCCTGACCGCCGCCGTCCTCGCCCTGGTCGTCGCCGCGGTCGCCCCGCTGCGCCGCTTCGTGGTCACCCGGGTCCGCGCCCTGTTCTTCGGCGTGATCCCCCGGATGCTCGACCTGATGCAGACCCCCCGCAAGCTGGTCACCGGCTTCGGCGGCATCCTCCTGCTGACCCTCTCCTTCACCGCCTGCCTGGACGCCTCCATCCAGGCCTTCGGCGGCGGCGGACACGTCACCTACGCGGCCGTCGCCGTGGTCTTCCTGACCGCCAACGCGGCCGGCTCCGCGATCCCCACCCCCGGCGGCATCGGCCCGGTCGAGATCGCCCTGATCTCCGCCCTCACCTTCGCCGGCGTCCCCGCCACCGCGGCCACCTCCGCCGTCTTCCTCTACCGCCTCCTCACCTTCTGGCTCCCCGTCCTCCCGGGCTGGATCGCCTACAACGTCCTCCAGCGCAAGGGGGCCCTGTAACGTCGGCTCCATCCAGGGGCCCGGGGAACGGCGGAGCCGAGTGGCGGGTGTCCAACAGGCTGCGAAGCGCCACCCCGTTTCGGGCCGAAGGTCCTCGGCGAAAGCCCCGTAGCGCCCCACTGTGCCCCGGCCCAACGCCCCTCGGCCCCGCCGTTCCCCGGGCCCCTAAACGCCAGAACTCTCAGCAATCTCACTGAGCATCTCCGCCCACGGCTTCGGCTCCAGCCCGAAGACCTCCCGGGTCGCGCTGTCGTCGATCACGAACGGCCGCTCGAACTGGTAGGCCGTCTCCTTCGCGGAGCGGATCACCGGGTTGACCAGCCCCAGCAGCGCCAGGACCGGCCCGGGGACGCGGGTGACGCGCACCGCCGGGCGGCCCGCCGCCGCGCAGAGTTCGGTGATCACCTGGCGCTGGCTGCGCGGCGCGTTGCTGGGCACGTGCCAGGCCCGCCCCCAGGCGCGTTCGTCGGTGCCGACGGCGACCAGCAGGCGGGCGGTGTCCTCGGGGGCGGTCCAGCTGTGGGTGGCGTCGGGGTCGCCGAGGACCTGGACGGTGCGCCCGGCCAGCGCCCGGCCGAAGGCCCGGGAGTCGAGCGCGCTGACCGCGTCGGGGGCGAGGTAGTCGGAGCCGCGGACCTCGGTGACCCGGACCCGTCCGGCCTCGTGCGCGGCCAGTGCCTCGCGCCACATCGCGGCGCGCACCTCCCCCTTGGCGGAGTTGGGTCGCAGCGGCGTGGCGGGGCTCATCGGGCCCTCCACGGCCCCGTAGCCGTACAGGTTGGAGACGGTGGCGAGGACGGCGCCGGTGCGTTCGGCGGCGGTCAGCAGGGCGGCGGCGAGGGCGGGCCAGGTCTCGGGCCAGCGGTGGTAGGGCGGGTTGGCGCAGTTGTAGAGCACCGCGGCGCCCGTCGCGGCGGCGGTGAGCGCGTCGGGGTCGGCGGCGTCGAGGTGGAGGCGGCGGATGCCGTCGAGGGGGCGGGCGGTGGCGGTGGTGCGGGTGGCCACGGCGACGTCCTCGCCGCGTTCGGCGAGCAGCCGGGCGGTGGCGGAGCCGACCGGTCCGGCGCCGACGACCAGGTGCGTGCTCATGCGGGGCTCCACTCGGGGTCCGGGAGAACGGCGTTCTCGCTCGCGCCCAGCCTGGCGCAGCGCCGACCTCGCGTCAAGAACGATGTTCTCGACCAAGAACGCCGTGCCCGAAAGTTGCCGCTGTTCTCGCCCGCTGGGATGATGGCCCGCATGCCGAAGGCCCCCACCCCCCGCGAGCGGGTCCGCGCCGAGTTCACCCGCGAGATCAAGGACGCCGCCCGCCGCCAGCTGGCCGCCGACGGCCCGGCGGGGCTGTCCATGCGGACGCTGGCCCGGGACGTCGGCCTGGTCTCCGCCTCCGCGCTGTACCGCTACTACCCGGGCCGGGACGCCCTGCTGACCGCCCTGATCGCGGACGCCTTCGACGCGCTCGGCGATGCCGCGGACGCCGCGGCGGCGGCCCCGGCCGGCGACCACCCGGCGCGCTGGCTGGCGGTCTGCCACGCGGTGCGGGACTGGGCGCTGGCCCACCCGCACGAGTTCGCGCTGGTGCACGGCTCCCCGGTGCCCGGCTACGCGGCCCCGGCGGACACCACGGGGCCCGGCACCCGACTGCCGCTGCTGGTCGGCCGGCTGTTCGCGGAGGCGGCCGCGGCCGGTGCCTACCGCCCGGTCGGCGACCCGGC
Organism: Kitasatospora sp. NPDC088134; assembly: GCF_044741705.1. NCBI lineage: Bacteria > Bacillati > Actinomycetota > Actinomycetes > Kitasatosporales > Streptomycetaceae > Kitasatospora > Kitasatospora sp. NPDC088134. The sequence goes on along the minus strand of NZ_JBIUTD010000002.1, from coordinate 259,872 downwards.
CGTCCCGGCGGCCGCCCGGGCGGCGCTCGCCCCGCTGCTGGACCGGCTGCCCGCCGAGCTGCCCGACCACCTGGTGGTGGCCGCGCTGGGCGCCTGGAGCGACCTGCTGGGCGCGGTCTCGCTGGAGCTGTTCGGCCACCTGGCCCGGGTCACCGCCGACGGGCGCCCGTTCTTCGACCACCGGATGCGCCGCACCGGCGCCCTGCACGGCCTCACCGCCGGCTGAGCACCCGCACCACGCGGAACCGCCCGGCCGGGAGCGGAGACTCCCGACCGGGCGGCCCCGGAAACGCGACGATCAGTAGCTGGGCTTGTGCGGCTCGATCTGGTTGACCCAGCCGACCACGCCGCCGCCCAGGTGGACGGCGTCGGAGAAGCCCGCGGCCTTCAGCACGGCCAGCACCTCGGCCGAGCGGACGCCGGTCTTGCAGTGCAGCACGATCCGCTTGTCCTGCGGCAGGTCCTGCAGGGCGGTGCCCATCAGGAACTCGTTCTTCGGGATCAGGCGGGCGCCCGGGATGCTGACGATCTCGTACTCGTTGATCTCGCGGACGTCGATGATGTCGATGTTCTCGCCGTTGTCGATCCACTCCTTGAGCTGCTTGGAGGTGATCGTCGAGCCGATCGCCGCCTCCGAGGCCTCCTCGGAGACCACGCCGCAGAACGACTCGTAGTCGATCAGCTCGGTGACGGTCGGGTTCTCGCCGCAGACGGCGCAGTTCGGGTCCTTGCGGACCTTCACCGAGCGGTACTGCATCTCCAGGGCGTCGTAGATCATCAGCCGGCCGACCAGCGGCTCGCCGATCCCGGCCAGCAGCTTGATCGCCTCGTTGACCTGGATCGAGCCGATCGAGGCGCACAGCACGCCCAGCACGCCGCCCTCGGCGCAGGACGGGACCATGCCCGGCGGCGGGGCCTCCGGGTAGAGGCAGCGGTAGCAGGGGCCGTGCTCGGCCCAGAAGACGCTGGCCTGGCCGTCGAAGCGGTAGATGGAGCCCCACACGTACGGCTTGCCGAGCAGCACCGCGGCGTCGTTGACCATGTACCGGGTGGCGAAGTTGTCGGTGCCGTCGACGATCAGGTCGTAGCCGGAGAAGATCTCCAGCACGTTGTCGTTGTCGAGGCGCTCGTTGTGCAGGACCACCTCGACCAGCGGGTTGATCTCCTGGACCGAGTCGCGCGCGGACTCGGCCTTGGAGCGGCCGATGTCGGACTGGCCGTGGATGATCTGCCGCTGCAGGTTCGACTCGTCCACGGTGTCGAACTCGACGATGCCGAGGGTGCCGACACCGGCGGCGGCCAGGTACATCAGGGCCGGCGACCCGAGGCCGCCGGCGCCGACGCACAGCACCTTGGCGTTCTTCAGCCGCTTCTGCCCGGCCATGCCCACGTCGGGGATGATCAGGTGGCGGGAGTACCGGCGGACCTCTTCGACGGTGAGCTCGGCGGCGGGCTCGACCAGGGGTGGCAGCGACACGGGGGCTCCGATGGTCGTCAGGTTCTCTTCGACTACGCCAACAGTGTCACGTGCCGGGGGTATTCCAAGACAGCAGGTCCACGGGGTGAGATGCCCGGCGCCGGATGCCGAGACCCCACCCGCCCCGTCAACCCCCTGGTCAGGCCGGGCCGTTCGCCCTCAGACCCGGCAGGCGGTCTCCAGCCAGACGTCACCGAGCGACTCCTCCAGCGGCACCTGCGTCCGCCATCCGAGACGGTCCCGGGCGGTCCGGACGTCCGCCTGCCGCCACTGCACCGGCTCCACCGCGGGCCGCGCCTCGGCCGCCCGCAGGCCCTCCGCGCCCGCGTGCTGGGCCGGCAGCACCACCTGGCGGGCGTCCTCGGTGACGGTGCCCTCGAAACCGGACGCCCGGACCAGCAGGTGCGCGGCGTCGCGGGCCCGGACGGCGTGGCCGGAGCCGATGTTGATCACCCCGGTGGCGGCCGAGACCGCCGCCGCCTGGATCGCCCGCGCCACGTCCCGGACGTCCACGAAGTCCCGGTGCCCGGACAGGTCCGGCATCCGGACCTGGCTCTCCTCCTGCTCCAGCGCCCGCCGCAGGCCCTCCGCCAGCCGCCCGAACAGCGAGGCCGTCGGCGCGCCCGGCCCGACCACGTCGAACACCCGCAGCACCAGCGCGTCCAGGCCCGAGCTGAGCACCAGCTCGGTGCCCGCCAGCTTCGACACCCCGTACGGCCCGACCGGGCGCGGCTCGGCGCTCTCCGGGATCGGCCCGCCGGGCTGCGCCGGGCCGTACTCGGCCGCCGAGCCGACGTGCACCAGCCGGGCGGGCTCCCGGCTGCGCCGGATCGCCTCGCAGACGGTGGCCACCGCCAGGGTGTTCGAGCGGATCAGGTTCCGCGACGTCCCGTAGGTGGCCCCGGCGCAGTTGATCACCACCTGCGGGGCCACCGCGTCCAGGAACCGGGCCAGCGCGCCCGGACTCCCCGCGGCCAGGTCGAACCTGATGTCGGCGGAGTCGCCCCGGCCCAGCACGGTCACCTGGAGCCCCTCCTCGGCCAGCAGCCGGTCGGCCACCCGCCGGCCGATGAACCCGTCGGCCCCCAGCAGCAGCACCCTCATCGGGTCCAAGTCCTTCCATCGGGCCCGGCACCGGCCGGGCGGAACACGATCTGATCGACGACGTCCCCGGCCCGCCCCGCGCTCACCGGTACGCCCCCGGCCTGGTGCTGAGCGGCCAGGCACAGCCGGCCAGCAGCAGCGCGGGGCCGAGGCCGGCGGCCAGCAGGCCGCCGGCGGGCGGGGCGCCCAGCCAGTGTGCGGGGCCGGGCAGCGAGAGCACGGCGGCGCCGGTCGCGGCGGTCAGCACGGCGGTGGCGGCGGTGCCGGGACGGCCCGCGTCGCGGACCGCCGCGGCGAGCAGCCACAGCGTGCCGAGCACCAGCAGCGCGGCCCCCGCGGTGGCGGGCCGGTCGCGGGCGGCGGCCCAGCCGAGCCCGGTGAGGGCGGCGAGCTGTGCCAGCACGGCCAGCGGCAGGACGGGCCGCAGCCGGGAGCGGAACTCCCCCAGCGTGGCGGCCGCGGTCTGCCGCCGGCCGTGCCGGCGCAGCCAGGCCGCGCCCCAGCCGGCGCTCGCCCCGCCGAGCGCGGCGGCGACGGCCGGTCCGGGCGCGGCGGCGGCGAGCAGGGCGAGCAGCAGGCCGGTGCCGGCGCCGTGGCCGAGCGCCGCCCAGGGCGGGCGGCGGGGCGGCGGGGCGGGCGGCGCGGGCCGGGTCAGGCCGTCGTCGGGGTCGCGGCCCGGCGGGGGGCCGGGCGCGGTGGGGGCCGGCGGGGCGGTGAGCGCGGCGGCCCCGGCCCCGGCCAGCACCGCGAGCGCGCCGCCGGGCAGGCCGCCGAGGGCCAGCGCGGGCAGCAGCGGCAGCAGGTGCGCGGCGGCGCCCCGGAGGGCGGCGGCGGGCAGCCGGCCGAGCGGGTCGGCGGGCGGCAGCGGCTCGCGCGGCGGGCGGCGCGGCACCCGGGCGTGCAGTTCCTCGGCGAGGCCGAACACGTCGGCGTGCCGGTAGCGGGCGGCCCCGTCGACGGCCAGGCCGGCGTCCTCCAGGGCGGCGGCGATCTCCAGCGGGTCGATCGCCTGTTCGCACAACTCCCGGTTGCTGTCCAGGAGTTCGCGGACGGGGTCGGCGGGGGGCGGGGTCACAGCGCCTCCGCGAGCGCGGGCCCGGCTTTGACCAGGGTGACCCCGGCCCGCTTCCGGACCTCGGCCGCGACCGAGCCGGCCGTCACCGTCCGCACGGCGGACCCGACGGTCACCACCCGGCCCGGCCCGCCGGCCGGTCCGGCCGTCTCCGCCCGCCCGGCGGCCTCCGGCCCGGCCTCGCCGCCCGCGGCGGACGGCTCGCCCGCCGGGGCGGGGGCGGTGCTCGCGGAGCCGGCCACCCAGTACTCGGCGGGCCGCGCGAACGGGCGGGCCGGGGTGCCGGGGCGGGCCGGGAAGGCCGGGTAGCGGGAGACCAGGTCGAGGTAGATCTCCCGGAAGGCGCCGACCACGGGTTCCACGGCGAAGCGTTCCTGCGCCCGGAGCCGGCCGGCCAGGCCGAGGCGGGAGCGGCGCTCGTGGTCGGTGAGCAGCGCCAGGCAGGCCCCGGCCAGGGCGCGCGGGCTGCGCGGCGGCACCAGCAGTCCGGCGGGGCCGAGCACCTCGCGGGCGACGCCGACCTCGGTGGCGACCACGGCGCGGCCGGACAGCATGGCGTCGGCGAGCAGCCGGGGGCTGCGCTGGGCGAGCGCGCTGAACACCACGGCGCTGCCGCTCTCCCAGGCGGCGGCGGGGCTCTCCGGCAGCCCGGCGAAGTCGACCGCCCCGGCGATGCCGAGCCGCTCGGCGATGGCCTCGCAGTGCGCGAGGTAGCCGGGCGCGCCCTCCTGCCCGTACATCCGCAGCCGGGCCGCGGGCAGTTCGGCCCGGACCTGGGCGAAGGCGTGCAGCATCAGTTCGGGGTCGCGGCCGGGCTCCAGCGCACCGGCCCAGACCAGGGTGGGCGCCGCGGGCTCCTCGCCGGCGGCGGGCCGCCCGGTGGCGGGGGTGCCCTCGGGCACGATCCGGGTCCGGGCCTCGTCGCCGCCGACCCGCTGCTGCCACTGCCGGTCGTAGGCGCTGCCGGGGGTGAGCGCGGCGGCCTGCCGGTAGGTCTCCTCGGTGAGCTGCCGGAAGAACGCGAGCAGCAGGGCGCGGACCGGCCAGCGGTAGGGGGCGGAGCGGTAGCCGCGGTACTGCTCGCGCAGGTGCAGGCCGTGCTCGGTGACCACGAACGGGACGCCGTGCAGCCGGCGGGCGACCAGCGCGGGCAGCGCGGCGGGGCCGCCGCCGACCACGTGGCAGAGATCGGCGCCGCCGAGCCCGGCCGCGCCGGTGCCGTACCAGGGCGCGGAGAGCGGCCGCAGGCACTGCTCCAGCAGGTCGGCGGCGACCAGCACGTCGCAGACCAGCGGCTGGCCGCCGGCGGTGTCGGCGCCGGGCATCCGCCAGATCCGCTCCAGGGCGCGGTGGGCGTGGCCGGAGGCGAGGAACGCGGGCAGCGCGTCGTCCTCCCGGCCGAGTTCGGCGAGCCGGTACAGCGCGGGCCCGAACCCGTCCCGCCCGCCGGGCCCGACCAGCGCCCGGACCAGTTCCTCGTACGCCCGGACGTAGGCCCGGCGGCGCAGCGCGGTCGGCCCGCGCCCGGCGGGGCGGCGGCCCCACATCGGCAGTTCGTGGACGCCGTGCAGGCCGGGCACGCCGGTGGGCGGGGCGGGGCGGTCGGCGGGGAGCAGCCGGTAGAGCCGGAACTCGTGCTCGGGCAGGCCGTCGACCAGGCGGCCGCACCAGCCGCCCGCGTCACGCTGTGCGGTGGTGAGGGTGCCCTCGGTGAGCAGAGCGATGCGCACGACGCCTCCAGAGCAAGAGCGTTTCGACGGGGTTCCGGCCCTACGACACAGGGGAGTGCGTCCGTGCTCGACGGCCGTTCGGCCGGTGTCCGCTCCCCGCGGCCGCCGCCCTCGCCGTCTCGCCCCCCACACCTGTTCGGTCCGACAACACGAAGGTAGAGCGCCGGGCCGGACGCCCTAGGGGCCCGGCCCGGCTTACCACCCCATCGGGTGAACGGCCGTGACCTCGTGCGCGCCTGCTCCGTTTTCGGCGTTCACGCCGGGTGCGCCCCGCGCGCGCCCCTGCTCAACGGCGGCCGTCGGCCTCCGCGAGCAGTTCGCGCACCGCGCGGGCGACCGGTGCGGGGTGCTCCAGCATGGCCACGTGCCCGGAGTCGGGGAGCACCAGCAGCCGGGCGTCCCGGAACGCGGCGCAGGCCCGCCGGGCGGAGCGGTAGGAGACCAGCTTGTCCTTGATCCCGTAGACCAGCAGCACCGGTGCGGCGACCTGCTCGGCCTGCCGCCAGAGCGACTGCTCGCCGCGCTCGGTGTAGGCGGTCACCACGCCGCGGGCGGAGCCGGCCAGCGCCTCCAGCGCGTACGGGAGGGCGGCCCGGCGGCGGTACTCGGCGACCGCGCGGGCCCGGCGGTGGGCGGGGATCGCGGCCGGGTCGGCGTAGACCAGGCGCAGCAGGTCGGCGGTGGCGGTCTCGGGGTCGGCGGCGGGGCCGCGGCGGCGGACCAGTTCGGCGACGCCGGGGACGGCGAGCAGGCCGGTGGGCCAGGCGGTGCGCTGCGGGGGCAGTTCGGGCAGCGCCGGGGAGATCAGGGCGAGGCTGCGGACCAGGTCGGGGCGGAGCGCGGCGACCCGGACCGAGACGGCGCCGCCGAGCGAGTTGCCGAACAGGTGGACCGGCCCGCGGCCGGACTCCTCCAGGTACCCGATGACGGCGCGGGCGTGCCCGGAGACCGACAGGTTGCCGTCCAGCGGCGGGGCGGAGTGCCCGAAGCCGGGCAGGTCGACCGCCTCGCCGTCGACCCGGTCGGCGAGCAGGTCCATGAGTTCGAGCCAGTTGTCGGCGGAACCGCCGAGTCCGTGCACGAACAGCGCGGGCGGCAGCTCGGGGCGGGGGGCGGAGTGGCGGCTGACGGCCAGTTCCGCGCCGGGCACCTGGACGGTGCGGTGCGGCTCCAGGGCGGCGAGGGGGTGCGGGGCGGCGCTCATGGACGACGATGGTAGTGACCGGCCCAGGTGGCGGCCGGTGCGCGCCCCGGCCGGTCACGGCCCTGTCGCGGGCCCGTCTCGACCTGTGGACAGTCCAGGTCCGGGTCGTATTGTGGGCTCCCGACAAGGGGCGGTTGTGCGCTTTACTCGGCTTCACCCGCGCACAAACGGGTTACCGAAAAGTAGAATCAATCACCTTGCCAGCCCATCGCAGACCGTGAAGTGAGGAGCGCCGTGACGGCCGTCCAGGAGGCGCAGGAGCGCCCGCGCGGTGCCCGCCTGCCGCGAAGCGCCCGCCGTGAACAACTGCTCGGAGCCGCGCAGGAGGTGTTCGTCGCCCAGGGCTACCACGCCGCGGCCATGGACGACATCGCCGAGCGGGCCGGGGTCAGCAAGCCGGTGCTCTACCAGCACTTCCCGGGAAAGCTGGAGCTCTACCTCGCGCTGCTCGACAAGCACTGCGACGCCCTGGTGGACGGCACCCGGGCAGCGCTGGAGGCGACCAACGACAACAAGCAGCGGGTCGCCGCGACCATGGAGGCGTACTTCCACTACGTCTCCAGCGAGTCCGGCGCGTTCCGGCTGGTCTTCGAGTCGGACCTGACCAACGACCCGGCGGTGCGCGAGCGGGTCGACCGGGCCACCGACCTGAGCGCCACCCTGGTCTCCAAGGTGATCGCCGAGGACACCGACCTGCCGGAGGCCGAGGCCAAGCTGCTCGCGGTCGGCGTCTGCGGCCTGGCCCAGATCACCGCCCGGTACTGGCTCACCCAGGACGGCGAGATCCCGCGCGACGAGGCGGTCCGGCTGGTGGCCAGCCTGGCCTGGCGCGGCCTGAAGGGCTTCCCGATGCACCCGACCCAGGACGGCCCGAACGCCGTCGGCGACTGACTGCGGATTCGGCCCTGAGCGGAGCGGCCCCCGACCTTCGCCTGCGGGCGTCCGCGCTGCCTTAAGGTGAGCCCGTACGGCGCGCCCACCGCGAACGGCGGCAGGGGCGCGCGCGGCCAGCTACCGGAGGGACGGAAGCCGTGGAGGTCAAGATCGGGGTGCAGAACGCGAACCGGGAGATCGTCCTGGAGAGCGCGCAATCTGCCGAAGAGGTCGCGGACGCGGTCGCCAAGGCCCTGGACGGCACCAGCAAGCTGTTCTCGCTGTCCGACGAGCACGGCCGCAAGGTGCTGGTCCCGGCGGACCGGCTGGCCTACGTCGAGATCGGCGAGCCGTCCGTCCGCAAGGTCGGCTTCGGCACGCTCTGAGCCCGCGTTCCCGGCGCCCCGTTCCCCCGCCCGGGGGGACGGGGCGCCGTGCTGTGCGTACCGGCGCCCCCGGGCGGGTAGGCGGAGTGCTGCCGCAGCGTCGCACGCCCCGGGAGGCAGCCGTGTGGGAGACGATCGCCTTCGTCCTGATCGGCCTGGCCGTCGGGCTGGGCGCCCTGCAGGTCCGGCCGGGGCTGTTCCCCGGCCCGCGCGCGCTGCCGGTCGGCACCGCGCTGGTCGCCGCCGTGCTGGCCGGGCGGATCAGCCACTACGTGCTGGACGGGCGGGCGCCGCTCGCCCAGCTCGCGGTCGCCGCGGTGGCCTCGCTGCTGCTGGTGTCGGTGCCGGCCCGGCCGGACCTGCTGCCGAAGCCGCACGGCCGGCACCGCCACGTCTGACCGGGGAGTGCTCCAGGTCAGGAGGCCAGGCCCAGCGCGGCCATCCGCTTCGTGTGGCTCTCGGTGATCCGGTTGAACATCTTGCCGACCTCGACCAGGTCGAAGCCGCGCACCTCGGCGCCGCCGACCAGCAGGTTCGACAGCGCGTCCCGCTCGGCCACCACCCGCTGGGCCTGGCTGAGCGCCTCGCCCATCAGCCGCCGGCCCCAGAGCGCCAGCCGCCCGCCGACCCGCGGGTCCTCGGTGATCGCCTGCCGGACCCGGTCGACCGCGAACTCGGCGTGCCCGGTGTCGGACATCACCCGCAGCACCAGGTCCCGGGTGTCGTCGTCCAGCCGGACGGCCACCTCGCGGTAGAAGTCGGTGGCGATCGAGTCGCCGACGTACGCCTTGACCAGGCCCTCCAGCCAGTCGGACGGCGCGGTCAGCCGGTGGAAGGCCTCCAGCGGCTCGACGAACGGCTCCATCACGGCGACCGGGTCGGCCCCGACCTCGGCCAGCCGGTCGTTCAGCAGCTGGAAGTGCTGGTACTCGGCGGAGGCCATCCGGGCCAGCGCCGCCTTCTCCTCGATGCCGGGGGCGAACTTGGCGTCCTCGGCCAGCCGCTCGAAGGCGCTCAGTTCGCCGTAGGCGAGCGCGCCGAGCAGGTCCAGCACGGCCGCCCGGTACTGCGGGTCGGCGGCACGGGCCGTCCAGGGCCCGATCGAGTCGGTGACCTCGTCACCCGGTTCCTGCGTCTCCATGGCACCTGACCTTAGTGGCACCCGGGCGGTCCGGGCCGGTCCGGAACCCGCCCGCCGCCCGGGCGCCACCGGGGCACGGCCGCCCGGAGTAGCCGCCGTCACGTGTTCGAGTCGTCGCTTGACTGTATGGTAGGAAGTGAGGCCAGGTGTGAACCCGCGCGGCCGGTCCGATTCTCGGCAGGCCGCGCAGTCGTGCCCGGCGGCGTCCGCCGCCCGGTACACCGCACCCGGCGCTCACGTACGCGGATGCCCGGTCGGAGACCCGATCGGCTCCGACCTGGCCCGAGCCTCGGGCCCAGGCACCGCATCAGGCCGAGCGAGGGCCGCTGCGGATCGCGCCGACAGCGCGCCGCACGACCCCGTGGAGCGGGACCCCGTGGACCGGGACGCCCCCTCCCCCGCACCGCCCGCCCGACACGCCCCGCCCGGGGCCGCCCGGGCGCGGCCGGACGCGCTCCGACTCGGCCCTCCATCACGGAAGAGGCAGCACCCTGTCCACCACCGCCGAACCCACGAAGACGACCTTCCGCGAGCTGGGCGTCCTCCCGGAGACCGCCGAGGCCCTGGAGGCCGTCGGCATCGTCCACCCCTTCCCGATCCAGGAGATGACCCTGCCGGTCGCGCTGACCGGGCACGACGTCATCGGCCAGGCCAAGACCGGCACCGGCAAGACCCTCGGCTTCGGCCTCCCGCTGATCGAGCGCGTCGTGGTCACGGCCGACGTCGCCGCCGGCCGGGCCACCGCCGAGCAGCTCTCCGACAGCCCGCAGGCGCTCATCGTGGTGCCCACCCGCGAGCTGTGCACCCAGGTCACCAACGACCTGCAGACCGCCGGCAAGGTCCGCAACGTGCGGGTCCTCGCCGTGTACGGCGGCCGCGCCTACGAACCGCAGGTGGAGGCCCTGAAGCAGGGCGTCGACATCGTGGTCGGCACCCCCGGCCGCCTGCTCGACCTGGCGGGGCAGCGCAAGCTCGACCTGTCCAAGGTCCGCGCGCTGGTCCTGGACGAGGCCGACGAGATGCTCGACCTCGGCTTCCTGCCGGACGTCGAGAAGATCATCACCATGCTGCCCGCCAAGCGGCAGACCCTGCTCTTCTCGGCCACCATGCCCGGCCAGGTCATCTCGCTGGCCCGCCGGTACATGAGCCGGCCCACCCACATCCGGGCCGCCGCCCCGGACGACACCGGCGCCACCGTCGCCAACATCGAGCAGCACATCTTCCGCGCGCACTCGCTCGACAAGGTCGAGATGGTCGCCCGCATCCTGCAGGCCGACGGCCGCGGCCTGGCGATGATCTTCTGCCGCACCAAGCGCACCGCCGCCGACGTCGCCGAGCAGCTCACCAAGCGCGGCTTCGCGGCCGGCGCGGTGCACGGCGACCTCGGCCAGGGCGCCCGCGAGCAGGCGCTGCGCGCCTTCCGCAACGGCAAGGTCGACGTCCTGGTCTGCACCGACGTCGCCGCCCGCGGCATCGACGTCGAGGGCGTCACGCACGTCATCAACTACCAGTGCACGGACGACGAGAAGACCTACCTGCACCGGATCGGCCGCACCGGCCGGGCCGGCGCCTCCGGCACCGCCGTCACCCTGGTCGACTGGGACGACATCCCGCGCTGGCAGCTGATCAACAAGGCGCTGGAGCTGCCGTTCAACGAGCCGGAGGAGACCTACTCCAGCTCGCCGCACCTGTACGAGCTGCTCCGGATCGCCCCCGGCACCAAGGGCGTCCTGCCGCGCTCCGAGCGCACCCGGGCCGGCCTGGACGCCGAGGAGGTCGAGGACCTCGGCGAGACCGGCGGCCGCGGCCAGCGCGGTGTCCGCCCCCGGGGCGGCCGCCCCGCCGCTGCCGCCGTCGAGACCCCGGCCCCGGCCGAGCGTCCGGCCCGCCGCAGCCGCGAGCGCCGGCGCACCCGCGGCGGCGGCCTGGCCGGCGAGAACGCCGCCGTCACCGCCGCCCCGGAGACCGAGCTGCCCGCCACCGAGGCCCCCGCGGCCCCGGCCGACAGCGCGCCGGCGGAGGGCCGCGGCTCGCGCCGCCGCTCCCGCAACCGCCGTGGTGGCGGCGCGGCGGCGGCCGTCGAGGCGCAGACCGTCGAGACCGCCGTTGCCGAGACCGCCGTTGTCGAGACCGCCGTTGTCGAGACCGCCGTTGTCGAGACCGCCGTTGTCGAGACCCCGACTGTCGAGGCTCCCGGCGCCGCCGAGCCCGTCGCCGAGAGCGCTGCCGCGCCGGCCCGGGCCACGCGTCGACGCACCCGCGCCACGGCGGAGCCGGTGGTCGAGGCAGCCGTTGTCGAGACCCCGGCCGTCGAAGCCCCCGTCGCGGACGTCACGGCCCCCGTCGCGGTGGTGGAGCCCGTCGCCGAGGCCCGGGCCCCGCGTCGGCGCGTCCGCGCCGTTTCGGAGCCGGTGGCCGAGACCGCGGCCCCGGCCGCCGCCGAGCCGGTGATCCGTTCCCGGACGCCGCAGCAGCGGCCCGTCCGCGACCGCTTCACCGGCCTGGTGGTGCAGAACTCCGGCTCCTCCGCGCCGCGCAAGCGGAACGACCGGCGGGCCGCTGCGGCACCCGTCGCCGCGCCCGTGGCTGCCGCGGCGCCCGTTGCTCCCGTGGTCGAGGCCCCGGCGGCTCCGGCCGTGGTCGCTCCGGTCGCCGTCGAGGCGGCTCCGGCTGCGTCCGGCCGTTCCGGGCGCCGTCGGGTGACCCGGCCGTCCACTGTCTCGGCCACCGTCGAGACCGTGGCGCCCGTCGAGACCGCCGCTCCGGCCGTGGTCGTGGAGGAGGCCCCCGTGGCCGCCGCCCGGCCCGGACGTCGGCGGGCGACCCGCCAGGTCGGTTCGCCGGTCGCCGCCGAGGCCGCAGTGACCGTCGTGGCCGCGGCGCCGGTGGCCGTGGTGGAGGAGGCCCCGGCGGCCGCCCCGCGCAAGCGGGCCGCGAAGAAGGTCGCCGAGACCGTCGCGGCCGAGGAGACCCCGGCCCCGGCGCCCCGCAAGCGCACCACCAAGAAGACCGCCGAGCCCGTGACTACCGAGGCCGTGACCACCGAGGAAGCCCCCACGGCCGCGCCCCGCAAGCGCGCGACCAAGAAGGCCGCCGAAGCCGTCACCGCCGAGGAGACCATCACCCCGGCCCCGCGCAAGCGCACCACCAAGAAGGCCGCGGCGCCGGTGGCCGTGGTGGAGGAGGCCCCGGCGGCCGCCCCACGCAAGCGGGCCGCCAAGAAGGTCGCCGAGCCCGTCACCGCCGAGGAGACCACGGCCCCGCGCAAGCGCACGGCCAAGAAGGCCACCGAAGCCGTGACCACCGAGGAAGCCCCCACGGCCGCGCCCCGCAAGCGCGCAACCAAGAAGGCCACCGAGACCGTCACCGCCGAGGAAGCCACCACCCCGGCCCCGCGCAAGCGCACCACCAAGAAGGCCGCGGCGGCCGAGGAGATCCCGGCCCCGCGCCGGACCCGCAAGGCCGTGGAGCAGTAACCGACGCCGCCCTCCTCGCCCACCGGGGCGCGTAGGGGACCGTCAAGGGATCGCGTCGTGCCGGCACTCCGCCGCGCACGGCGCGATCCTGCGTTTCCGCCGCTCCCGCACCACGGGCGCGGCCCACAGCCCGTCCGGAAGACCACCACAGCCGAGGAGTTCCCGGCCCCCTCCCCCACGCACCACCGCCCGCCGAACGTATGGGCCCCTCCCGGGATCGCGCCGTGCGGCACTCCGCCGCTCCTCCGCCAGCAGCGCCCCTCCGCAGGCACGCGCTCCGCAGCCGAGGAGCCCCCGGCCCCGCACTGTCGGCCCCCTCTCCCCCCACACACCGCCGCCCACGGGGCATGTGGGCCTGTCCCAGGATCGCGTCGCGCCGACACTCCGCCGCACGGCGCGATCCCGCGTTTCCGCCGCTCCTCGCCACTCCCCGCGCCAGCGGCGCCCCTCCGCAAGTACGCGCTGCGCAGCCCGTATCGTGGCTCCGCCAGGTGATCGCACGAGAGGCCAGCCCGCATGAGTACGCCGCCGTTCCTGAAGTTGCCGGGCTGTGTGCGGACGGCGCGGGTCGCCGGGCTGGCCGCGCTGCGCGGGGAGCCCGCGGGCGAGGTGCGGGGGACGGCGCTGCTGGTGCCCGGGTTCACCGGTAGCAAGGAGGACTTCATCGCGCTGCTGGAGCCGCTGGCGGCGGCGGGCTTCCGCACCGTCGCGGTGGACCAGCGCGGCCAGTTCGAGTCGACGGGCCGGGACGAGGACCCGTCGGGGTACGGGATCGGCGTGCTGGCGGCGGACGTCCGCGCGGTCTCCGCGGAGCTCGCGGACGGCGGGCCGCTGCACCTGCTGGGGCACTCCTTCGGCGGGCAGGTGGTCCGGGAGGCGGTGCTGCTGAACGGCTCCGAGCTGCCCTGGGCGTCGCTGACGCTGCTGTCGACCGGCCCGGGGACGATCGACCCGGCGGAGGCGGCCCGGACCTCGCTGCTGCTGGACGCGCTGGGGTCGATGGACCTGGAGTCGATCTGGCAGGTGATGCGGCAGATGGAGGGCGAGCGGGTGCCGCCGCTGGAGCCGGAGATCGCCGAGTTCCTGCACCGGCGCTGGCTGGCGAACCACCCGGCGGCGCTGCGGGCGGCGGCGGCGCACCTGGTCGCGGCCCCGGACCGGGTGGACGAGCTGGCGGCGGTCGGCCTGCGCACGCACGTGCTCTCCGGCGAGCAGGACCACGCCTGGCCCGTCCCGGAGCAGTCGCTGATGGCGGAGCGCCTGGGCGCGCGCCGCACGGTGGTCGAGGGGGCCGGCCACTCCCCCAACGCGGAGCGCCCGGCGGAGACGGCCGCCGCGCTGGCCGCCTTCTGGTCCGCCTGACCGGCCCGCTCCTGGCTGCGCCGACCTGACCGATTCCGGACCGGGCCTCCATCCGGTCCGCGAAAACTTTGCCCCCGTTCGCCCTCACCGGCGGGCTTCCTGACGCTCGCTCAGAAGCCGGCCCCGGTTTTCGCGCGACAGAAATCGTTAGCTCGGGTAATATTTGAATCCGTCCGGGATTGAACCCTCCGGCGGTCGCACCCTCCTCCGGCCGCCGAAACCACGGATTTACCGGCGGGCAACCGCCGGGAAGCAGCGTCGCGGCACAGTGGGTCATCGGGGCACCGAAGGCCCCCTCCAGTGCCGCAGGGAAAGAAGCCGCTGAACGAGTCCTGCTTGAGAGTGGGGGGAGCGACGGGTGACCGCACCTGCCGGACGTCCGACCCAACCAGCGCCGACGGGCCATCGCCTGATGGCCGACCGCCGGCCGAGTCCGCCTCGGAGCCCGAGGACGGGAAGGGAGAGGCCCATGCGTTTCGAGATCCTTCGCCTGGATCACACCGGAGCCGAGACCGATCGGCTGATCGCCGACGCGGAGACCGTCTCCGAGTACCTGAAGACCGCCGCACAGACCGGTGAACGCCTGTACATCCGGCCGTGCAAGGCCGTGTGACGGGGCGCGGGCGCGCCGCCGAGCCGTCCGACGTTCCGATACCCGACTGACGCCCCGTCATCGCAGGAGAGCCCTGGGACCGACGGGGCGTCAGTGCGTTCGAGGGGTGTTCGGGGCCCGCGACCTGCGGGGGTTTGGCAACCTGCCGCCCGGGACATCACCCTGCCGTGCCGGGCCGGTGCCCGGGGTGCCTCACGACGCACTCCTTACGGGTGATCGTCCTTGACGCAGCTGTCCGGAGGGAGGACCGTTGTCGGTTATGAGGGGCGAGCCAAGCTGCCCGAGGTGCGCCGGTCGGGTCCGCGCCCCCGGCCTCTTCTCCGACACCTGGCAGTGCGACCAGCACGGTGCCGTGCACCCGATGCAGCCGGTGCTGCCCCCGAGCATCGAGGCGCTGAACGTCGCGGTGAACCGCTCGCAGGTGCCGGTCTGGCTGCCCTGGCCGCTGCCGGTCGGCTGGCTCTTCACCGGCATCGCGCACGCGGGTGACGACCTGTCGGGGGCCCGGGCCACCGCGGTCGCCTGCTCGGGGCCGGCCCCGCTCGGCGGGTTCGGCGAACTGGTGCTGGTGGCCGAGGAGCTGGGCATCGGCCTGGGCGCCCGCTACGCGGGGCTGGACGGGCCGGACCCGGGCGATTCGGTGGCGCTCTACAAGCCCGCCGACGCGAAGCTGATGGCCGCCGGTCGGCCGACCCCGATGTTCCACGTCCCGGGCGCGCCGGACGACCGCGCGGTGTACGTCGGCGAGGCCCGCGGCCTGTGGCTCTGGGCGATCGCCTGGCCCGAGCAGTCCGCCCTGCTGATGCACGACGAACTGGTCCTCACCGACCTGCGCGACGCGGGCGCCGAACTCGGCCTGCTGCCCTGCGGGGCGCTCTCCCCCCGCCTGTTCGGCTGAGCCGTCTTTCGGGTCGTCGCATCCGCTGCGGCCTAGGCTCGTTCGGTGTCGGCCAGGGTGCGGAGGACGTCGGTGAAGGCCCGTACCGGTGCGTCGGCGCCGTCGGCGGGCAGCAGGACGCCGTAGTCCAGGGTCGGGCCGTCCCGCAGGGGGACGAAGGCGACACCGGGCCGGGCGTGGTACTCGGCGGCGCGCGCTGCCACGATCGAGGCGCCGAAGCCGGCGGCGACCAGCACTGGGATCTCGTGCCAGGACGCGCAGGACGGTCCGCGCGGGATCGGGCGTCCCAGCGGTGTGCGCTGCGGGAAGTGGACCTCGGCGGCGGGCCGCGAGTGGATGGCGTCGAGCCTGAGCAGGGGCACTTCGGCGAGGTCCTCCAGGGACGCGGTCGGGTCGGCGGCCAGCGGGTGGCCGGCGGGCAGCATCAGCGCCCTGGGTTCCCGGAACAGTACGGGGCCGGTGGCGATGCCGGGCTCGACCACCGGGAACTCGGCGATCTGCACCTGGAGTTCGCCCCGGAGCAGCGGCCTGTACGGATCGCCGAAGGACACCTCCCTGGTCCGCACCGACCAGCCCGGGTACCGGTCGTGGAAGGCGTCGGTGGCCCGCAGCAGCAGTTCGGCGCACCAGGGTGTGGTGTAGCCGGCGTGCAGCTCGCCCGTCGTTCCGCGGCCGTGGGCGATGGCGCGCTCCAGGGCCTGGCGGATGCGCTGCTGGGCCGGGAGCAGCTCGTCGCGGAGTTCCTCGCCGAGCGGGGTGAGCCGCACGGTGCGCGAGGTGCGGGCGAACAGCGGGGCGCCGAAGCGGCGTTCCTGCTTCTTGATGACGTGGCTCACCCGGGACGGGGTGATGTGCAGCCGCTCGGCGGTCCGGCCGAAGTGCAGCTCCTCCGCGAGGGTCAGGAAGATCTCGATCTCCCGCAGTTCCATCGCCCCTCCGGCCACTCGTCCGGACGAGAACCTAACGCCCGACGCCGTGCGGGCACAACGCGCATCGTTGCCCCGGTGCGCAACACAGCCTTGCGGGCTTCGCCGTTGATGGTGCCGCGCTCCGGCGCGAGGCTGAACCGACCGCAGCAGCGGTCGCTCCCCACCGTGCAACAGCGAGGGCCGACCTTCATGACCTCTTCCCTGTCCGACATGACCTCTTCCCTGTCCGAGCAGGACCGGTCCGTGCTGCGGACCGCCGCCTACGGCGCCGTCACCCTGATCTCCGCCGCCGACGCCGCCGGTTCGCCGCACAAGGCCGCGGCCGAGGGCTCCGCGGCCCTCGCCGCGACGACCGGCCCGATCGGCCACGTGCTGGCCAAGAACCCCAGGGGGAAGGACCTCGCGGGCGGGTCCGTCGCCGAGATCGCCGACCGGGTGCTGCCCGCCCTGACGGAGTCGGTCGCCCTGCTGCGACGGCAGCTCCCGGCGGAGGCCGAGAACTTCCGCCGGGCCGTCCGGATCGCCGTCACCGCGGCTTCGGCGAGCCGTCCGGGCGAGCCCGGCCCGTCGGTGGCCGAGATGGCCCGGCAGATCACCGAGGCCCTGGACGCGGCGGAGGAGACGCCCCGGGACACCGGGGAAGCCGCCGGGCGGGACCGGGCCGACCTCCGGGCGGCGGCCCGGGCGTTCGTCGACGCCGGGTTCGGCGGCATCCAGCTGCGGGTGCACGACGAGCACGGGCAGTGGGCCGGCAGCGCCGGGGTCCGCGCGTCGGGCGCGACCGTCGGGCCCCCGGTCGACGGGCACTTCTGGATCGGCTCCACCACCAAGACCTTCACCGCGACCCTGGTCCTCCAGCTGGTGGACGAGGGGCGGCTCGACCTGGACGGACCGGTCGCCGACCACCTGCCGGAGTTCGGCCTCGACCCGCGGATCACCGTGCGCATGCTGCTCCAGCACACCAGCGGCCTGTACAACTACACCGGCGAGCTCACGCCCGAGGGCGACTTCGAGCCTGGCATCGACGCCACCGGAAAGGCCTGGGTCGAGAACCGGCTGCGCGCCTACCGGCCGGAGGAACTGGTGCGCTTCGCCCTGTCCCGGCCGCCCCGCTTCGAGCCCGGCACCGACCAGGGCTACGCCAACACCAACTACACCCTGGCCCTCCTGCTGATCGAGAAGGCCGCCGCCTGCACCTACGCCGAGGCGCTCGAACGGCGGATCGTGCGCCCCCTCGGCCTCACCGGCACCGTCTCCCCCGCCGCGGGCGCGGTGGACGCGGCGGACCTGCCCGAGCCGCACTCCCGCGGCTACTTCCGCTACCAGGACGGCGAGGAGTGGCGGACGGTCGACGTCACCCGCCAGAACTCCTCGCTCCTCGCCGGCGCGGGCCACCTGATCTCCACCACCCGGGACCTCCAGGTCTTCCTCTCCGCCCTGCTCTCCGGCCGGCTGCTCCCCGAAGGACTGCTGGACGAGATGCGCACCCCGCACGGGAAGCTCGGTCTCGGACTCGGCCTGTGGGTGCAGGAGTTGGACCCGGACCGCGGGATCACCGTCGTCCACCACAACGGCGGCGCGCCGGGCGGCTTCGGCTCGCTGATGGTCGCCACCCCCGACGGCCGCCGGACGCTGACCGCCGGCCTGACGACGGGCGAATCCGCGACGGACCCGGCGGCGGCCTTCCCCGCGGCCCTGGGAGCGCTGCTCGGGGCGGTGTTCCTCGACAGCTGAGCGGATCCGCCCGGGCCCCGTCCCGCGGTCCCTATCCTGGGCGGCATGCGTATCGATCTGCACGCCCACAGCAATGCCTCGGACGGCACCGACTCCCCCGCCGAGCTGGTAGCCAACGCGGTCGCGGCCGGGCTGGACGTGGTGGCGCTGACCGACCACGACACGGTGGCCGGGTACGGGGAGGCGGCGGCCGCGCTGGCCGGGACGGGGCTGACCCTGGTGCCGGGCGCCGAGCTGTCCTGCCAGGTGGACGGGATCAGCCTGCACCTGCTGGCGTACCTGTTCGACCCGGCGGAGCCGGCCTTCGCGGCCGAGCGCGAACTGGTGCGCACCGACCGGTTCCGGCGCGGCCGGGCGATCGTGGAGCGCTGCCGGGAACTGGGCGCGCCGATCAGCTGGGAGCAGGTGGAGCGGATCGCGGGCAACGGCTCGGTGGGGCGGCCGCACATCGCCTCGGCGCTGGTGGAGGCGGGCGTGGTGGCGACCGTCTCGGACGCGTTCACGCCCGAGTGGCTGGCCAACGGCGGGCGGGCGGACGTCCGCAAGCACGAGACCGACCCGGCGGTGGCGGTCCGGCTGGTCCGGGCGGCCGGCGGGGTGCCGGTGTTCGCGCACCCGGGCGCGGACAAGCGCGGCCGGACGGTGTCGGACGCAGTGATCGCGGACCTGGCGGCGGTGGGCCTGGGCGGCCTGGAGGTCGACCACACCGACCACGACGAGCCGACCCGGGCCCGACTGCGCGGCCTGGCGGGCGAGTTGGGGCTGTTCACCACCGGGTCCAGCGACTACCACGGCAGCCGGAAGACCGTCCGGCTGGGCGAGCACACCACCGACCCGGAGGCGTACCAGCGGCTGCTGGCGCAGGCGACGGGGGCGAAGCCGCTGACCGGCTGACCCACCCGCCCCACGGTCCGTCAGTCCAGCGGGACGCCGCGGCGGTTCGGGTCGCGCAGGTCGGTGCCGTGCTTCAGCCAGCGCTCCTCCAGCGCGCCCGCGCCCTGGACGCGCTTGAAGGCGGCCTCGTTGGGCGTCATCGGCAGCAGCGGCAGGAAGCGCACCGGGTCGGCGGGGGCCGGGAGTTCGAGGTCCTCGACCAGGCCGCCGGGCTCGGCGGCCAGCACCGAGGTGAACGGGGCGCCGGTCCACAGCGGGGAGCCCAGGTCGAGCGAGCCGCCGGGGGCCACCACCAGTCCCTCGACCTGCGGGCTGGCGGCGAACACGGCGAGCGCCTTGTGCGCCTCGTCCCGGCCGCCGCGCACCGTCAGCACCAGTTCGGCCCGCGGGCCGCGGACCGGGTCGGCGACCGGGGCGGTGGGGTCGGCCATCGGCGCGGCGGCCATGCCGAGGGTGGCGTAGCGGACCAGGCCGTCGGCGTCGGGGCCGAAGCGCAGCACCTCGATCCGGTCCGCGCCGAGGAAGGTGACCGCGGCCCGGCCGGTGGGCTCGCCGAAGGTGCTGATCAGCCGGGCCTCGACGGCGGCCAGCAGCTCCGGCCGGGTGGGGCCGGCGCCGTGGGCCGGATCGGAGAAGTCGCCGAGGTGGGGGAAGTCGTGCGCCATGCCGCGACCCTAGCGCGCGGCGGGCGGGCGCGGCCCGGCGCCCGGGCCGGGGCCGTCGCGGGGCGTCCGCGGGCCGTACGAATGGCCCGCGCGAGGGCGTGCGTGAGGGCGTGCGTGAGGACGTGCGTCGCCGAACCTTGGCGCGACCTTTACCCGGCGGGAACCGCATGCGGGCCGCGATCCGGGAAACAGCTGTTAATGTGAACGGTCGGCCCCGTGCACTCCCACCGGGGCCGCGACGGCCCCCGCGCGGGCCCCGGCGCGGAGGAGGTGGTCATGGTGGACAGCAGTCGACCATGCAGTACCGGCAGCTCTCTCCGGCCCACCCTGACCAGCCGCACCCTCGGCTGACCAAGGCTCCACGCAGCGTCGCGTCCGGCCGGGAGAGCACCTTCCCCGGGGTCGTGCCGTCGAAACCGCCTCTGTCCGAGGTTTTCTGACGCCCCGTCGGCCCCGGCGTGTCCACCGGTGTTTTCCGCCGTCGCCCGCCCGCCTGCCAGGTTCGCGCGCGCCGGTCCGGCCCAAGGAGCCCGCGCCATGTCGATGATGAACAACCTGCGTGCCGCCGTCGTCCGTCCGACCCGCCGCCGGGTCAGCGACGCCTTCCAGTCCCGCCCCGGCGACACGCCGTCCGCGGTGGTGGACTGCGCCGTCTACCAGGACGGCAAGCGGGCCGGCGAGACCTGCAGCCCGCGCGAGGCCGCCCGGCAGGTGAAGGCCGCGCACCAGGCCGGGCCCGGCTCGTTCAGCTGGATCGGCCTGCACGAGCCCACCGAGGCCGAGTTCGAGGGCATCGCCCAGCGCTTCGGCCTGCACCCGCTGGCCGTCGAGGACGCGGTGCACGCGCACCAGCGCCCCAAGGTCGAGCGGTACGACGGCATGCTGTTCGCGGTCTTCAAGACCGTCCGCTACGTGGAGCACGACCAGCTCACCCCGACCAGCGAGGTGATCGAGACCGGCGAGCTGATGGTCTTCGCCGGGCCCGACTTCGTCATCACCGTCCGGCACGGCGCGCACTCCTCGCTGCGCGAGCTGCGGCACCGCCTGGAGGCGGACGCCGAGGGCAGCGGCCTGCTCGCCAAGGGCCCGGCCGCGGTGCTGCACGCGATCGCCGACCACGTGGTGGACAACTACCTGCTGGTCGCCGACCGCCTGCAGAACGACGTGGACGAGATCGAGTTCGACGTGTTCGCCAACAAGGGCGGCCGCGGCGGCGACGTCGGCCGGCTCTACCAGCTCAAGCGCGAGGTGCTGGAGTTCAAGCGCGCCGCCGCCCCGCTGCTGCGCCCGATGCTGCAGCTGTCCGAGCCCGCGCCGCGGCTGGTCGACCCGGAGATCCAGAAGTACTTCCGGGACGTCGCCGACCACCTGGCCCGGGTGATCGAGCAGGTCCAGGGCTTCGACGAGCTGCTCAACTCGCTGCTCCAGGCCAACCTGGCACAGGTCTCGGTCGCCCAGAACGAGGACATGCGCAAGATCACCGCCTGGGCCGCGATCTTCGCCGTCCCGACCATGATCACCGGCGTGTACGGGATGAACTTCGAGAACATGCCCGAGCTGAAGTGGACGTACGGCTACCCGACGGTGCTCGGCGTGATCGTGGTGATCTGCATCGGCATGTACCGGGGCTTCCGCCGCAACGGCTGGCTCTGACGGGCCGTCGGGCGTCGGCGGGGCGTCAGGTGTCGGCGGTCCGCCAGGCGTCGGCGGGGCGTCAGCGGCGCTCCGCCCGGGCCACCAGCACCAGGCCCGCCAGGATCAGGCCGAGCGCCGGGTAGGCGGCGGCCGGCGGCCACTGGCCCAGCCAGACCGCGGCCAGCAGGGCCGCGCCCGGGGTCTCCAGCAGGATCGCGGTCGAGGTGATCGAGGGGCCCAGGGTGCGCACCACCCGGTTGCTCAGTGAGTGGCCGAGCAGCTGGGCGGCCACCATCAGCAGCGCGATCTGCCACCAGACCCCGGCCGGCCAGCCGCCCAGCCGGGTGCCGGTCAGCAGGCAGACCGCCAGCAGCGCCACCGCGCAGGTGGTGTAGCAGACCAGGGTGTACGCGGTGGTGGACACGGTGCGCCGGACCTCGGCGCCGAGCAGCACGTACCCGGCCGCGGCGGCGCCCGCGGCGAGCGCCAGGGCGTCCCCGAGCAGGGCGCGCGGCGACACCGACAGGTCCACGCCGGTCAGCACCAGCACGCCCAGGAAGGCCAGGCCGGTGCCCGTCCACACCAGCCGGGGCGCGCGGACGCCGAGCAGCCGCATCAGCAGGATCGTCCACAGCGGGGTGGTGGTGACCAGGGCGGTCGCCGAGGCCACCGAGGTCATCCGCAGGCTCGGCATCCACAGCGCGAAGTGCAGCGCCAGCAGCACGCCGGCCGCCACCGCCAGCAGCAGCGCCCGGCGCGGGATGCCGCGCAGCTCGGCCCGGTGCCGCCAGAGCGCGTACGGGCCGAGCACGCCGACCGACATGGTGTTGCGCCAGAACGCGATCGCCAGCGCGGGGGCGGCGGTCGCGCTGATCAGCGGGGCGGAGAGCGAGATGCCGGCGATCGAGACCGCGAGCAGCAGCAGGTCGGTGCGCGGCAGTTGCCGCCGCTCGCCGAGCGCCGGGGTCGCGGCGGGGGCGGTGGTGCGGACGGCGGTCACGGCGCTCCTTCGGGCGGGGCGATGATATGGACGGCATACACGGTAAGGGCTGTCCCGGATCGACGGAACTGTCGTCCGGGGGATGGACCCGGCCGGTGCGGGCCCAGGCCGTACGCTGGGCGCCATGGAGCGTACGACGACCGCGAGCGCGGAAGACTTCCTCGACCGGGCCCTGGTGGAAGAGGCGGCCAAGAAGTCCGGCCTGCTCTGGGTCCGGCCCGCCGGGCAGCCGCACGCCCGTCCGCTCTGGCACGCCTGGCACGACGGCGCGGTGGTGGTGGTCGGCGGCGGCGCCGAGCAGCCGCTGCACGGCCTCGCGGCCGGCTCCACCGCCGAACTGACCTTCCGCAGCAAGGACAAGGGCGGCCGGCTGGTCGCCCTGACCGCCGCCGTCGCCCTGCTCGACCCGGGCACCCCCGGCTGGGACGGCGCCGTCGAGGAGCTCAAGGGCAAGCGCCTCAACGCCCCCGACACCGACACCGTGGCCGACCGCTGGGCCCGCGAGTGCCGGGTCCTGCGGCTGGTCCCGGACGGGCCGCTCGCCCCGCTGCCGGACGGCCCGCTCGCCGCCGCCCCGCTGCCCACCCCGGCGACCACCCGCCGGCCGATCCCGGCCGGCCTCCCGAAGCTGCTCTTCGCGAAGAAGCGCTGAGGCACTCCCTCGCCCCGCCTCCCTCCTCCCGCGCACCACCCCCGCTAGATTTGGGGGGTTGTGTCCGTTTCTTCCGGAGGGAGTCCCGTATGGCGGGGCCGGGCGGCCGGGTCTACATCTCCCACCTCTCCGGGGTGGCGGTCTTCGACCCGAACGGCGACCAGGTGGGCCGGGTCCGCGACGTGGTGGTCTCGCTGCGGCTCGGCGGGCGGCCGCCCCGGGTGCTCGGGCTGGTGGTCGAGGTGATCGGGCGGCGGCGGATCTTCCTGCCGATGACCAGGGTGACCAGCCTGGAGTCCGGCCAGGTGCTGTCCACCGGACTGCTGAACATGCGCCGCTTCGAGCAGCGCCCGTCCGAGACGCTGGTGCTCGCCGAGCTGCTGGACCGCACCGTCACCCGCACCAAGACCGCCGACGAGGTCACCGTGCTGGACGTGGCGATGGTGCAGACCCGGCTCCGCGAGTGGGAGATCGACAAGGTCTTCGTGCAGGTCGGCCGCCCCGGGCGGCTGCGCAAGGCGAAGGGCGAGCAGCTGCTGCTCGACTGGTCCGCCGTCACCGGCTTCTCGCTGGACGAGGAGGGCCAGGGCGCGGCCAGCCTGCTCGCCACCTTCGAGCAGCTCCGCCCCGCCGACCTGGCCAACGTGATGCACCACCTCTCCGCGAAGCGCCGGGCCGAGGTGGCCGCCGCGCTGGACGACGACCGGCTGGCGGACGTGCTGGAGGAGCTGCCCGAGGACGACCAGGTGGAGATCATCGGCAAGCTCCAGGAGGAACGGGCCGCCGACATCCTGGAGACCATGGACCCGGACGACGCCGCCGACCTGCTCTCCGAACTGCCCGCCGAGGACGCCGAGCGCCTGCTGCGCCTGATGGAGCCCGCCGAGGCGGAGGAGATGCGCCGCCTGCTCTCCTACGCGGAGGACACCGCGGGCGGCCTGATGACCACCGAGCCGATCGTGCTGGAGCCGGACGCCTCGGTCGCCGAGGCGCTGGCCCGGGTCCGGGTCTCCGACACCAAGCCCGCACTGGCCGCCCAGGTGTACGTCTGCCGCCCGCCGAACGAGACCCCGACCGGGACGTACCTGGGCACGGTGCACTTCCAGCGACTGCTGCGCGAGCCCCCGTACACCCTGGTCGGCTCGATGGTCGACGACGACCTGGACCCGCTGCCGCCCAACACCCCGCTGCCGCTGATCACTTCGTACCTGGCGACGTACAACCTGGTGGCCGCGCCGGTGGTGGACGAGGACGACCACCTGCTCGGCGCCGTCACCGTGGACGACGTGCTGGACCACCTGCTGCCGGAGGACTGGCGCGAGGGTTCGGCGCACGGCATCGAGGGCGGCGGGCCCGCCGCCGGGAACGAGACGAGCGAGGTGCCCGATGGACGGTGAGCGCAAGCGCCCGGGCGACGGCAAGCGCCCCGGCGACGGCCCCGGCCAGCGCATCCAGGGCGAGCTGCGCGAGTTGCGGCAGCTGCGCGAACTGCGGGCCCGGGAGCAGCGCGGCCGCCGCGAGGAGCGGCCCGCGGCGACGGGGGGCGTCCGGGTCCGGCTCGACCAGCCGCGCACCGCCCGCCCGGGGCTGGTCCGGCTGCCGGCCTGGGACCCGGAGGCGTTCGGCAAGCTCTCCGAGCGGATCGCCCGGTTCCTCGGCACCGGGCGGTTCATCGTCTGGATGACGGGGGTCATCATCGTCTGGGTGCTGTGGAACACCGTGCTCCCGGCGGCCGTCCACTTCGACGACTTCCCGTTCATCTTCCTCACCCTGGCGCTCTCGCTGCAGGCCTCGTACGCGGCGCCGCTGATCCTGCTGGCACAGAACCGCCAGGACGACCGGGACCGGGTCAACATGGAGCAGGACCGGGCCCGCAGCGACCGCAGCATCGCCGACACCGAGTACCTGACCAGGGAGGTCGCGGCGCTCCGCCAGGGCCTGGGCGAGGTCGCCACCCGGGCCTTCATCGCCTCCGAACTCCAGGGCCTGCTCAAGGAACTGGACGAGCGCCGGGAGTCCGCCGACACGCTGTGACCGGCGGCACGCTACCGGCGAGTCGGGGGTGGGCCGCCGCGCCGTACCATCAACACATGGCCAACGAGACAGAGGTGGCGGCCGGGGTGACGGAGCAGTCCGTCCGGGAAGCCCTGGGAACCGTCCACGACCCGGAGATCAACCGTCCGATCACCGAGATCGGCATGGTGAAGTCCGTCGAGATCGGCGACGGCGGCGCGGTGAAGGTCGCGGTGTACCTCACCGTCTCCGGCTGTCCGATGCGCGAGACGATCACCCAGCGGGTGACCGACGCGGTCTCCGCCGTGCCGGGCGTCACCGCCGTCTCGGTCGAGCTCGACGTGATGAGCGAGGAGCAGCGCCGCGAGCTGTCGCAGCTGCTGCGCGGCGGCGCCCCGGAGCGGGAGATCCCGTTCGCCAAGCCGGGCACGCTGACCCGGGTCTACGCGGTGGCCTCCGGCAAGGGCGGCGTCGGCAAGTCCTCGGTGACGGTCAACCTGGCGGCGGCGCTGGCCGCGGACGGCCTGAAGGTCGCCGTGGTGGACGCCGACATCTACGGCCACAGCGTGCCCCGGATGCTGGGCGTCGAGGGCCGGCCGACCCAGGTCCAGGACATGATCATGCCGCCGTCGGCGAACGGCGTGAAGGTCATCTCGATCGGCATGTTCACCCCGGGCAACGCCCCCGTCGTCTGGCGCGGCCCGATGCTGCACCGCGCCCTCCAGCAGTTCCTCGCCGACGTCTACTGGGGCGACCTCGACGTCCTGCTGCTCGACCTGCCGCCCGGCACCGGCGACATCGCCATCTCGGTCGCACAGCTCGTCCCGAACGCCGAGATCCTGATCGTCACCACCCCGCAGATGGCCGCCGCCGAGGTCGCCGAGCGGGCCGGCACGATCGCCCTGCAGACCCACCAGAAGATCGTCGGTGTGATCGAGAACATGTCGGGCATGCCCTGCCCGCACTGCGACGAGATGATCGACGTCTTCGGTACCGGCGGCGGCCAGACCGTCGCCGCCGCCCTCACTCGCAGCGTCGGCGCCACCGTCCCCGTCCTGGGCTCCATCCCCATCGACGTCCGCCTCCGCGAGGGCGGAGACGACGGCCGCCCGGTCGTCCTCTCCCACCCCGACTCCCCCGCCGGCGCCGCCCTGCGCACCATCGCCGGCAAACTCTCCGGCCGCCAGCGCGGCCTCTCCGGCCTCTCCCTCGGCCTGACCCCGAAGAACAAGTTCTGATCGAGCAGCGGGCCGGTCGGCGGCGGGATGCTCTCCCGACCCGCCGGCCGGCCCTTTTGCTGTCACCGGGGGCACGGCGGTGCGGGGCGCTCTACGTTTGACCCATGACCTGGGCGGCGCTTCTTCCTCTGGCGGGGCTGGTCTTCGCGGTGCTCGGGGCGTTCCTCAACCGTCGGCACCAGCAGCCGCGCGGGCGGCACCGGGTCAAGATGGACCTCGAACTGCTGGCCCTGCTGCCCGAGGAGAGCGGTGTCAAGGACGAACTGCGGGAGCACATCGACGGCACGCTGAGACGGATCATCGGGGTCGAGGGGGTGGCTCGACGCGACGCCTTCGGGATCGGGGTGGCGGCGCTCTTCCTCGTCGTGTCAGTGGCTCTCTTCGTGGCCGGGGCGCTGACCGGAGGCGCCTGGTGGTGGTTCACCACGGCGAGCCTGACCGGAGCCGTCGGCGTCCTGGGGATGCTCGCCAGCGCCCCCAAGCGGCTGCGCGACCTCGCCGGGCGCCCCATCGGGGGCGACGAGTTCCCCCTCGACCGCAAGGCCCCGCCCGGGGCGGACGAGAGCTGAATGGCCGGAACCGGTTCCCGTGCTGGCGGGCCCCTTCCCGGTGGTGGCCCGCTGCCCTAGCCTTCGGGCTCCGGCCCGTCGGGCCGCAGGGGGGAGATCGGGATGGAGACCGACCAGCGGGTGGTGCAGCGGAGCACCGTCTTCTCGCGGCTGCTGATCGCGGTAGTGACGCTGAGCTGGCTGTTGTTCCTGCACACGGTGGTCCGGCAGAATCTGCACGGCCGTTCGCTGGAGCAGTGGCCGTGGGACCTGGACCTGCTGGACATCCAGAGCGCCACCGCACTCGCCGTCTCGGTCTCCGGGGCGTGGCTCGCCCGGGCCCAGTACGCGCGGGCCGTCCGCCCGACCATCGGGTACTTCGGTCGGGTCATGGCCGACATCGGGCCAACCGGTCAACTCTCCTGGGCGATCCACGCGTTCAACGGCGCCCAGGACGTGGCGACGGTGACCGCGCTGGACTACTGGGTGACCTTCACCACGACGGCCCGCGCGGCCGGGGCGGTGGACTCCGCAGGCTGGGGGTCCGTTTCCGAGGCCACCAACGCGATCGCGGCCCGGGGCCTGACGGACCGGGAGGACTTCGCACTGGACCTGATCGGGAAGGGGCGGCCGATTCCCGGGCAGGGGCTGATGTTCATCGGCTGGTTCAACGAGAAGGCCATGAACGAGGTGGAGGAGGTCTTCGTCCGACTGCGCGTGATCGACCGGGTCGGCGACACCCACGAGCGGACCCTCGCCCTGATGAAGGGCGCGATCCGGCACCCGCTCCACCCGGACCCGGCGCCGTTCTAAACCCGGAACGCCCTTGATCACTCCGGGCGCCTCGGCAGGTGGGCCGCCACCATCCCGGCGGCCTGGGCGGCGTGGTGGGCGGCGTCCGGGGAGGGGTGGGTGCGGATCGCGGCGGCGATCGCCAGCAGGGCCTCGACCTGGGCGATCGTGGTGAGGTGTTCGAAGGTCGGGTACCGGAGCCGGCCGTGCGCCTGGGACAGCAGGCTCCGGGATGCCGCGACGTGCTCCTCGTAGTGGTCCATCGGTCGGGCCCCTCCCCCTCGTCGGTGTGCGGCCCACCGTAGCGGGTCGGTCAGGGTCGGAGGAGGGCGACCGTCGCGTCGTCGTGGGTCTTGGTGCGGGGCCAGCGGGTGTGCGCGGGGTCGGTGCGTTCGAGGGCGCGGGTGCGGTCGATCAGGGCCTGCGGGCCGCCGGTGCGGAGCAGGGCGAGGGTGTCGGGCCAGTCGGCGGTGGCGAAGTCGTCGACGGGGCGGGCGGCCCCGTCGGTGAGCAGGGCGGCGAGGCGAACGTCCGGCCAGGGGGCGCTGCCGGTGCGGGCGTGGTCGGCGGCGGCCGGGTCCGGGCCGGCCACCCAGTAGCCGTCGGGGGTGTTCATCGCGGTGCGCTGGGCCTCGGTGAGCAGGCGGCGCCGGGCCGCCGGGTCGAGGCCCGCCAGCCGGCCGTCGAGTTCGCGGCGCTGACGGTCCGTCACCTCGCCCACCCGGTGGTCGGAGACGGCGAGCGGCCCACCGGGCAGGTCGAGCAGGACGGTGGAGTCGGCGAGCACCAGCCAGTCCAGTCGGTCCTCGTGGTGGCGCAGCACGGCGACGGTCGCGGTGGGCGTCATCGGGTGCCCGAGGTCGCAGCCGGGCCCGTGCCGGCGGGCAGTGGTGTCGAGCGCCGCGGCCAGACCCTCCGTCAGCGGCCGCTCCGGCCGCAGGGTCTGCTGGAGCAGCGCCCCGGCGAGGGTCCGGACGAACCAGACCACGCCGTGCGCGCAGCCGGTCGCGGTCCCCTCGGGCAGGCCCGCCCCGTCGAGCAGGACGACGGTGCCGGGGCCGGCCAGCACGACGTCCTCGTTGGGGAGCGCGGCGGAGCCGGGGGCGGTGGCGAACGACATCTGCACGGGCGGACTCCGGAACCGGGGGCGGGTGGCGGGCCGTCCACCGGGTGTGGACAGACGGAACGTGGGGTGCCTGGCGGCGGTGCTGCTGGCGGCCGGGGCGCTGCTGATCGGGTTCGGCGCGCTGCTGGGCCTGGACCTGGAGTCGAAGCCGGGGCTGCGGGACGACCGGACCGGCCTCGCCCTGTTCTTCCTGGTCCCGGGCGCGCTGGCGGCGGTGGCCGCGGTCACGGTGACCTGGTACGGCGGGCCCCGGTCGGCCCGGACCGGGGTCGCGGCGGTCGCCGCACTGCTGCTGGCCCTCGCCGGGTGGTGGACGGTGGAGCGGGCCCCGTTGCTGGTCTGCGGCTCGCGGGTGTCGCTCGACGACGACGGCGTCCGCCGCTGCGCCGAACCGGACGCGCACCACGCGAGCGGCCGGGCTGGTGCGGCTCACCGCCCGTCGTACGCCGCCAGGTCGGGCACCGCGGTGAAGCCGACGCCGTAGGCGGAGACCGAGCGGCCGTAGGCGCCGATCAGCACCCCGGGAGCCTCCCCGGCCAGCACCCAGCCGTACTCGGACTCGCGGTAGCGGAAGGGCTGCGGGAGGCCGTTGACGGGCAGGGTGAGCGAGGACCAGCCGGGGCCGTCCAGGTCGTCGGCGAGGTCCCAGGCGAGGGAGGTCTGCTGGTCGAGCCAGTTCTGCCGCAGCGCGCGGTCGAGGTTGCCGGGCCAGGTGGCGCCGAGCAGGCCGGAGCCGGCCAGCCAGGCGGCGGAGGAGGCGGAGGTGGCCTCCAGGGTGCCGGTGTTGTCGGCGCTGCGCCGCACGTCGCGGCGGGCGACGGTGACCACCACGGCGAACCGGCGGGTGTCCCGGGCCTCGGGGCCGCGGGCGGGCTCGTCGCCGTGGCCGAGGGTGCCGTAGTCGGGGGCCTCGGTGTCGGCGCCGCGCTGGCCGGTGCCGACCTGGCCGAGCCAGCGGCGCCCGGTCCAGCCCTCGTCGAGGCCGTACCAGGGGAAGTCGGCGGCCCGGTAGGCGTCCAGCGGGTCGACGGGCAGGCGCGCGGCGGCGGTGCCTCCGGTGCTGGTCGTGGCGTCCACTGCGGCCTCCTCGGTCGTTCGCTGCCGGCTCGGTGGTTGCTCGGCAGGGGACACGATAGCGGCGGGAACGGCGACGCCCCGCCTGCTGGGGCGGGGCGTCGGCACAACGGTCGGGGGTGACGGCCCGTCAGGTGGCGTCCGGGTCGAAGGGCGGGCGCTCGCCGACGGCCAGCGCCGGGCCGGCGCTCGCGGAGGTCGCGGCCTTGGAGAAGTCGACCGAGGCGGTGGGCGTCGGCGTCGGGTCCCCGTTCAGCGCGGACTTGATGTCCACGCTGTCCTTGAGGTCCTTCAGGCCGAGCGGGTCCTCGCCGTCGCCGAGCAGCTGCTTGCGGACGAAGGTCTTCGGGTTGAGGTCCTCGAAGTCGAAGTTCTGGAACTCCGGCCCCAGCTCGCTGCGGATGTCCTCTTTCGCGTTGTCCGCGAAGGAGCGGATCTTGCGGATGAAGCCCATGGTGTCCTGGATCAGCTTGGGGAGCTTGTCCGGACCGAAGATCACGATGGCCATGACGATGAGCGTCACGACCTCCAGTCCGCCTATGTCTCCGAACACCTGAACTCCCAGCACCCGACAACGCTTCGACAAGGGTAAACGCGGGCTGCCGCGGCTCCGGCCTCCCTCGGGTGAAACCGTGGTAAAGACCACCCGGGTGACCGGCGTCGGCGGCGTGCCGGTGAAGGCAGGCTAGCGCAGGAGCTGCCGCGGGTCACCGGTGGGCGACGGCGGGGGCGTGACCTGGTAGCGGGCCCGCAGCGGGTACTCCTGGACGTCCAGCGCGGGCTGCTGGGCGTTCACCGGGACGATCGCCCCGCCGACCGGCGTGACGCTGGCGGGCTGCCGGGTGGTGCCCTGGCCGGTGGTCAGGCCGCCGACCCCGCCCAGCGTGACCGCGGCGACCGAGAACGCCCCGGCGGCGGCGAACACCAGCCGGCGGCCGCGGGCGGCGGGCGGGCGACCGGGCAGTTCGGTGAGCGCGGCGAGCGGCCGCGGCAGCCCGGCCGACCCGGGCCGCGGCGCGGCGGACGGGCGGGCGCCGAACAGGCCGGCCCGCGGGTCGACGCCGGGTATCGGGGCGTCCGCGCCGAGCGCGCCGCCGCCGAAGCCCGCGCCCCGGCCGAACGAGCCGCCGGTGAGCCGGCTGCCGCCGAACACGCCGCCGGACCCGGGCGGGGCCGGCGGACCGTCGGGGCCCGCCCCGTCCTCCGGCAGCGCGGCGACGGCCATCAGCCGGGCCATCAGGGCGGCGGACGGGCCGGGCGGCGCGGCGGCGCCGAGCGTCCGCTTGACGGCCCGGGCCTCCTCGGCCTCGGCCAGGCAGTCCGGGCAGGTCGCCAGGTGGGCCTGGACCCGCTCGCGGGCGTCGTGGCCCAGCTCGCCGTCCAGGTACGCGGTCAGGCGGTCGCCGAGGTGGTGCTCCTCCGCCACCGGCTCGACCGGGCGGAGCGCCCCGGGCCGCAGCCCGGGCGCCGCCGGTTCGGGGGCGCGGCGCAGCGGCGCCCAGCGCGAGCGGCCGCCCGCGTCCGCGCGCTCGGGGGCGTGATCGCTCATGACCCCCTCCGGTCGCTTCCGACCGGCTCGGCGCCGACCGGCACGGGCTCGGCGGAGCCGCCCCGGCGCGAACGGCCCGCGGCGGCGTTCGGCGCCCGGTGCTTGAGGGCCGCGCGCAGGTGCGAGCGGCCGCGGTGGATCCGGCTGCGGACGGTGCCGAGCTTCACCCCGAGGGTGGCGGCGATCTCCTCGTAGGAGAGGCCCTCGATGTCGCAGAGCACCACGGCGGCCCGGAACTCCGGCGCGAGGGTGTCCAGCGCCTGCTGGACGTCCGCGTCGAAGTGGGTGTCGCTGAAGTGCTGGGCGGGGCTGGGCTCGCGGCTGGCCAGGCGCTCCGCGGCGTCCTCTGCGAGGGCGTCGAAGCGGATCCGCTGGCGGCGGCGCACCATGTCCAGGAACAGGTTGGTGGTGATCCGGTGCAGCCAGCCCTCGAAGGTGCCGGGGGTGTACGTGGACAGCGAGCGGAACACCCGGACGAAGACCTCCTGGGTGAGGTCCTCGGCGTCGTGCTGGTTGCCCGTCAACCGGTAGGCCAGGCGGTAGACCCGGGCGCTGTGCGCCTCGACGATCTCCTCCCAGCTGGGCGGCGTCCAACTCTGCGCGTCGGCCCCCTCGGTGAAGGACGCCAGCGTGCCGGCGGCCTCGGCCACCGAGTCGTCGGCCGCGGTCGGCTTGTCCAGGGGGGAGTGCACAGACTTGTTCATCACGGGCTTCGGCGTACGGGTCGACGCAGTGCCGCGGAGGTGCCGCTGCACAGGGACGTCGCCCTCGGCCACACCTCCTCGGTCGGCTCTTCTGCCCAGCAGAGCCACCACCATATCCACCTCACCCGTCAAGCCCGGATAAGAGCGGTCGAACGGCCACCGCCCCGGACGGCCCGGCCGTCCGTAGAAGAGGAACGGCCAGCCGCCGAACACGGTTCCCGGGCGGCCAGTAGTCTGTCGCTGGAATTTGTCGACTTGGGTCGGCACCGGCGCTCCGGAAGAGGCAGCCATCACCGAGTTCGGGCCCCAGCGCGCGGCCCTCGCCGACACCTACGTCGGCGAGGACGCGGTGCTGACCTACGCCCGGGCCCAGTCGGCCCGCACCGGGATACGCGCGATCGGCCCCAGCGGCGGGGCCGCGCTGCGCCTGCTCGCCGCCGCCCTGGACGCGAAGGCCGTGGTGGAGGTCGGCACCGGCACCGGGGTCTCCGGCGTCTACCTGCTGCGCGGCATGCGCGCCGACGGGGTGCTCACCACCGTCGACGCCGAGCCGGTCCGCCAGCAGTACGCCCGCGAGTCCTACCGGGCGGCCGGCTTCGCCGCCAACCGGGTCCGCTGCATCCCCGGCCGGGCCCGGGACGTGCTCCCCCGGCTCGCCGACGGCCAGTACGACCTGGTGTTCTGCGACGGCGACCCGGCCGACTCCCGGTTCCACCTGACCGAGGCGGTCCGGCTGCTGCGCCCGCGCGGCGTGGTCTGCTTCGAGGGCGTCTTCCAGGAGGGCCGGCTGGCCGAGCCCGCGCACGACGACCCGCAGACCCGCGCGGTGCGCGACCTGGTCGCCGACATCCGGGAGAGCGACACCCTGCTGCCCGCCCTGCTGCCGGTCTCCGACGGCCTGCTCTGCGCCGTCAAGCGCTGAGCCGTCAAGCGCCGACCGGCCCGGCCGGGGCCAGCGCGACGGGCCCGGTCCCCCGTCGGGGGACCGGGCCCGTCGAACACCTCCGGGGAAGGCCCGAAGGTGCGGGCACTGCGCTGCGGCAGGTCAGCCGCAGGCCTTCTTCAGGGCCTCGCCGAGCGCCTGCGCCTCGTCCGGCGTCAGCTCGACCACCAGGCGCCCGCCCCCTTCGAGCGGAACGCGCATGATGATGCCCCGCCCCTCCTTGGTGACCTCCAGCGGGCCGTCACCCGTCCGCGGCTTCATGGCCGCCATGCTCGTTCCCCTTCCTGCAACCGTTCAGGTATGCACCGGCAGTCCGTCCACCGCCGGTATCGAACGCATTGATCGGAAGCCATTATCCCGCATGCAATGGCTGGATGACCAACATCACTCTCTCCGCCAACCCTTCCCAACCAGCACCAAAGCCCTGATTACCTGCCGAAAGCCCCATCCCCCCGCACTCCGACACGCCCGCCGCAGGTGCGCCACCTCACACTCCCCCGAACGGGCGCGCTCCGGCATGCTGGCCCACGACAGCCCACCGCGACCCGGGAGCCCTCACCCATGTCCGACACCGTGCGCTACGAGCGCGACGGCGCGCTCGCCGTCCTCACCATCGACCGCGCCGAGGCCATGAACGCCCTCGACACCCCCACCAAGGTCGCCCTCCGGGACGCCGTCACCACCGCCGCCACCGACCCGGAGGTCCGGGCGGTGCTGCTCACCGGCGCCGGCGGCAAGGCCTTCTGCGTGGGCCAGGACCTCAAGGAGCACGTCGGCCTGCTGGAGCGGCAGCGCGAGACCGGCGAGAGCGCGCTGCGCACCGTCGCCGAGCACTACAACCCGCTGGTGCGCGCGCTGGCCGGGATGCGCAAGCCCACCGTCGCCGCCGTCAACGGCGTCGCCGCCGGGGCCGGGGCCTCGCTCGCCTTCGCCTGCGACTTCCGGATCCTGGCCGACACCGCGGGCTTCAACACCTCCTTCGCCGGCGTCGCCCTGACCGCCGACTCCGGCGCCTCCTGGACCCTCCCCCGCCTGGTCGGCCACGCCCGCGCCACCGAGCTCCTGCTGCTCCCCCGCACCGTCCGGGCCGAGGAGGCGCTCGCCCTCGGCCTGGCCACCCGGGTCGTCCCCGCCGCCGAACTCGCCGACACCGCCCGCGAGTTCGCCCGTACCCTGGCCGACGGCCCGACCTTTGCCTACGGCGCGATCAAGGAGTCCCTGGCCTACGGCGCCGCCCACTCGCTCTCCGACCTGCTCGACAAGGAGGACGAACTCCAGACCGCCGCCGGCAACAGCGAGGACCACCGCATCGCCGTCGACGCCTTCCTCGCCAAGCAGAAGCCCACCTACCTCGGCCGCTGAGCCCGCACGCGCAGTTCCCCGCGCCCCGGCAGGGGCGCGGGGAACTGCGCGCAGGGGAACGGGCACGGGCGGCCGGGTCCGGGAACGGCGGGCACCGCCCCGCCGGAACGGGCTCCCTACCTCGCGTGGCAGTCCGCCAGGTGGTCGTTCACCAGCCCGCACGCCTGCATCAGCGCGTACGCCGTCGTCGGCCCGACGAACCGGAAGCCGGCGCGCTTGAGCGCTTTCGCCAGCGCCGTCGACTCCGCCGTCACGGCCGGCACCTCGGCCGGCGCCCGGGGGGCCGGCCGGCCCGGCTCCACCGCGAAGCCCCAGACCAACTCGTCCAGCCCGCCGTCGAGTTCGCGGGCGGCCCGGGCGTTGGCCACGGTCGCCAGGATCTTCGCCCGGTTGCGGATGATGCCGGTGTCCGCGAGCAGCCGCTCGACGTCGGCGTCGCCGAACTCCGCCACCTCGGCGATCGAGAAGTTCCGGAACGCGGCCCGGAAGCCCTCGCGGCGGCGCAGGATGGTGATCCAGGACAGGCCGGACTGGAACGCCTCCAGCGAGATCCGTTCGAACAGGGCCTGGTCGCCGTGGACCGCCCGGCCCCACTCGGTGTCGTGGTAGAGCCGGTAGTCGTCCGCCGAGTCACCCCACCCGCAGCGCCGCAGACCGTCGGCGCCGAGCACCGCCCCACCGGTCACGGACGGTCGCTCTTCTCGCCCTCGGCCTCGGCCTCGCCCGCGTCCTGGGCCGGCCGCTGCTCCAGCACCGCCGTGAAGGACTCCAGCCCGGGCAGCGGCTCACCGCCGCCCGCACCGGCACCCGCGCCCGCCTCGACCGAGCCGCGCACCGCGCCGACGGCCTCCAGCTCGGCGATCCGCGCGTCCCGGAGGGCGAGTTCCGCGCCGAGCCGGTCGAGCACGTCGTCGACCTCGTCCATCCGGTAGCCGCGCAGCGCCATCGGGAGGCGGAGCTCGTCCACGTCGGCCCGGCCGAGCGGCCGGTCCTGGGGGAGCCGGGCGGAGAGCCGGTCGTGCTCGGCCTCCGGAAGCGTTCCACCGCCGCCGAGCGCCACCAGCGCGGCGCCGCCGACCACCACGGCCATCGCAGCCACGATCACCCAGAACACGAGCTGTCCTCCGTCAGTCCCCGGGGGTTCCCGGCAGTTCCCGGTCGGCTTCGGCCCGCGCGCGGGAGCAAGGTGGGATCATGGTCCCCTGACAGGCCGGGGCCCATCATTGCACCCGGGAGCGCTGAGGAGGAGACACCGGTGGCACTACGCCTCGGCACGCGGGAGTTCGGTCCGGACGAGCTGGTGGTCATGGCGATCGTCAACCGGACTCCGGACTCGTTCTTCGACCGCGGCGCGACCTTCGCCGACGAGGCGGCCTTCGCGGCCGCGGACCGCGCCGTCGCGGAGGGCGCGGCGATCCTGGACATCGGCGGCGTGAAGGCCGGTCCGGGCGAAGAGGTCACCGTGGAGGAGGAGTTGCGCCGCACGGTGCCGTTCGTGGCGGAGCTGCGCAAGCGCCACCCGGCGGCGGTGATCAGCGTGGACACCTGGCGGCACGAGGTCGGCGAGGCGGTCTGCGAGGTGGGCGCGGACCTGCTGAACGACGCCTGGGGCGGCTTCGACCCGAAGCTGGCCGAGGTCGCGGCCCGGTACGGCGCGGGCCTGGTCTGCACCCACGCGGGCGGTGCGGAGCCGCGCACCCGGCCGCACCGGGTGGGGTACCAGGACGTGATGGCGGACATCCTGGCGGTGACCGTCGGCCTGGCCGAGCGGGCGCTCGAACTGGGCGTCCGCCGCGACGGGTTGATCATCGACCCGGGGCACGACTTCGGGAAGAACACCCGGCACTCGCTGGAGGCGACCCGCCGGCTGCCGGAGATGACGGCGACCGGGTTCCCGGTGCTGGTCTCGCTCTCCAACAAGGACTTCGTCGGCGAGACGCTGGACAAGCCGGTGGACGAGCGGCTGCTCGGCACGCTGGCCACCACCGCGGTCTCGGCCTGGCTGGGCGCCCAGGTCTACCGGGTGCACCAGGTCGCGGAGACCCGGCAGGTGCTGGACATGGTGGCCTCGATCCGCGGCACCCGTCCCCCGGCGGTCGCCCGCCGGGGGCTGGCCTGACGGACCGTCGGGCGCCGCGGGAGGACTACGCCGGGGTGCCGTGCGGTCCGCGCGCGGCGTCCAGGATCTTCAGCACCTCGGCGACGTCGTCCGTGACGTGGAACAGTTCGAGGTCGGCCGGGTTGGCCTTGCCCTGCGCGACCAGGGTGGACTTCAGCCACTCCACCAGGCCGCCCCAGTAGGCGCTGCCGAACAGGACCACCGGGAACCGGGTGACCTTCTTCGTCTGCACCAGCGTCAGCGCCTCGAACAGTTCGTCCAGGGTGCCGAGCCCGCCGGGGAGCACCACGAAGCCCTGGGCGTACTTCACGAACATCGTCTTGCGGACGAAGAAGTAACGGAAGTTCAGGCCCAGGTCGACGTACTCGTTGAGGCCCTGCTCGAAGGGCAGCTCGATGCCGAGGCCGACGCTGAGGCCGCCGGCCTCGGTGGCGCCCTTGTTGGCGGCCTCCATCGCGCCGGGGCCGCCGCCGGTGATCACCGCGTAGCCGGCCTCGGCCAGCGCCCGGCCGATCTCCACCCCGGCCTGGTACTCGGGCGAGTCGACCGGCGTCCGGGCGGAGCCGAACACGCTGATGGCGGTGGGGAGTTCGGCGAGCGCGCCGAAGCCCTCGACGAACTCGGAGGTGATCCGCAGCACCCGCCACGGATCGGTGTGCAACCAGTCGGTCGGCCCGGTGGTGTCCAGCAGCCGCTGATCCGTCGTACTCGTCTCGACCTGGTCCCGCCGCAGCAGCACCGGCCCCTTGCGCTTCTCGGGCCACGGCTTCTTCTGCCGGCGGACGGGTTCATCTCCGTTGGCTGTCATGACGAAACCCTACGCCTGACAAGGCAACTTTCCGGGGAACAACGGAAAACGACCGGGCGAGGGCGGGACTACCGGGTGAGCCACTCCCGCAGCCGCTCCTCGACCTCGGCGATCGCGGTGAGCGAGCAGTGCTCCTCGCGCTTGTGGGCCAGGTTCGGGTCGCCGGGGCCGTAGTTGACGGCGGGGACGCCGTGCGCGGAGAACCGGGCGACGTCGGTCCAGCCGAACTTGGCCCGGGGCTCGCCGCCGACGGCGGCCAGGAAGGCGCGCGCGGCGGGCTGGGAGAGGCCGGGCAGGGCGGCGGGCGAGGCGTCCACGATGTCCAGCCGGTAGCCGTCGAAGACCTCGCGCAGGTGCGCCTCGGCCTCCTCCAGGCTGCGGTCGGGGGCGAACCGGAAGGCCACGTGGATCTTGCACTCGTCGGGGATGACGTTGCCGGCCACGCCGCCGTCGATCCGGGTGGCGTTCAGGCCCTCGCGGTACTCCAGGCCGTCGATGACGACCCGTCGGGGGGTGTACTCGACCAGCCGGCGCAGCACCTCGGCGGCCTTGTGGATGGCGTTGTCGCCGAGCCAGCTGCGGGCGGCGTGCGCCCGGACGCCGGTGAGCGTGATGTCGGCGCGCAGGCTGCCCTGGCAGCCGCCCTCGACGACGGCGCCGCTGGGCTCCATCAGGACGGCGAAGTCGCCCGCCAGCCAGTCGGGGTGGACGGCGAACAGGTGGCCGAGGCCGTTGCGCTCGGCCTCCACCTCCTCGCAGTCGTAGAACACGTAGGTGACGTCGTGGTTGGGCTCGGTCACGGTGGCGGCGAGCCGGAGCTGCACGGCGACGCCGGACTTCATGTCGGAGGTGCCGCAGCCGTAGAGCAGGTCGCCCTCGACGTGCGAGGGGACGTTGTCGGCGATCGGCACCGTGTCCAGGTGCCCGGCGAGCACCACCCGCTCGGCCCGGCCGAGGTTCGTCCGGGCCACCACGTTGTTGCCGTACCGGTCGACACTGAGGTGCGGGAGGGCCCGGAGCGCGTTCTCGACGGCGTCCGCGAGGGCGGTCTCCTCGCCGCTGACGGACGGGAAGTCGACGAGGCGGGCGGTCAGGGCGCCGCCGTCGAGGGTCAGGTCGAGGGGCTCGTTCGGGCTGCTCATGGCGGCCACCCTATCGATAAGGTCGGGTCGCGCCGATGACGCCGGGTCATCGCGTCGACACGGCTCCGAACGGCCCTGTGAGCAGGGTCGCAACCGCGCGGACCCGTACAGCCGTCCGAGCGGTTACGGTGTCCTGGCCCGGTGCGCGCTCCCGGGCCCGGACCGTTGCGGACCGACACCGACCGTTCACCCAGGAGAGGGGCGACCCCGTGGCCAAAGACGCCGAGTACGGCGACTACGACGACGACGCGGAGCACCACGGCGCCCCGGACGACCACGCCGGGCACGACGGTCACCACGACGAGTACGACGGCCCCGAGGAGCGCGGCAGCTGGACGGACGGCCTGGAGTACGAGGAGGACCCGCCGCGCCGCCGCCGGCCGTGGGGGCGGGTGCTGGTGGGCGTGCTGGCGCTGTCGGTGGTCGGCGGCCTGGTGGTGTACCTGAACCGGGACAAGAGCCCGGCGGTGCCGGACGAAGGCTGCCGGATCACCACGGCGACCGGCTCGGGGACGCTGGAGCTGCCGGCGGCGGCGAACGCGGCGACCATCACGGCGGTGGCGATCTCCCGCGGGCTGCCGGAGCGGGCGGTGACGATCTCGCTGGCGACGGCGATCCAGGAGTCGAAGCTGCGCAACCTGGAGGGCGGCGACCGGGACTCGGTCGGCCTGTTCCAGCAGCGCCCCTCGCAGGGCTGGGGCACGGTCGACCAGATCATGGACCCGGTGTACTCGACCAACAAGTTCCTGGACGCGCTGGTGAAGGTGAACGGGTACGCGCAGATGCCGCTGACCGACGCCGCCCAGCAGGTGCAGCGCAGCGGCTACCCGCAGGCGTACGCCAAGCACGAGGGCAGCGCGACGCTGCTGTCGACGGTGCTGACGGGCCGCGAGCCGGCCGCGCTGGACTGCGTGGTGCACCAGTTGCCGGACCCGAACCCGACCGACCCGGCGGAGAAGGCGCCGACCGCGGCGGCCCTCACCGAGCAGGTGCGCCGGGAGTTCGGCAAGGCGGTGGCGGTCGGCCCGGACGCCAAGGCGCCGAAGGACCCGCGCGAGGTGCTGGCGTTCAGCCCGCAGGTGACGGCGAGCACCGCGGCGGCCGGCGGGGCGGCGCAGACCGGCTGGGCGCTGGCGCACTGGTCGGTGGCCCGGGCGGCGGACCTGGGGATCGGCCAGGTCGCGTACGACGGCAAGGTGTGGCGGGTGGACCGGCCGCTGGACGGCTGGAAGCCGCTGGCGGAGGCCCCGGCGGACCGGGTGCTGGTGACGCTGGGCGCTCCGGCCAAGAAGAAGAAGTGACCCGGTCGGCGGTGGAGCGGTGACCCGCACCGCGGTGGGGCAGTGACCCGCTGACGGTGCGTTGACGCACTGGTGCGCGGGTTACCGCCGGGCGGGTGATTCGTGTCAACCCCGGCTGACGACGGCGGCCCGGTCGGGCGACCTCCGAACCGGTGCGCCGACGGGCCGCCACAGGCCCGGTCCGCCAAGGGAAGTGACGGTTCCTCAGCGGTGACCGGCCGACCCGGGTACTGCGGAATGCCCGAAAATGCCCCACCCTGCCTTTGCCAACCCTTGACCTTGACCGGCCGAAACCTTCCCGGTGCTCTTGCGGTCATACACGTCGCCCGCCGGACGGCACGCCCTCGCGCCGTCCGCCCGGCGGACCGTTGACCTCACCTCTTAGGAGCGCCATGTCCTTCCCCCTCACGCGCCGGATCGCCCAGGCCGCGCTGGTCGTCGCCGCCACCGCGGCGCCGCTGGCGGCCGCGGGCGCCGCCTCCGCCTCCGAGGTGGTGCCGCAGACCGACCTGGGCGCCGGCGTGACCAAGCTGGCCGCCGTCCCCAACTCGGGCGACACGGTGCAGGGGGCTACCCACGAACTCGGCCACGTGGTCGGCACCACGGGTGCCGCCGCCCTGGCGGCGGGCGGCCCGGCGGCCGGCGACGCGGCCGGCAACACGGTGGCGCACACCCTGCCGCCCACCGACGAGGCGCTCGGCGGCCTCGGCCCGGTCGGCAAGGCCGGCCAGCTGACCGGCTCGCTCGACACGCTCACCGAACGGGTCGCCCCGGCGGTGGAGGAGAAGGTCGGCCCGGCGGTCACCGACAAGGTCGTCCCGGCCGCCCACAAGGCCACCGCCAGCCCGCTGCACACCGTGGCCAAGGGCCTGCCCACCAGCAAGCTGACCCAGTCGCTGCCGGCCGCCGACAAGCTCGGCCCGGTCACCGGGGTCGTCCAGTCGCTGCCGGTGGCCGGCACCGTCGCGGGCCTGACCGAGCACGAGTCCGCGAACCGCCTCGGCGGGATGCCCGCACTGGGCGGCGGCAACAGCCCGCTCGGCGGCCTGACCGGCGCGCTCGGCCCGGTCGGTGGCCTGCTCGGCGGCCTGGGCGGCGGCGGCCTGCCGATCGGCTGACCCCGCGTCACGGCACCACGCGGAAGGGGCGGAGCCGGCCGGCTCCGCCCCTTCCGCACGCCCCTGGCGGAGCGTCAGCGCTTGAGCCGCTCCACCGCCGCGGCCACCCGCTCGTCGGTGGCGGTGAACGCCACCCGGACGAAGCGGTCGCCGGCCGGGCCGTAGAAGTCGCCGGGCGCCACCAGGATGCCGAGCTCGGCCAGTTCGGCCACCGTCTCCCAGCACGGCCGGTCCTGGGTCGCCCACAGGTACAGGCTCGCCTCGGAGTGCTCGATCCGGAAGCCGTACGCCTCCAGCGCGGCCCGCAGCGCGCTGCGCCGCTGGGCGTAGCGGGCCCGCTGCTCGGCCACGTGCGCGTCGTCGGCGAGCGCGGCCGCGGTGGCCGCCTGCACCGGCGCGGGCACGATCAGGCCGCCGTGCTTGCGGACCTCCAGCAGTTCGCGGACCACCACCGGGTCGCCGGCGACGAAGGAGGCCCGGTAGCCGGCCAGGTTGGAGCGTTTGGAGAGCGAGTGGACGGCCAGCAGGCCCTCGTGCGAGCCGCCGCACACGGCGGGGTTCAGCACCGACACCGGCTCGGCGTCCCAGCCCAGTTCGAGGTAGCACTCGTCGCTGACCAGCAGCACCCGGTGCGCCCGGGCCCACTCGACGGCGCGGCGCAGCTCGTCCGCGCCGAGCACCCGGCCGGTCGGGTTGGACGGCGAGTTCAGCCAGAGCAGCCGGACCTTGGCGCCGTCCAGCTCCTCGACGTCCTCGTACGCGACCGGCTCGGCGCCGCAGAGCAGCGCGCCGACCTCGTAGGTGGGGTAGGCGAGCTTCGGGTAGGCGACCTGGTCGCCGGGGCCGAGGCCGAGCTGGCCGGGCAGCCAGGCCACCAGCTCCTTGGAGCCGACGGTGGGCAGCACGGCCTCGGGGCCGATCTCGGCGCCGCAGCGGCGGTTCAGCCAGCCGGCGATCGCGTCGCGCAGCGACAGCGGGCCCCACACGGTGGGGTAGCCGGGGGTGTCGGCGTGCGCGGCCAGCGCCCGCCGGATCAGCTCCGGCACCGGGTCGACGGGGGTGCCGACCGAGAAGTCGCACAGCCCGTCGGGGTGGGCCTCGGCCGTCCGCTTGTACGGCTCCAGCTTGTCCCACGGGAAGACCGGCAGGCGGTCGGAGACGCGGCGCGCCGCCCCCGGGTGGCCCGGGAGCGGCGCGTGCGTGCTGTCGTTGGTGCTCACAGCGTGGATGCCACCGATCGGCTCAGTGCTCGGCGTTCTGCGGGGGCAGCGCGGCGATGAACGGGTGGTCGCGCTCGATCAGGCCGAGCTTGGAGGCGCCGCCGGGCGAGCCCAGGTCGTCGAAGAACTCGACGTTCGCCTTGTAGTAGTCCTTCCACTCCTCCGGGGTGTCGTCCTCGTAGAAGATCGCCTCGACCGGGCAGACCGGCTCGCAGGCGCCGCAGTCGACGCACTCGTCCGGGTGGATGTAGAGGGAGCGCTCACCCTCGTAGATGCAGTCGACGGGGCACTCTTCGATGCACGCCTTGTCCTTCACGTCGACACAAGGCTGCGCGATGACGTAGGTCACGCTGTCGTTCCTCCTCGGAAGGGCTGCCGCCCTACTGTTTACTCGGTCGCGCAGTGCGCGCGGCGTCGTCGATGCCCGCACCTAGTATCGCGGGTCGGCGACCGCAAATGCACAGGAGGTGCCGTTGATGCTCGGCGGAGTTCCGCTCGAGTCCCGTCCGGAGGTCCGGATAGACCCCTCTGACGTGGGACGACGCGTGTCGGTCCGGCGCCTGGACGGCGTGGCGGACGGACGGCCGCAGTTCCGCGATGCGATCGGTGTGCTCACCGGTTGGGACGACGGCGGGTTGACGGTCGAGCCGCGCACCGGGCCCGAAGTGCGGTTCGCCGCCGAACTGCTGGTCGCGGGCAAAGCGGTCCCGCCGTTCCCGGCCCGGCTCCGGCCGGCCCCGACCGCCGATCCGCTCGAACTCCAGCGGATCGCCGCGCGCGGCTGGCCCGCGGTCGAGCAGGAGCCGCTCGGCGCGTGGACGCTGCGCGCCTCGTCCGGGTTCACCCGGCGGGCCAACTCGGTGCAGGCGCTGGGCGATCCGGGCGTGCCGCTGGACGAGGCGCTGCGCCGGGTGGCCGACTGGTACGCGGCCCGCGGGCTGCCCGCCCACGTCGAGCTGGTCTCCCCGGGCGCGCCGGACGGCCTGGCGGCCGCGCTGGAGCGCCACGGCGCCGCCCTGGCGCCGACCCTGGTGCGCACCGCCCCGCTCGGCGCGCTGGCCCGGGCGGGCGGCGCGGCGGACGTCCGGCTGGCCCGCACCGCCGGCCCCGGGTGGCTGTCGCTGTACCGCCGGGTCGGCGACGACCCGGCCCTGGAGGCCGCCGCCACCGCCGTGCTGCACGGCGGCCCCTCGGTCTGGTTCGGCCACGTGCCGGGTCCGGACGGCGCCCCGCTGGCGATCGGCCGTCTGGCGGTGGACGGCGACTGGGCCTGCTTCGGCGCGGTCGAGGTCGCCCCGGCGGCCCGCCGCCGGGGGCTGGCCACCGCCGTGCTGGCCCGGCTGGCGTCCCGGGCCGCCGAGGAGGGCGCCACCGGCGCCTACCTGCAGGTCGAGGCCGACAACGCCGGGGCGATCGCCCTGTACGACGGGCTGGGTTTCACGACCAGTCACACTTACCACTACGCCCGCCTCTCCCAGCGGTAGCGTGCACCACCAGCAAGTGAGCCACGACCGCTGCCGAACCGAAGGCCGCAGTGACCGAGCAGAGCAGAAACCGCTTCCGCGCCGAGGCCCGGGCCGAGCGCCCCGACCCGGTGCTGCTGTGCCTGCTCGCCGCCGCCGAGCACACCCTCGGCGACCCCGGCGACAGTGAACAGCCCGACCTGGACGCCCTCCTGACCGCCTGTCAGGCCGCGCTGGACCGGCACGCCGCCGCCATCCGCAAGGCCGTCGCCGAGCGCCGCCCGAGCGGCCCGGAGGAGACCGCCGCGCTCCTCGCGGCGGTGCTCGGCGGGCGCGAGCGCTTCCACGGCCGGCAGTCCGACTACCTGCGGCTGGAGTCCTCGCTGCTGCCGGAGGTGCTGCGCCGCCGCCGGGGGCTGCCGATCACGCTCTCGCTGGTCTGGTCGGCGGTCGCCGCCCGGGCCGGTCTGACCGTCCACGGCATCGCGCTGCCGGGGCACTTCATCGTCGCGGTGGGCGGCCCGGTGGGCGGCGACGAGTACGTGCTGGCCGACCCGTTCCACGGCGGTCGGCTGCTCGACGTCCCGGACGTCGAGCGCCTGGTGGCCGCCTCCGGGCACCGCTACTCGCCCGAACTGCTCACCCCCGCCCAGCCGCTGGACCTGGTGCTGCGCGTCCTGGGCAACATCCGGCGCTGGGCCGCCGACCGCCCCGAGCACGCCCGCACCCAGCTCTGGGCCGCCGAGCTGGCCCTGCTGCTGCCCCGGCACCCCGCGCAACTGCGCCTGGAGCGCGCCGAGCTGCTGGTCAAGACCGGCGACTTCCTGGGCGGCGCGGCCGAGATGGACTCCTACGCGGAGATCCTCGACGCCTTCGACCCGGAGAGCGCCGCCAAGGTCCGCCAGGAGGCCCGCTCGGCCCGCCACCGCCTGAACTGAGCCGGGCCCCGCGGCGGCGGTGTCACAGCCAGCCCTTCTCGCGGGCGACCCGGACCGCCTCGGCCCGGTTGCGGGCCGCGGTCTTCTGGATCGCCATCGACAGGTAGTTGCGGACCGTCCCCTCGGACAGGTGCAGGCGCCGGGCGATCTCGGCGTTGACCGCGCCGTCGGCGGCGGCGGCCAGCACCTCGCGCTCGCGGGCGGTCAGC
Source organism: Kitasatospora sp. NPDC088134 (assembly GCF_044741705.1). NCBI lineage: Bacteria > Bacillati > Actinomycetota > Actinomycetes > Kitasatosporales > Streptomycetaceae > Kitasatospora > Kitasatospora sp. NPDC088134. The sequence goes on along the minus strand of NZ_JBIUTD010000002.1, from coordinate 215,360 downwards.
GGGTTCGCCCCTTCGGCGAGGGCGGCCGCGGCCAGCGTCGGGTCGATCACCTTCTCGCCGCGCAGCACCCGGCGGATCGCCTCGGCGAGCTGCGCGGCGGGCGCGTCCTTGACCAGGAACGCGTCGGCCCCGTGCTCCATGGCGCGGCGCAGGTAGCCGGGCCGGCCGAAGGTGGTGGCGATGACCACCTTGGTCTGCGGGCGGGCCCGGCGGATCTCGGCGCAGGCGTCGATGCCGGTCATGCCGGGCATCTCGATGTCCAGGACGGCGACGTCGACCCGGTGCTCGGTCACCGCTGCCACCACCTCGTCGCCGCGCGAGACCTGCGCGACCACCTCCAGGTCGTCCTCCAGCGAGAGCAGCGCGGCCAGCGCCTCCCGCACCATGCCCTGGTCCTCGGCGAGCAGCACCCGCACCGGTCGTTCACCCGTTCCTTCGGTCACGCGGGGCAGCCTATTGCCCGCTGGGGCCGGGCAGCAGCGGAACCAGGGCGCGGAGCCGGAAGCCCCGGCCGCGGTCGGCCGGGCCGGTGAGGAGCCGGCCGCCGACCTGTTCGAGCCGTTCGCCGAGGCCGGAGAGGCCGTTGCCGGCCGCGGACTTGCCGGGCCCGGGGCCGTTGTCGACGACCTCCAGGACGGCGTAGTGCCCGTCCTCCTCCCAGGTCTCGTCGAGGTGGACGGTGCAGCGGGTGGCGCCGGCGCCGTGCCGGACCACGTTGGTGACGGCCTCGCGGAGCGCCCAGGCGAGCACGCCGGACTCCTCGGCGCCGAGGCCGGGGCGCTCCTCGGCGAGCCGGGGGTCGGCGTCGAGCTGGATCTGGCTGGCGGCCAGCGCGGTGCGGGCGGCGGCGAGTTCGACCGGGAGGGTGGGGCGGCGGAAGCCGGTGACGGCCTCCCGGACGTCGGTCAGGGACTGCCGGGCGACCTGCTCGATGTCGGCGACCTGGGCGCGGGCCTCGGGGCCCTTGCCGGCGTCCATCAGCCGGCCGGCCAGCTCGCCCTTGATGGCGATCAGCGAGAGCGAGTGGCCGAGCAGGTCGTGCAGGTCGCGGGCCAGCCGGAGCCGCTCCTCGGAGGCGGCGAGGTGCGCGACGGCGGCCCGGGCCTCCTTCAACTCCCGCATGGTGGCGACGAGTTTCTGCATGCTGTACATCGCCACGCCGGCCAGCAGGCAGGGCAGTCCGATGCTGACCATCGTCCCGGCGTCGGCCCGGATGGCGAGGCCGACCAGCACGAAGACCGCGGTGACGCCGAGGATCCCGCCGATCGCCCGGCGGCCGGGCAGCACCACCGAGGCGCAGACCGAGGTGTAGGTGAACAGGGTCAGCCAGGACTCGCCGAGGGTGAACGAGGTGGTGATCGCGATCACCAGCATCAGGCCGAGCGGCACCCGCTCCGCGGCCTCGCCGAAGACCGGCCGGTTCCGCATCACCACGACGGTGAGGTAGACGCCCAGGAAGAGCGCGAGCGCGCCGCCCCCGGCGACGGTGGCGGCCACGGTGTGCTGACCGGTCGCCAGGTCCTGGACGGGGTAGGCGAGGTAGAGCGCCCAGATGGCCGTCCAGGTGAGCTTGACCAGCAGCTGGCGGCGGGTCGCCACCGAGGCTCCGGGGTAGGTGGTCCACCGGCCGTCCGGCCCGGCCTCCCCGGACCCGGGCTGGTCGGGGTGGCGGGCCGGTGCGGGCGTCTGCATGCGGGCCATCATGCCTGCCGGGCGTCCTTGCGGTACAGGTGGGCCGCGGCTGCGGTGAAGACCACCAGGAAGCCGGCCAGCGCGAGGATCGGGGTGACCGCCACGCCCTGGCCGTGGACGAACGAGGCCAGCTGGTTGTAGTCGTAGACCGGGTTGAACCGGGCGTAGGCCTTCAGCGAGTCGCCGACCGGGAACCAGGTGCCGCCGAACAGCGCCATCAGCATGTAGACGATCATCACCACGGGCTGGATGGCGTCGGGCTGGGCGGCGTAGCCGAGGGCGACGCCGAGCGCGGCGAAGACGAAGCTGCCGAGCCAGAGCGCGGCGCCGAGGCCGAGCCACTGGGCGGCGGTCAGGTCGACGCCCTCGATCGCGCCGATCACGAAGACCACCAGGATCGCGGGCAGCGTGGTGACCGCGCAGGCGGCGATCTTGCCGAGGGTGTAGGCCCGGCCGGGCAGCGCGGTGAGCCGCAACTGGCGGGTCCAGCCGCTCTTGCGCTCCAGCGAGATCCGCTGGGCGGAGCCGGTGAGCACGGCGCCGACCGCGCCGAAGGTGGCCATCGAGACCATGAAGTACGACTTGACGGAGACTCCGCCGGCCACCGTGCCGCCGCTGCCGTAGGCGCTGATGAAGAAGACGTACAGCAGCGCGGGGTAGAGCACCGTGAACAGCAGGTACCGCTTGTTGCGCAGGGTGCGCAGGATCTCCAGCTCGATCAGGGTGGTCATCGCGCGCTCTCCTCGTCGTCCTGGTGGTCCTGCTCGCCGGTGATGGTCAGGAAGGCCTGCTCCAGGCCGAGGCCGGTGACCTCCAGGCCGCGCGGGTACAGCCCGGCCTTGTAGAGCGCGGCCACGCCCGCGTCGGCGTCGCTGGAGCGGATCCGGACGGTGCGGACGCCGTCGGCGCGGGTGCTGACGTCCAGTCCGACGGTGCCGGGCAGGGCGCGCAGCACGGCCTCGTCGAAGGTGCCGCCGTCGGAGGGGTGCAGTTCGAAGCCGATCCGGCGGGCGCCGGCCCGGGCCTTGATCTCGGCGGAGGAGCCGTCGGCGATCAGCCGGCCCTTGTGCAGGACCAGCACCCGGTCGGCGATCGAGTCGGCCTCCTCCAGGTAGTGGGTGGCGAACAGCACGGTGCGCCCGGCGTCGGCCTGGGCCCGCATCGCGGCCCAGAACTGCCGGCGGACCGAGACGTCCATGCCGGTGGTGGGCTCGTCGAGGACGATCAGGTCGTTGGCGCCGGCCATCGCGAGGGCGAACCGGACCCGCTGCTCCTGGCCGCCGGAGAGCTTGTCGACCCGGCGCTCGGCGAGTTCGGTGATCCCGGCGGTGGCCAGCACCTGGTCGACCGGGTGGCCCTTGGGGTGCACCTTGCAGGCCAGTCGGACGATCTCGCGGACCTTGACGTCGCTCATCAGGCCGCCGCTCTGCAGCATCGCGCCGACCCGGCCGGCCGTGATCGCCTCCCGCGGGCTGCCGCCGAACAGTTCGACGGTGCCGCTGTCGGGCTCGCGCAGGCCCAGCAGCAGGTCGAGGCTGCTGGACTTGCCCGCGCCGTTGGGCCCGAGCAGGGCGACCGTCTCGCCCGGTCGCAGCACCAGGTCGAGGCCGTTCACCGCCTTCACCCGGCCGTAGCTCCTGCTGACGTTCCGGAAGGCCGCGACCTCCCCCGTTCCCGTCGTCATCTCCACCGCGTCCCTTCGAGAGCCGTTCTCTCCGACTCCTCCAGGTTCCTCGGGACGGGGGTGGCCGCGGCAGTGTGCGCCGTCGTGACCTCCGCATGACGGATGTCACGGCGGGAGCCGTTACCGCAGGGGTGACGGCAGGCCGAGCGACTCCTTCAGGAAGCGGACCTGGAGCAGCAGCAGGTTCTCCGCGACCTCCTCCTGCGGCGTCATGTGGGTGACCCCGGACAGCGGCAGCACGGTGTGCGGGCGGCCGGCCGCGAGCAGCGCGGTGGACAGCCGCAGGCTGTGCGCGACCACCACGTTGTCGTCGGCCAGGCCGTGCACGATCATCAGCGGCCGGCGCAGCGAAGGGGCCAGCTCCACCAGCGAGTTGGCCCGGTACGCCTCGGGTTCGACGGCGGGGTGGCCGTAGTAGCGCTCGGTGTAGTGGGTGTCGTAGAGCTCGTGCTCGGTGACGGGCGCGCCGGCCACCGCGGCGTGGAACACCTCGGGGGCGCGCAGCACGGCGGCGGCGGCCAGGTACCCGCCGTAGGACCAGCCGCGGATCGCGACCCGGCCGAGGTCGAGCGGGAACTGCTCGGCGAGCGCGTGCAGCGCGTCGACCTGGTCCTGGACCGAGACCTCGGCGGTCCGCCGGCTGATCGACTTCTCCCAGCCGGGGCTGTGCCCGGGGGTGCCGCGCCCGTCCGCGACGATCACCGCGAAGCCCTGGTCGGCGAACCACTGCGACACCAGGTGCGGGTTGTGCGCCTGCACCACCCGCTGCCCGTGCGGGCCGCCGTACGGGTCCATCAGCACCGGCAGTTCCCCGTCGGTGTCCGGGTCGTAGCCGGTGGGCAGCAGCACCGCGCAGGGGATCCGCCGCTCCCCGGCGAACCGGAACACCGGACGGGCCGCCAGCAGCGGGGTGTCGGCGTACGAGGCGATCACCCGCGGCTCGGCGCCGTCCCGCAGCACGGTGGCGGTGGTGCCGGGGCGCAGCGGGTGCGCGGTGGTGAGCACGGTGGTGCCGCCGGCCCGGACGGCGCCGAGCGCGCCGTCGCCGACCTCCCGGACGCCGTCGGGCCCGGCCGCGAAGACGCCGAGCCAGCCGGGCGGCCGGCGCTCGAACTCGGCCGCGCCGGTGGAGGCGGTGAACAGCACGCCGTCCCGGTCGGCGCCGAGCACCGCGCGGACGTGCAGCCCGGCGTCGGTGACGGCCTCCTCGCCGACCAGCAGCACCCGGGCGCCGTCCCGGTCGGCGATCCGCACCAGCCGCCCGTCGGCGGCCCGGACGGGAACGCCGCGGAACAGCTCCAGCCAGTCCGGGTCGTGCTCGGTCAGCAGCACCCGGGTCGCCCCGGTGGCCGGGTCGGCCTCCAGCAGCAGCTGTTCGCGCTGGTCGCGGGCCTGCACCTGGAGCAGCGGCGGGGCGCCGGCGGCCCAGTGCACCCGGGCCAGGTAGGGGTGGGCGGCGCGGTCCCAGCGGATCTCGGTGCGGGTGCCGTCCAGGCCGAGCAGCCAGAGGCCGACCTCGGCGTTGGGGGTGCCGGCGGCCGGGTAGGCGACCTCGACCGGCGGGCGGTCGGGGTTGGCCGGGTCGGCGATCCACCAGCGGCGCACCGGCCGGTCGTCGACCCGGGCGGCCAGCACCGCGCCGCCGTCGGGGGCCCACCAGTGGCCGCGGTCGCGGGCCATCTCCTCCTGGGCGACGAACTCGGCCTGCCCCCAGCGGACGCCGTCCGCCTCGGGCCCGGCCAGCAGCCGGTCGCCGCTGCCGTCCACGGCGGTCACCCGCAGCTCGCCGGCCGGGGTGGCGTACGCGACGTGCGTGCCGTCGGGGCTCGGGCGCGGGTCCAGCAGCGGGGTGGCGGCGGGCAGTTCGCGGGCCGCGCCGCTCGTCGTGTCGACCGCGAACAGCCGTCCGGAGAGCACGAACACGGCGGTCCGGGCGGCCGCGTCCAGGGTGTAACCGACGATCCCGGCGGAGGTCTCCCGGCTGCGTTCGCGGCGGGCCCGCTCGGCGGCCGAGAGCTCCTCGGCGGCGCCGCCGAGCAGGACCGCCGGGTCGGCGAGCACGGTCTCGGCGCCGGTCGCCACGTCCAGGCTCCACAGCAGGTTGGCGGGCTGCCCGGTGCCCCGGGAGCGCAGGAACAGCACCCGGGCGCCGTCCGGGGTGACGGCGAACGACCGGGGCGCGCCCGCGGTGAACCGCTGGGTGCGCGCGTACTGCCGGGGGAAGGTGTCGTGCGGCTTCTCGGTGGTCATGCGGCCGACCCTACGGCCCGCGCCCAGGCGCTCACCCGTACGGCGCAGGCCGCCGCCGCGGGGGTGCCCGGCCGTCCGGACGGCCGCTGACCGGGGGCGCCGCGCCGGGGCCGACCCGCCCGACACCCCGGTGGAACTCACGGAACGTCACCCGTTCGTCACCGATCGGGTATCAGTTGACCATCGTTCCGCCCGCTGTCCCGTCCCCGGGGCCGCGCACCCGAGGAAGGGTGAGCCGTCATGGCTTTGTCCGTCTCCGCCGCCGTCCTGATGCTCGTCGTGGTCTGGGCCCTGGTCCGCCGCTCCGGCCTGAAGCTGAGTCACGCCCTGGTGTGCGCGCTGCTCGGCTTCTACCTGGCCTCCAGCTCGATCGCCCCGTCGATCCAGCAGGTGACGGCCAACCTGGCCGGGATGATCAACGGTCTGAAGCTCTAGCCTCCGCCTCCGCCCCCGCCTGCGTCGGCACGCCGTGCGGCCTGTCCGGGAGTCCCGCTCCGGGCAGGCCGTAAGCTGCCGGGCATGACCTCCGTACCCGCCCCGGCCGGTGGCCGCGGGCTGCTGCTGGTGCACGCCCACCCCGACGACGAGTCGATCAACAACGGCGGCACCATGGCCCGCTATGCCGCCGAGGGCGTCCGGGTCACCCTGGTGACCTGCACGCTGGGCGAGGGCGGCGAGGTGATCCCGCCGGAGCTGGCCCACCTGGAGCAGTCCCGGGACAATGCGCTGGGCGCCCACCGGGTCGGCGAACTCGCCGCCGCGATGCGCGAGTTGGGGGTCACCGACCACCGCTTCCTGGGCGGCCCGGGCCGCTGGCGGGACTCCGGGATGATGGGCGTCCCGGACAACGACGACCCGTCCTGCTTCTGGCGGGCGGACCTGGACGAGGCGGCCGGCCACCTGGTCGCGGTGATCCGCGAGGTCCGCCCGCAGGTGCTGGTGACGTACGACGAGAACGGCGGCTACGGCCACCCCGACCACATCCAGGCGCACCGGGTGGCGATGCGCGCCCACGAGCTGGCCGCCGAGCCGGGGTTCCGCCCGGAGCTGGGCGCGCCCTGGCGGATCGCCAAGGTGTACTGGAACCGGGTGCCGCGCTCGGTGGCCGAGGCCGGGCTGCGGGAGACCGCCGCCGAGGCCCGGTTCGGCGGCGTCGCACCGGTCGGGCAGCTCCCCGGCGTGGTGGACGACCGGCTGGTCACCACCGCCGTCGACGTCTCGGCGCAGCTCGCCGCGAAGGCCGCCGCGATGCGGGCGCACGCCACCCAGATCGTGGTGGACGGCCGCCACTTCGCGCTCAGCAACGACCTCGGGCAGCCGCTGCTGGCCACCGAGTACTACGAGCTGGTGCGCGGCCCGCTCGGCCCCGGCTCCCCCGAGACCGACCTGTTCGCGGAGGTGGCACGGTGAGGTTCCTGCACGCGTTCTTCGGCACCCGGGACGAGCGGATCGCCGAGCCGCTGCCGCCGCGCGGCCTGCGGATCGCGCTGTACGCGGTGCTGTTCCTGCTCGGCGCGGCGGCCTCGGTCTGCGGAGCTTTCGTGCAGACCCTGTGGCCGCCGCTGGGCGTGCTGCTGGCGCTGCTGGCCTGCGCCGGGCTGTTCTACGGCGGGCTGCGGGCGACCGGCACCAAGCTCGGCGCGGGCGCCGCGCTGGGCGGCTGGTTCCTGGTGCTGGCGGTGCTGATGGCGCCCCGCCCCGAGGGCGACCTGGTGCTCACCACCGCGGTCACCTCGTACGCCTACCTGTTCGGCGGTTCGGTGCTCGGCGTGGTCTGCGCGACCCTGCCGACCCGCACCGGGTTCCTGTTCGGCGGGCCGGTGCCGGAGCCCCGACGGACCGTCAGGGACGGCGACCGGTAACGCATACCGGGGGGATTCGGACCATTCGTCTGCCCCGGTCGCCGGACGGGCCGGATTCCTTGTCGGTATGGTGGTGCCTCGGCGGGCCACCCCCACTGTCCGGTCCGACCGGGCGGGACGGTAGCTTCGGCACCACTCGCGTGCCGGGGCGCTCGCCGCAGCCGACATGTGAACAGCTGATGTCCCCGGGGCCGGTCGGCCCGCCGCACGCCGCACGCCGTCGTCCGTCGGTCACCCGCCCCATACGCAGCGGACGGCCCAGCCGGCCCGGCCGCGAACCCGGAGCAGAGCAGCATTGAGCAGCCGCGAATCTGACAACGCCCACCCGCAGCCCCGCCGCGGTGGCCCCGACGCGTACCCGTCGGGCACCCCGCCGTACGGCACCGGCCTGCCCGGTGGGATCGGCGCGGACCCGGCCGCCGGACGGCCCGCTCCCGGTCCGCGCGCCGACGAGGCCGACACGCCGAAGACGGAGACCACGCTGACCACCCGGGTGCGGATCAACATCCCCGGCTCGCGGCCGATCCCCCCCGTGGTGGTGCAGAGCAAGGTCAAGGACGGGAAGGGCGGCAAGGGCGGCAAGGCCCGGGCCGAGCAGCCCGCCGACCCGGGCACCGACCCGGCCGGCCCGCGTCACCGCGGCGGGGGCAGCGACCCGGTGCTCGGTGTGATGGACGGCGGCTCCCGGAACGCGACCGCGCCGGAGCTGCCGCCGGAGTGGCAGGAGCCCGCGCCGAAGCCCTCCGAGTCGGAGTCGACCGGCGAGTGGTTCAAGCCGCGCCAGAAGGGCCGTCAGGAGCCCGCCCCGGCGGGCGTGCAGGCGGCCCCGGCCCCGGCGGTGGCCGCCCACCCCGGCGGCGCCCGGCCGGACGGTCCCGGGACGGCCCCGCAGGGCCGGCCGGCGCCGCGCCCCGCCCAGCAGTCCCCGCAGCAGCAGCCGCAGCAGGCCCAGCGGCCGGCCCCGCAGGCCCAGCAGCAGCCGCCCGCGCCGCGCCCGTCCGGCGCGCCCGCCTCGCCGTTCGGGCCGGAGGACCCGTCCTCCCGCACCGGCGGGCACCCGATGCCGCCGCAGGGCGACCCGTTCGCGGAGCGCCCGGCCCCGCGGAAGCAGCGACCGCAGTCCCCGCCGCCCGCCGGCCAGGACCCCTTCACCGCGCCGCCGTCCGCGAACGGCCGGCCCGCGGGCAGCGGCCGTCCTCCGGGCAGCGGCCGCCCCGGCGGTGCACCGGCCCCCGGTCCGGGCTTCCCGGGCGACGGCGAGGGCGAGGACACCCAGATCGGCGGCTTCGACCCGATCACCGGTGACGACCTGCCGACCGGGCCGGGCATATCCGCTCCGGCCGGCGGCGACCCGTTCACCGACCCGCCCACCACCGAGCTGTTCGGCGGCCCGGCCGCCGACCGGGGCCGGCGCGCCGAGGACCCGCCGACCACCCAGCTGTTCCTGAACGGCCCGGCCGCGGCCGCCCCGCCGGGCGCCCCCGCCGACCCGTTCGGGACCGAGCGCCGGCGCCCGGCCGGCGAGGGCGGCGGCCGGTTCGCCGACGTGCCCGCCGCGCAGCCCTTCCCGGGCGGGCCGCGGGCGGCCACCCCGAAGCGGCCGGTGCCGCCCGCCACGGCGCAGGCCCAGGCGGAGCCGGAGGCCGAGCCCGAGGCACCGTCCGGGCCGAAGGCCGCCCCGAAGGCCCGCGGCGCCCGGAAGCTGCTGCTGACCGCCGCCGTCGCGGTGCTGTTCCTCGGTGCGGCGGGCTACGGCGCCGGCCTGATGATGAACCAGTCCGACATCCCCAAGGGCACCACGGTGCTCGGCACCTCGATCGGCGGCGACTCCCGCGACCAGGCCGTGACCGTGCTGGACGGCTCGGTCGGCAAGATCGGCCGACAGCCGCTGAAGCTGAAGGTCGGCGACCAGGCGGTGGAGCTGGACCCGGCCAGCGCGGGCCTGTCCTTCGACACCACCGCGACGGTCGACTCGCTCACCAAGCACAGCTACAGCCCGGTGGACGTGTTCGGTTCGCTGACCGGCAGCGGCAAGGCGGTCCAGCCGCAGGTGCGGGTCGACAAGGCCAAGCTGAAGGCCGCGCTGGACGACCTGGGCGCCAAGTCCGGGCAGAGCAGCCTGCAGGAGGGCTTCGTCCGGTTCACCGAGGCGGGCGCCGCCGAGGTGGTGCCGGGCAAGGCCGGCCAGTCGCTGGACTCGGCCTCCGCCGCGGACAAGGTCGAGCAGGCCTACCGGGACCGGGCGGCGGGCCGGCCGGAGACCGAGCTGGTGCTGCCGACCGCGGCAGCCCAGCCGAAGGTCGGGCAGGACGCCCTGCAGGCCGCCGCCGACTCGCTCGGCAAGCAGGTGCTGAACGGCAACATCACGGTGACGGCGGGCACCAAGCCGTTCGTCTTCGGCCGCAACACCGCGGCGAAGGCGCTGGTGCTGGCGCCGGACGCGTCCGGCACCGTGGTGCTGAAGTGGGACCTGGACAAGCTGGGCGCCGCGATCGGCCCGGCCTTCGACAAGGTGAAGACCACCAAGAACGGCCAGCAGGTCCCGATCACCCCGCAGGACGTCGCGGACGCGATCGGCCAGACCATCGCCAAGAGCGGCAAGGACCGGGTCTTCAAGTTCCCGGCCTGACGCTCCGTCAGCCCTCCCCGGCGGGCGGGGGGGGGGGGGCGGCCCCCCCCCCCCCCCCGGGCCGGCGCGGCCCCCCCCCCCCCGCCGCGCGGCCCCCCGCCCCCCCCCGCGCCCCCCCCCCCACCCCGCCCCGCGCGGCGCGCCGGGGGTGTGAGCCGCGCCCGCCCCCCCCCCCCCGCCCCCCCCGCGGGGGGGGGGGGGGGGGCGCCCCCCCCCCCCGCCCCGCCGGCGTACTGGCGAGTCCTCGCCACTGGCGTCGCAGAACCGGGCGAACCGGACGGCGCAACCGCCCGGCCACATCGCGTTACCAATACTTGATCCGTCGTAGGTCGACAAGTCCGTTCACCGGCTCGCAAGATGTGCCGCGTGCCGAGACCCCGCTTCCCCCTCCTGCCGGCCGCCGCGACGGCCGTCCTGGCCCTCGCGCTGTGCTCCTGCTCCGCCGCCGACGGGTCGGCCCGGAGCGGGTCGGCCGCGGCGGTCGGCGGCGACGGGCCGCGGATGACCCAGCAGGCGATGAACCCCGCGCCGCGCGAGGCGCTGCGGCAGGGCGGCACCCTGCGGTGGGCGATCGACCAGTACTCCAGCCAGTGGAACCCGCTGCAGGCGGACGGCTCCGAGGCCTCCACCAACGACGTCGCCAAGGCGCTGCTGCCGACCTTCTGGCGCTCCGACGCGGGCGGCACCCAGACCCCCAACCCGGCCTACCTGGTCAGCGCCCGCAGCGAGCAGCGGCAGGGCAAGCAGGTGGTGGTCTGGACGCTCAACCCGAAGGCGCACTGGTCCGACGGCCTCCCGATCACCTGGCGGGACCTGCAGGCGAACTGGCAGGCGCTGGGCGCGCTGGACCCCGGCTATCGGACCGCCACCTCGAACGGCTTCGACCAGGTGGAGAGCGTGGTCCGGGGGCAGGACGACTTCCAGGCGGTGATGACCTTCAAGGAGCCGTACTCGGAGTGGCAGGCGATGTTCAACAACGCCGGCAACGCCCCGCTGCTGCCCGCCCGGTACGTCTCCACCCCCGACCAGTTCAACACCTCCTTCCGGGGGCAGATCCCGGTCTCCGGCGGGCCGTTCAAGGTCGCCGACATGGACCCGGGGGCGCGCACCGTCACGGTGGTCGCCGACCCGGCGTGGTGGGGCGACAAGCCGCTGCTCGACAAGATCGTCTTCAAGGCGTACGACACCGGCACGATGCCGCAGGCCTTCGCCCGGGGCGAGGTCGACTTCTACAACAACGGCCCCAACGCCGAGGGCTACCGAACCATCCAGCAGACGGCCGGCGCCGAGGTCCGCCGGGCCGGCGGCCCGAACCTGCGGCAGCTGGTGCTCAACGGGAAGAGCCCGGTGCTGGGCGATCCGAAGCTCCGTCAGGCGCTGATCCAGGCGATCGACCGGTCCGAGATCACCCGCACCGACCTGGCCGGCCTGGACTGGCCGTACGTGCCGATGAACAACCACTTCCTGGTGCCCTCGCAGCACGGCTACCAGGACAACTCGGGCGGCCTGAGCCGCTTCGACCCCGCCGCCGCCCGGGCCGCGCTGGACGCGCTGGGCTGGAAGCCCGGCCCCTCCGGCGTCCGCGGCAAGGACGGCAAGGACCTGGTGCTGCGCTTCGTGGCGCCGGCCTCGAACAACCTGGCCGCCAACGAGAGCGAGGCGGTCACCCGGATGCTCGCCACCGTCGGCGTCACCGTCACGGTGCAGACCGTGCCGGCCGGCGACTTCTTCGACCGCTACATCTACCAGCACGACTTCGACCTGACCGCCTTCGCCCTGCTGGGCACCCCCTTCCCGGTGTCCAACTCGATCAGCACCTTCCAGCAGGACTCCGGCTCCAACTGGTCGCAGGTGGGCAGCAGGACGCTCGACAGGGCGATGGCGGAGGCCGCCCGGGCCGACGCCGTGGACGAGGAGACGGAGGCGCTCAACCGTGCCGACGCGGAGGCGTGGCAAGTCGCGGGCCTGGTTCCGCTGTACCAGCGGCCGGCCATCTACGGGGTCCGCAAGGAGCTCGCCAACATCGGCGCCCCGGGACTCGGAGACTTCGTCTACGAGAACATCGGGCTGATGAAGTAACAGCGCGGCGAGGTCTCGCCAATGGCGGGAAATTGCCAGCCGGGTGGCGCCCCCCGCGCCACCCGAATTGAGGCACCCCTACCCATGAATTCGCTGCGGCACGCCCGAAAACACGGGTGTCCGATAATCGGACACCCAATTGCGTCCGAGAATTCCGGTGAATGACCACAAAACGGACACCAGGTCTACGCGCGTCGTGCGACCGTCACGGACGGTGCGACGTCCTGATACCGGAGTAGACCGTGCATGGTTACGGACATGTGAACGGCAGTTGAGTGCGTATGTCCGGTTTTGACCGTCTCGCTCGATCGCTGTCAAGAGTCCGAGAACTACAAAGTGGTTGACATTCCAGCACGAAGCAGGAAATGGGCCGCCGACAACTGAGGAACTCTTGACGTTCGATAAACGACTTGCAAGAGTCCATTCATCCAAGTTCTTACTCCTTGCTTCTGCACGGACCACGGTCGGGAGCTTTAGCACCATGACGACGCCAACTGGGACGACGGCCGAGGGGGATCCCACCCTCGCCAAGTCCACGGACGCCGCCGGCGCCAAGCCCGGCGAGCTCCTCGGGCGCACGCCGGGCCAGATCGCCTGGAGCCGCTTCAAGCGCAACCGCACGGGCGTGGTCTGTGCAGTGATCACCCTCGGGTACATCGCGGCGGCCCTGCTCGCCCCGGTGATCTCCGCGCTCTACGGGAAAGACCCCGAAGTCTTCTACGGGCTGAGGGACTCCAGCCTGCTGGACTCCCTGAACCTGCCGGTCGCCCCCAACGGCGGTATGAGCAGCGAGTACTGGTTCGGCATCACGCCGGGCACCGGCCAGGACATCTTCACCAACATCGTCTACGGCATCCGCACCTCGCTCGGTGTGGGCCTGATCGTGGTGGCCACCTCCACGGTGCTCGGTGTGGTGGTGGGTCTGGCCCAGGGCTACCTCGGCGGCACCTTCGACTACCTGGTCGGCCGTTTCAGCGACATGCTGCTCGCGCTGCCGACGCAGCTGACCGCCATCGCGTTCTTCCCGATCGTGGTGAACGCCATCGTCCCGATCGACAAGGAGACCCCGTTCTGGGTCCGCCTGGTCGGCATGTGGACGATCCTGGCCCTGCTGGGCTGGATGGGCATGGCCCGTCTGATCCGGTCGATCACCATCAGCCTCCGCGAGCGCGAGTACATCGAAGCCGCGAAGATCGCCGGTGCCTCGCCGCTGCGGATCATCTTCAAGGAACTGCTGCCCAACCTGGCCACCACCATCCTGGTGCAGGCGACCCTGACGCTGCCGGCCATCATCACCGCCGTCGCGGGCCTCTCCTTCCTCGGTGTGGGCTTCACCAGCCCGACCCCGGACCTGGGCCGGATGTTCTCCGACGCCGCCCAGTACTACGAGTCCGACATCACCTATCTCGTCTTCCCGGGCGTGGCGCTGACGACCTTCGTCCTCGCCTTCAACCTGCTCGGGGACGCGGTCCGGGACGCTCTCGACCCGAAGACCATCCGGTAGCACCACCTCGCACCACGCGCATCACCCAGCAACACCCTGTGTCCAGCAGTCCCCGGTGGTGCACCGGCGGTCCGCGCTGACCAGACATCCCACGCCAAGTTGACAGGTAGGAAGCAATGAGACTTCGCAAGGCCGCGTACGTGCCCGCGATGCTGGCGATCAGCGCGCTCACCCTGACCGGTTGCTCCAGCGGTCACAACACCAAGACCGACAACACCAACTCCGCCAAGTCCGAGGTGCAGAACTTCGGCCTGGGCACCCTGGCCGACTCCACCGGCCCGGCCAAGGACGTCGCCGGCGCCAAGCCGGGCGGCACCGCGCACTCCATCGAGGCGGCGGGCTTCGACTACCTCGACCCCGGTCAGATCTACGTCAACGAGTACCAGGCCGTCGCGCAGCTCTACAGCCGCTCGCTGACCGGCTACAAGACCGACCCGGCCACCGGCAAGACCATCCTGGTCGGCGACCTCGCCACCGACACCGGCAAGCAGTCGGACGGCGGCAAGACCTGGACGTACACCCTCAAGGACAACCTGAAGTTCGAGGACGGCACGCCGATCACCTCGAAGGACGTCAAGTACGGCGTCGAGCGCCTGTACGCCGACTACCAGGACCAGGGTCCGACCTACATCCAGACCTGGCTGTCCGGCGCGGACTACCGCAAGGTCTACCAGGGCCCGTACGACGGCAAGGAGCTCGGTGACGACGTCATCGGCACCCCCGACGACAAGACCATCGTCTTCCACTTCAAGGAGGCGCACGCGGACACCCCGTACGCCGTCCAGATGCCGAACATCACGGCCATCCAGAAGTCGAAGGACGACAAGGAGAAGTACAACGACCACCCGGTCTCCATCGGCCCCTACAAGATCGCCAGCTACGAGAAGGACAAGTCCCTCAAGCTGGTCAAGAACCCGAACTGGGACCCGAAGTCGGACCCGATCCGCCACCAGTACGTGGACGGCTGGGAGTTCGAGCTCTCCATCTCGAACCCGCTGCTGACCCAGCGCCTGCTGGCCGGCAACGGTGACGACAAGAACGCGCTGACCCTGGTGACCAACGCCGACAACGCGTCGATCGCCAAGATCCAGGGCGACCTGGCGACCTACAAGGACCGCCTGACGAACAAGTTCCTGCCGTTCGTCGACACCTTCGACATCAACAACACCCGCGTGAAGGACCCGAAGGTCCGCAAGGCCCTCGCCCTCGCCTTCCCGCGCGCCCAGGTGCAGAAGCTGCTCGGCGGCGCCGCCACCGGCGACCTGGCCACCAACCTGGTCAGCCCGACCGTGGCCGGCTGGAAGGACTCCGACCCGCTGGGCCTGAAGGCCAAGCCGGAGGGCGACCCGGCCGCCGCCAAGGCCCTCCTGAAGGAGGCCGGCGCGGAGAACTACCCGATCGTCCTGGCCTACTCGAACACCCCGCGCTGGCAGCCGGTCGCCGCGGCGATCCAGGAGGCCCTGAACAACGCGGGCTTCAAGGTCGACCGCAAGGAGCTGGACCCGACCAGCTACTACTCGGTGATCGGCAAGAAGGACAACGGCTTCGACCTGTACCGTTCCGGCTGGGGTGCTGACTGGCCGGTCGGCTCGACCGTCGTTCCGCCGACCCTGGACGGCCGCACCATCGCCGACGGTTCGCCGAACTACAGCCACTACAACAACGACGCCATCAACGCCGAGATCGACCGGATCAACAAGATCACGGACGTCAAGCAGGCGTCGGACGAGTGGATGAAGCTGGCCGACAAGGCCCTCGAGGACGCGCCGAAGATCCCCGCGGTCTACGACAAGTTCTTCCAGGTCTACGGTGCCGGCCTCGGCGGCGTGGCCTACAACGAGGTCATCGGCGCCACCGACATCTCCAGCGTCTACATCAAGTAGTGATCTGCCAGGGCGCGGGAACCGACCACCGGTCCCGCGCCCTGCCGGTGGGCCCGTCCGACCGGACGGGCCCGCCGTCTCCTGCCGCACACCGACACCAGGCCCACACACGGGTCCGCGACCGGGCCCGGCACTCTCCACGACGCGGCCGCCGACGGCGCCCAGACTCGGAAGAGCCCAACCCATGCTCAGATTTCTCACTCGCCGGGCGCTCGGCGCGATCATCATCCTCTTCCTCCTGGTCCTGCTGACCTACCTGGCAGTCATGACACTGCCGGTGGACCAGGCCCAGCTGAACTGCCCCAAGGGCTGCAGCCCGCAGCAGCTCGCGACGGTCCGCCACAACATGGGTCTGGACAAGTCGCACGTCGAGCAGGTCTGGGAGTACATCAAGGGCCTGTTCGTCGGCGTCGACCGCGGCGACTTCGGTTTCTGCAACGCACCTTGCCTGGGCTACTCGAACTCCCGCCACCAGTGGGTCATCGACGTGATCATGTCGAACTACCCGGCCACCATCATGCTGGCCCTGGGCGGTTCCGCGGCGTTCCTGATCATCGGCGTCAGCCTGGGCATGCTCTCCGCCTGGAAGCAGGGCAGCATCTTCGACACCGTCGCCAGCTCGCTCTCGCAGCTCGGCCAGTCGACCCAGATCTTCTTCGTCGCCCCGCTCGCGATGGCGCTGTTCGTCACCAACCTGCACTGGCTGGACAAGCCCGGGTACACGCCGTTCACCGAGGACCCGATCACCTCGATCACCGGCATGATCCTGCCGTGGCTGGTCATGTCGATCATCTTCTGGTCGAACTACACCCGCCAGGTCCGCTCGCTGATGATCGAGCAGTTGTCCGAGGACCACATCCGGGCGGCCCGCGCCAAGGGCATGTCGAACCGCTACGTCTGGTGGCGCTACGCGCTGCGCGGCGCGATGGCCCCGATCGTCACCATCTTCGGCCTCGACCTGGGCGTCGTGCTCTCCGGCGCGATCATCACCGAGGTGTCCTTCGGCATCCAGGGCCTGGGCATGCTCGCGGTGAAGTCGATCAACTCCCAGGACACCCAGCTGGAGCTCGGCGTGCTGCTGTTCAGCGCCGCCGCGATCCTGATCTTCAACATCGTCGTCGACGCGGTCTACGGCGTCCTCGACCCCCGGGTGAGGATCGGATGAGCACCTTCGCATCCGCCCCCGCCCCGCACCACCCCGTCCCCGAGGAGATCCGACCGTGAGCACCCTCACCAAGTCCGAGGCCGGCACCCCGGCCGCCGCGGGCGACGCCTTCCTCTCCGTCCGCGACCTGCGGGTCCGGTTCCGGACCGAGGACGGCATCGTCAAGGCCGTCAACGAGCTGAACTTCGACCTGCAGGCCGGCAAGACGCTCGGCATCGTCGGTGAGTCCGGCTCCGGCAAGTCGGTGTCCAACCTCGCGGTGATGGGTCTGCACAACCCGCGGAACACCACCATCGAGGGCTCCATCAAGCTCGACGGCCAGGAGCTGCTGACCCTGCCGCAGAAGGAGCTGGAGCGGCTTCGCGGCAACAAGATGGCGATGATCTTCCAGGACTCGCTGGCCGCGCTCTCGCCGTACTACACGATCGGCCGGCAGATCTCCGAGCCGTTCATGAAGCACACCGGCGCGAGCAAGCGCGAGGCCCGCACCCGGGCGATCGACATGCTGGCCAAGGTCGGCATCCCGCAGCCCGACAAGCGGGTGGACAGCTACCCGCACGAGTTCTCCGGCGGCATGCGCCAGCGCGCGATGATCGCGATGGCGCTGGTCTGCAGCCCCAAGCTGCTGATCGCGGACGAGCCGACCACCGCGCTCGACGTGACCGTGCAGGCCCAGATCGTCGACCTGCTGAAGGAACTCCAGGAGGAGTCCGGCACGTCGATCATCTTCATCACCCACGACCTCGGCGTGATCCGCGAGATCGCCGACGACGTGCTGGTGATGTACGCGGGCCGGGCGGTCGAGCGCGGCACCATGCGCCAGATCCTGAAGACCCCGCAGCACCCGTACGGCTGGGGCCTGTTGAGCTCCATCCCGCGGATCAACGCGTCGGTCGACCTGCCGCTGCGGCCGATCCCGGGCTCGCCGCCCTCGCTGCTGAACCCGCCGTCCGGCTGCGCGTTCAACCCGCGCTGCGAGTTCCGGTCCGAGGTCCCCGGCGACCGGTGCACCACCGAGCGCCCCGGGCTGGACCTGGTCGACGAGAGCGGCCACCTGTCGGCCTGCCACCTCACCCACGCGCAGAAGCAGTCCATCCTCACCGAGCAGATCCTGCCCCGGCTGAGCAGCTGAGTCAGATTCTCGGTTCAAGGAGCGAACAACCATGAGTGCAGAGCAGAACGTGGGCGGCACCGCCGCAACCGGCAGCCCGCTGCTGGAGGTGTCCGGGCTCACCAAGCACTTCCCGGTGATGGGCGGTTTCCCGTTCAAGCGCCAGGTCGGCGCGGTGCAGGCGGTCGACGACGTCAGCTTCACGGTGCACGCGGGCGAGAGCCTGGGCCTGGTCGGCGAGTCGGGCTGCGGCAAGTCGACCACCGGCCGCCTGGTGACCCGGCTGTACGAGCCGACCGCCGGCTCGATCAAGTACCTGGGTCAGGACATCGCGCACGCCTCCCGCAAGGAGCTGGCGCCGGTGCGGTCCGAGATCCAGATGATCTTCCAGGACCCGTACTCCTCGCTGAACCCGCGGCACACCGTCGGCACGATCATCACCGGCCCGATGGAGATCAACGACATCAACCCGCCGCAGGGCCGCGAGGCCCGGGTGAAGGAACTGCTGGAGATCGTCGGTCTCAACCCGGAGCACTACAACCGCTTCCCGCACGAGTTCTCCGGCGGCCAGCGCCAGCGCATCGGCGTGGCCCGTGCGCTCGCCCTGAACCCGAAGCTGATCGTCGCCGACGAGCCGGTCTCCGCGCTCGACGTGTCGATCCAGGCCCAGGTGGTCAACCTGCTGCAGGAGCTGCAGAAGGAACTCGGCATCGCGTTCGTGTTCATCGCGCACGACCTGTCGATCGTCCGGCACTTCTCGCAGCGCGTCGCGGTGATGTACCTCGGCAAGATCGTCGAGATCGCCGACCGCGACTCGCTGTACAACCGCCCGCGGCACCCGTACACCCACGCGCTGCTCTCGGCGGCCCCGGACGCCGACCCGGACAACCTGTCCGCCGAGCGCATCCGGCTGACCGGTGACGTCCCGTCGCCGCTCAACCCGCCGTCCGGCTGCCGGTTCCGCACCCGGTGCTGGAAGGCGCAGGAGAAGTGCGCGACGGAGGAGCCGCCGCTGATCCAGCTCTCCGGCAGCGTGGACAACCACCTGACCGCGTGCCACTTCCCGGAGGACGGCACCAACCCGGCCCTCCCGAAGCAGCGCGCCGAGGTCTGAGCCCTCACCGCGCGACCCGAAGGGGCCCCCGCCGATCCGTTCGGCGGGGGCCCCTTCGTGCGTGCGCTCAGACCTCCCGCTCGCCGGCGAAGTGGCAGGCCGAGTCGTGCCGGGCCCGCCCCTCCAGCCAGTCCCGGACGGTCAGCGCCGGGTCCTCCACCGAGCACTTCTCCTGCGCCTTCCAGCAGCGGGTGCGGAACCGGCAGCCGGACGGCGGGTTGGCCGGGGAGGGCACGTCGCCGGTCAGCACGATCCGGTCCCGGTGCTCGCGGGCGGTCGGGTCCGGCACCGGCACGGCGGAGAGCAGCGCCTGGGTGTACGGGTGGGTGGCGTGGTCGTAGATCTCCAGGTCGGTGCCGATCTCCACCATCCGCCCGAGGTACATCACGCCGACCCGGTCCGAGATGTGCCGGACGATCGACAGGTCGTGCGCGATGAACATGTAGGACAGGTTGAACTCGTCCTGGAGCTGCTCCAGCAGGTTGATCACCTGGGCCTGTACCGAGACGTCGAGCGCGGAGACCGGCTCGTCGCAGATGATCACCTCGGGCTTGAGCGCCAGACCGCGGGCGATGCCGATCCGCTGGCGCTGACCGCCGGAGAACTGGTGCGGGTACCGGTTGATGTACTCCGGGTTCAGACCCACCACGTCCAGCAGGTCCTGGACCGCCTTGCGCCGGTCGCCCTTCGGCGCCACCTCGGGGTGGATCTCGAACGGCTCGCCGATGATGTCGCCGACCGTCATCCGCGGGTTCAGCGAGGTGTACGGGTCCTGGAACACCATCTGGATGTTGCGGCGCACCGCCTTCAGCCCGGCGCCGGACAGGTGCGAGATCTCCTCGCCCTTGTACTTCACCGAGCCGGAGGTCGCGGGCTCCAGGTTCATCAGGACCTTGGCCAGGGTGGACTTGCCGCAGCCGGACTCGCCGACGATGCCGAGCGTCTCGCCCTGCATCAGGTCGAAGGAGACGCCGTCGACGGCCTTGACCGCGCCGACCTGCTTCTTGAACAGCACGCCCCTGGTGAGCGGGAAGTGCTTGACCAGGTCGCGGACCTCCAGGATGGGTTCGCCGCGCGGCACCTCCTGGGCGAACGCGACCTCCTCCGGGGTGGTCGCCCCGAGCGGGGTGGCGCCGTTAACCGTCATGGAGGGTCTCCTTCCAGAAGAAGCACGCGCTGTGCCGCCCGGGCAACGGCGTCCCGTCGTCCTCGGCGACCACCGCCAGCGGCGGGACGTCCCGTCGGCAGACGTCCTGGGCCCGCGGGCAGCGCGGGTTGAAGGCGCAGCCCGGCGGGATCCGCAGCAGGTTGGGCGGCAGGCCCTTGATCGCGAAGAGCTCCTGGCCCTTCTGGTCGAGCCGCGGGATGGAGTCCAGCAGGCCGCGGGTGTAGGGGTGCGCGGGCCGGGCGTACAGCTCGTGCACGGGGGCGGTCTCGACGATCCGGCCCGCGTACATGACGGCGATCTTGTCGGCGACGTCGGCGACCACGCCGAGGTCGTGGGTGATCAGGATCAGACCCATGTGGTACTCGGCCTGCAACTCCGCCAGCAGGTCCATCACCTGCGCCTGGACGGTGACGTCGAGGGCAGTGGTCGGCTCGTCCGCGATGATCAGGTCGGGCTCCAGGGCCAGCGCCATCGCGATCATGATGCGCTGGCGCATGCCGCCGGAGAACTGGTGCGGGTAGTCCCCCACCCGCTCGGCGGCGGCCGGGATGCGGACCCGGTCCATCAGCTCGATCGCCTTGGCCCGGGCGTCCTTGCGGTTGGTGCCACGGTGCGCCCGGTACATCTCGCCGAGCTGGTAGCCCACCGGGAGGACGGGGTTGAGCGAGGAGAGCGCGTCCTGGAAGATCATCGCGATCTTCTGGCCGCGGATCTTCCGGCGCTCCTCCTTGGACATCTTCAGCATGTCCCGGCCCCGGAACAGGATCTCGCCCTGCGGGATGCTGGCCGGCGGCATGTCGAGGATGCCCATCACGGCCTGCGCGGTGACGGACTTCCCGGAGCCGGACTCGCCCAGGACCGCGAGCGTCTCGCCCGCGGACACCGAGTAGTTGACGCCGTTGACGGCCCGGACCACGCCCTCCCGGGTCTTGAACTCCACGTGCAGGTCCCGGACGTCCAGCAGCGGCCCGGTGAAGGGCTCCTCGCGGGCGGGTCGGGCCTGGTCGGCGACGGTGCTCATGTGCCTCTCCGCTCGCTCAGCGCAGCTTCGGGTCGAGGGCGTCGCGCACCGCGTCGCCCAGCATGATGAAGGCCAGCACGGTGATCGAGAGCGCGGCGGCCGGGAAGAACAGGGCGAACGGGGCCTGCCGGATCACCTTCTGCGCGGACGAGATGTCCACGCCCCAGGAGATCGTCGGGTCCTGCAGGCCGATGCCGAGGAAGCTCAGCGTGGCCTCCGCGGTGATGTAGCCGCCGAGCGCGATGGTGGCGACCACGATCACCGGGGCGAGCGCGTTCGGCAGGATGTGCCGGAACATCAGCCGCCCGGTGCCGGCGCCGAGCGCCCGCCCGGCCACCACGTAGTCGGACTGCTTGACGGTGATCACCGAGCCGCGCATCACGCGGGCCAGCTGGGTCCAGCCCAGGAAGGCCAGCGCGATCACCACGGACCAGACGTTGCGGGTGGCGAAGGCGTTCAGCAGCACCAGGGCGCCGAGCAGCAGCGGGATGCCGAAGAAGATGTCGGTGAGCCGGGAGATCACCGCGTCGACCCAGCCGCCGAAGTACCCGGCGGTCATCCCGGCCAGCCCGCCCAGCAGGGTGACGGCCAGGGTGACGCAGATGCCGACCGTGATCGAGGCCCGGGCGCCGTAGAGCACCCGGGCGTAGATCGAGCGGCCCTGCCCGTCGTAGCCGAACCAGCCCGCCCCGAAGAAGTCGGTGTAGTCCGGCTTGCGCAGGTAGTTGCGGGTGAGGTCGGCGGCCCGCGGGTCGGTGCTGGTGAACAGCCCCGGGAAGATCGCGATCACCACCAGCAGCAGGATCAGCACCGCCGAGATCAGGAAGATCGGCCGTCGGCGCAGGTCCCGCCAGGCGTCGCCCCAGAGGCTGCGGGCCTGCTCGCGCTTGGCCGGGTCCGGTTCGCGCAGCGTCTCCTGCTCCACCGCCAGGCCCTGCTGGCCGACGTAGTCCAGGTGGTCGCTGTCCGCGGGCGGAACGCTCCGCAGCGGGTCGTGGTCGTCGGGGAGGTCCCCGTTCCGGTCAGGCATAGCGGATCCTCGGGTCCAGGACGGCGTACAGCAGGTCGACGACCAGGCTGGCGACCAGGTACACCAGCACCAGCACGGTGACGATGCCGACCACCGTCGGGCCTTCCTTCTGGTTGATCGCCTTGTAGAGGACGTTGCCCACGCCGGCGATGTTGAAGATGCCTTCGGTGACGATCGCGCCGCCCATCAGGGCGCCGAGGTCGGTGCCCAGGAAGGTCACCACCGGGATCAGCGAGTTGCGCAGCAGGTGCCGGCCGATGATGGTGCGCCGGGGCAGGCCCTTGGCGACGGCGGTGCGCATGTAGTCGGCGCGCAGGTTCTCGCCGATCGAGGTGCGGGTCAGCCGGGCCACGTACGCCAGCGACAGCGAGGCCAGCACCAGTCCCGGCAGGATGAGTTGGCCGATGTCCTTGGAGTCCTGCACGGTCGCGGTGACCCAGCCGAGGTTGATCGCGAACACCGTCTGGGCGATGTAGCCGAGCACGAAGACCGGGATCGAGATCACGATCAGGGTCACCACCAGCACCAGGGTGTCGGCGATGCTGCCGCGCTTGAGGCCGGCCAGCAGGCCCAGCGGCAGGCCGATGAAGATCTCGAAGAAGAAGGCGACCAGGGCCAGCCGGATGGTGACCGGGAAGGCGTCCGCCATGATCTCCGAGACCGGGCGGCCGGTGAAGCTGGTGCCGAAGTCCAGGTGGAAGATGTTGTTCATGTAGTGCAGGTACTGCTTCCACAGCGGCTGGTCGAGGTAGTACTTGTGCCGCAGGTTGGCGACCTGCGCGGGGTCGGCGGCCTTGTCGCCGAACATCGCCGCGATCGGGTCGCCCGGCAGGCTGTACACCATCAGGAAGATCAGCAGCGTGGCCCCGAGGAACACCGGGATCATCTGGAGCACGCGCCGTAGGACGTAATGGCCCATGGGAGCCCTCCCTCCGAAGGGGTGACGTAGTGCCGGAGCCCCGCCCTCCGTGCGGGGAGGACGGGGCCGGCGTCGGGTGGGGTCAGCCCTTGACCTCGACCTGGGTCCAGGCCGGGTTGCCGAAGGAGTCGAACTTGACGCCCTGGACCTTGGTGGAGAAGCCGGAGTTGCTCCGGTAGTACCAGAGCGGGATGGCCGGCATGTCGATCGCCAGCTGCGCCTCGGCCTTCTGGTAGCCGGTGGCGGTGTCCTGGACGGACGCCGCCTGGTCGGCCTCGTTGGCGAGCTTGTCGAACTCCGGGCTGGAGTAGCCGGTGTCGTTGGAGGCCGCGCCGGTGCGGTACACGTCGGCGAGGAAGTTGGCGTTCAGCGGGTAGTCCTGCACCCAGCCGGTGCGGAACAGGCCGTTGATCTGGTGGCCGGTGATCGCCGCGCGGGCGGTCTTGAAGTCGGTCTTCGGGTCGCCGGCGCAGTTGACGCCGGTGGCCTGGCGGATCGAGTTGCAGACCGCGTCGACCCACTCCTTGTGGCCGCCGTCCGCGTTGTAGGTGATCTTGATGGCGTTGCCGGGGACGCCGCCGCCCTGCTGGATCAGCTGCTTGGCCTTGTCCGGGTTGTAGGTGCAGGCGTCCCCGCAGGTCCCGGACTTGTAGCCGTCGACGCCCTCGGCGACCCAGGCGGTGGCGGGCTTGCGCGAGCCCTGCAGCACCGTCTTGGTGATGGTGTCGCGGTCGATCGCCATCGACAGGCCCTGCCGGACCTTGTTCTTGTCCTGGCCCTGCCAGTCGCCCTGGTAGAGGGTGAAGCCGATGTTCTGGATCGCGCCCTGCGGGGCGTCGATCGCCCGGTCGCCCAGGTCGTTCTTGTAGTTCGCCAGCGCCGACGGCGGCACCTGGTCGATCACGTCGAGGTTGTTGGACTGCAGGTCCGCGTAGGCGGCCTCGGCGGTGGTGTACATCTTGAAGATCACACCGCCGTTCTTCGGCTTGTCCACGCCCTGGTAGTTGGCGAAGGTCTTGGTGACCACCTGCGCGTTGTGGTCCCAGCTGACGAACTGGTACGGCCCGTTGCCGACCGGCTTCTGCCCGTAGCCCGCCGGATCCTTGAAGAACCCCTCCGGCAGCGGTGAGAAGGCCACGTAGCCGAGCTTGTACGGGAAGTACGACACCTTGTTGGTCAGCTTGATGGTGAAGTGGGTGTCGTCCTGGACGGCCAGGCCGGACATGGTGTCCTTGGCCGGGGCGCCGCTCTTCGGGTGGACATCGGCGTAGCCCTCGATGTCCGAGAACCAGGAGCTGTTGATCTGGTTGTTCTTGGTGTTCGCCGCCCAGTTCCAGGCGTCCACGAAGCTCTTCGCCGTCACCGGCGTGCCGTCGTGGAAGGTCCAGCCGGACTTCAGCGTGACGTTGAAGGTCTGCGAGTCGCTGGTGTCGATCTTGTCCGCGACCTGCATCCGCAGCTTGCCGTTGGACGGGTCGTAGTCGGCCAGGCCCTTGAACAGGTTCTGCACGATGCGTCCGCCACCGGTCTCGTTGGCGTTGGCCGGCTGCAGCGGGTTCTGCGGCTCGCTGCTCTGGTAGGTGAACGTCTTGCTGGTGTCCGACGAGCCTCCACCGGAGCCGCTGCCACTACTGCCACAACCCGTGGCCACCAGGGCCACGGACGTCGCACTGACCAGGGCCCAGCGCACGCGGGTGCCTGCAGGCATGGAGCTTCCTCCTCAGGGGTGTATGACGCATCTCACCTCATGAGAAGGGCCCGGCCGGTGCGGCGCGACCGCAGTAGGGCCGGACGGGGTAAGGCGGGCCTGACGACGCGTCAGGGGCGCGGGCGGTGGCCCGCGCCCCTGACGGCGTGTCGGTTCTGCACTCCCCCGCTAGGCGGCCGCGGGCTCCCGCTCGGCCGCGAAGTGGCAGGCCGAGTCGTGCCGGGCGCCGCCGGTCAGCAGGGTCGGCGCCGCGAGCAGCGGGACCTCGGTGGAGCAGCGCTCCTCCGCCTTCCAGCAGCGGGTGCGGAACCGGCAGCCGGACGGCGGGTTGGCCGGGGAGGGGATGTCGCCGGAGAGGATGATCCGCTCGCGGTTCTCCCGGTCGCTCGGGTCCGGCACCGGCACGGCGGAGAGCAGCGCCTGGGTGTACGGGTGGGTGGCGTGGTCGTAGATCTCCAGGTCGGTACCGATCTCGACCATCTTGCCGAGGTACATCACGCCGACCCGGTCCGAGATGTGCCGGACGATCGAGAGGTCGTGCGCGATGAACATGTAGGAGAGCTCCAGGTCCTGCTGGAGCTGCTCCAGCAGGTTGATCACCTGGGCC
The DNA here is from genome assembly GCF_044741705.1 of Kitasatospora sp. NPDC088134. NCBI lineage: Bacteria > Bacillati > Actinomycetota > Actinomycetes > Kitasatosporales > Streptomycetaceae > Kitasatospora > Kitasatospora sp. NPDC088134. The sequence goes on along the minus strand of NZ_JBIUTD010000002.1, from coordinate 189,934 downwards.
TGCACCGACACGTCGAGCGCGGAGACCGGCTCGTCGCAGATGATGATCTCCGGCTTGAGCGCCAGACCGCGGGCGATGCCGATCCGCTGGCGCTGGCCGCCGGAGAACTGGTGCGGGTACCGGTTGATGTACTCGGGGTTGAGACCGACCACGTCCAGCAGGTCCTGCACGGCCTTGCGCCGGTCGCCCTTCGGGGCGACCTCGGGGTGGATCTCGAACGGCTCGCCGATGATGTCGCCGACCGTCATCCGCGGGTTCAGCGAGGTGTACGGGTCCTGGAACACCATCTGGATGTTGCGGCGGACCGCCTTGAGGGCCGCGCCGGAGAGCCGGGAGATGTCCTCGCCCTTGTAGAGCACCTGGCCGGCGGTGGCCCGCTCCAGGTTCATCAGGACCTTGGCCAGGGTGGACTTGCCGCAGCCGGACTCGCCGACGATGCCGAGCGTCTCGCCCTTGTGCAGGGTGAACGAGATGCCGTCGACGGCCTTGACCGCGCCGACCTGCTTCTTGAAGAGGACGCCCTGGGTGAGCGGGTAGTGCTTGACCAGGTCGCGGACCTCCAGGATGGGCTCAGCCATGGAGGGTCTCCTTCCAGAAGTGGCAGGCGCTGCGGCGCCCGGCGAGCTCCGCCCCGTCCCGGTCGGTGACCTGGTGGAGGGCGGGGATCTCGGTGCGGCAGAGGTCGGTGGCCGCGTCGCAGCGCGGGTTGAACGCGCAGCCGGCCGGGACCTTGTAGAGGTTGGGCGGCAGGCCCTTGATCGCGTACAGCTCCTCGCCCTTCTGGTCCAGTCGCGGGATCGACCGGAGCAGGCCCTCGGTGTAGGGGTGGGCGGGGTTGGCGTACAGGTCGTGGACGGGGGCGGTCTCGACGATCCGGCCCGCGTACATCACGGCGATCTTGTCGGCGACGTCGGCGACCACGCCGAGGTCGTGGGTGATCAGGATCAGACCCATGTGGTACTCGGCCTGGAGCTCGGCGAGCAGGTCCATCACCTGGGCCTGGACGGTGACATCGAGGGCGGTGGTCGGCTCGTCGGCGATGATCAGGTCGGGCTCCAGGGCCAGCGCCATCGCGATCATGATGCGCTGGCGCATGCCGCCGGAGAACTGGTGCGGGTAGTCGTCGACGCGCTGGGCGGCGGCGGGGATGCGCACGCGGTCCATCAGCTCGATCGCCTTGGCCCGGGCCTCCTTCTTGGAGGCGCCCTCGTGCACGCGGAACATCTCGCCGAGCTGGTAGCCGACGGAGAGCACCGGGTTGAGCGAGGAGAGCGCGTCCTGGAAGATCATCGCGATCTTGCGGCCGCGGATCTTCCGGCGCTCCTCGGCGGACATCTTCAGCATGTCCCGGCCCCGGAACAGGATCTCCCCGGCGGTGATCCGCCCGGGCGGCATGTCGAGGATGCCCATGATGGTCTGCGCGGTGACGGACTTGCCGGAGCCGGACTCGCCGAGCACGGCCAGGGTCTCGCCGGCCGCGACCGAGTAGTTGACGCCGTTGACGGCCTTGGCGACGCCGTCCCGGGTCTTGAACTCGACGTGCAGGTCACGGACTTCGAGCAGCGGGGTGCCCGGGGCCGGGCGGTCCTTCGCGGCGTTGGTGGTCTTCGCGGGTGCGGTGGTCATGGTGCGGGCCGCCTCTCTCAGCGCAGCTTCGGGTCGAGGGCGTCGCGCACCGCGTCGCCGAGCATGATGAACGCCAGCACGGTGACGCTGAGCATGCCGGCCGGGAAGAACAGCGCGAACGGAGCGGTACGGATGACCTTCTGGGCCGAGTTGATGTCGATGCCCCAGGAGATGGTCGGGTCCTGCAGGCCGATGCCGAGGAAGCTCAGCGTCGCCTCGGTGGCGATGTAGCCGCCGAGCGCGATGGTGGCGACCACGATCACCGGGGCGATCGCGTTCGGCAGGATGTGCTTGAACATGATCCGGCCGGTGCCGGCGCCGAGCGCCTTGGCCGCGGTGACGTAGTCGGACTGCTTGACGGTGATCACCGAGCCGCGCATCACCCGGGTCATCTGGGTCCAGCCCAGCACGACCAGCGCGAAGACCACCGACCAGACGGTGCGGACCTGGAAGGCGTTCAGCATGACCAGCGCGCCGAGCAGCAGCGGGATGCCGAAAACCATGTCGGTGAACCGGGACACGATGGTGTCGACCCAGCCGCCGTAGTAGCCGGCGATCATGCCGAGCAGGCCGCCGAGGACGGTGACGCCGGCGGTGACGCAGATGCCGACCACCACCGAGGCGCGCGCGCCGTAGATCATCCGGGCGTAGATGGAGCGGCCCTGGCCGTCGTAGCCGAACCAGTCCGCCTGGAAGAAGTGCAGGTAGTTCGGCTTGGCCAGGTAGTGGTTGCGCAGGTCGCCGGCCCGCGGGTCCACCGAGGTGAACAGGCTGGGGGCGATCGCGAACAGCACCAGCAGGACGATCAGCGCGGCGGAGATCAGGAAGATCGGGCGCTTGCGCAGGTCGTGCCAGGCGTCCAGGCCGAGGCTGCGGGGCTTCTCCGGCTTCGGTTCGACGGCGCCGTCCCGCTGGGCGGGGATCGCGGCGTTCTTCGTGGTCAGGTCAGGCATACCGGATCCTCGGGTCCAGGACCGCGTAGAGCAGGTCGACGAGCAGGCTGGCGACCAGGTAGACCAGCACCAGCACGACGACGAAACCGGAGACGGTCGCGCCCTCGTTGAGGTTGATGGCGTGGTAGAGCGCGTTGCCGACGCCCTTGACGTTGAAGATGCCCTCGGTGACGATCGCGCCGCCCATCAGGGCGCCGAGGTCGGTGCCCAGGAAGGTCACCACCGGGATCATCGAGTTGCGCAGCAGGTGGGTGCCGATCACCTTGCGCCGGGGCAGGCCCTTGGCGACGGCGGTGCGCATGTAGTCGGCCTTCAGGTTCTCCGCGATGGAGGTGCGGGTGAGCCGGGCGACGTAGGCGAGCGAGATCGAGCCGAGCACGACGGCGGGCAGGATCAACTGGCCCAGGTTCATCGAGTCCTGGACGGTCGGGGTGATCCACTTCAGCTGGATCGCGAACACGTTCTGGAAGATGAAGCCGAGCACCGGGACCGGGATCGAGATCAGCAGCAGGGTCAGCACCAGCGTCGACTTGTCGAAGGCCTTGCCGCGGCGCAGGCCGGCGAACAGGCCGATCGCCACGCCGACGACCAGCTCGAAGACGAAGGCCAGCAGCGCCAGCCGGACGGTGACCGGGAGCGCCTCGCCGATCACGTCGATGACCTGGCGGCCGTTCATGGTCTTGCCGAAGTCGCCGGTGAGCAGGTCCCCCATGTAGTTGAGGTACTGCTGCCACTTGGAGACGTCGAGTCCCATGTCGTGCTTGAACGCGGCCAGCTGGGCCGGGTCGGCCGCCTTGTCGCCCCACATCGCCGCCGCGGGGTCGCCGGGCAGCATCCGGGTCATGAAGAAGATGATCGTGACCGTGCCCAGGAACACCGGGATCATCTGGAGCAGTCGCCTCGCGACGTAGCGCCCCATCGTGCCTCCAATTGACTTCTCTGACGCGCCGTCAGTCCCGGTGTCAGAGTTCTGGACGTGACGACGGCCGGTGCCGGACCGCCCGGTGGGGCGGGCACGGCACCGGCCGTGTCGGTGCGAGCCGTGCGGTGCCGGCCCGGTTACTTCTGCTTGACCTCGACCTGGGTGAAGACCGGGTCGCCGAAGGAGTCGTACTTCACGCTCTGCACGTTCTTCGAGTAGCCCGCGGTGGTCTTGTAGTACCAGAGCGGGATGGCCGGCATGTCCTTGGCCAGCTGGGCCTCGGCCTGCTGGTACAGCTCGGCGGTCTTCTCCACCGAGGTCGCCTTGTCCGCCTCGGCGGCGAACTTGTCGAACTCCGGGCTGGAGTAACCGGCGTCGTTGGCCGCCGCGCCGGTGCCGTAGACGTCCCGCAGGAAGTTGGCGTTCAGCGGGTAGTCCTGCACCCAGCCGGTCCGCATCAGACCGTTGACCTTCTTGTTCTTGATCAGGTCGCGGGAGGTCTTGAAGTCCGGCTTGGCGTCGCCGACGCACTCGACGCCGGTGGCCTGGCGGATGGAGTTGCAGACCGCGTCCACCCACTCCTTGTGGCCGCCGTCGGCGTTGTACAGCACGGTGATCTTGTTGCCGGGGACGCCGCCGCCCTCGGTGACCAGCTGCTTCGCCTTGGCCGGGTCGTACGTGCAGTACTCGCCGCAGGTGTTGTCCTTGTAGCCCATGGCGCCCGGGGCGACCCAGGAGTTGGCGGCCTGGCGCGAGCCGTTCAGCACCGTCTTGGTGATGGTGGCGCGGTCGATCGCCATCGACAGGCCCTGCCGGACCTTGGCCTTGTCCTGGCCCTGCCACTCGGCCTGGTAGAGCGAGAAGGAGATGGACTGGATCGCGCCCTGTGCCTGGTCGACGGCGCGGTCGCCCAGGTCGCTCTTGTAGGAGGCGAGGTCGCTCGGGTCGACCTGGTCCAGCACGTCCAGGTTGTCGGAGACCAGGTCCTTGTAGGCGGCCTCGGCCTGCGAGTAGTTCTTGAAGACGATGCCGGCGTTCTTCGGCTTGTCGATGCCCGCGTACTTGTCGTACGCGGCGACGGTGACCGCCTTGTTGTGCTCCCAGGAGACGAACTTGTAGGCGCCGTTGCCGATCGGCGACTGGCCGTACTTCGCCGGGTCGGTGAAGAACACCTTCGGCAGCGGCGAGAAGGCGGTGTAGCCGAGCTTGTACTCGAAGTACGACACCGGGCCGGTCAGCGCGATGGTGAAGTGGGTGTCGTCGACGACCTTCAAGCCGGCCATGGTCTGGGCGGTCGGGTCGCCCTTGTCCGGGTGGACGTCGGTGTAGCCCTGGATGTCGGAGAACCAGTCGGAGTTGATCTGGTTGTTCTTGACGTTGGCGGACCAGTTCCAGGCGTCCACGAAGGACTGCGCGGTCACCGGGGTGCCGTCGTGGAAGGTCCAGCCCGGCTTCAGGGTGACGGTGTAGTTCTGCGCGTCGGTGGTCTCGATCTTGTCGGCGACCTGGTTGCGCAGCTTGCCGTTGCTGGGGTCGTAGTCCACCAGGCCCTTGAACAGGGTCTTGATGATCCGACCGCCGCCGACCTCCATGGCGTTCGCCGGCTGGAGCGGGTTCTGCGGCTCGGAGCTCTGGTAGCTGAAGACGCCCTGGGCGTTGACCGGACCGGCGTCGCCGGCGCCCCCGCCGGAAGAACCGCCGCTGCCGCAGGCGGTGGCCGCGAGGGCGACCGCGACGGCTGCGACAACCCACTTGGCCTGGCTGGCACCGCGCATGGGTGTGCCTCCTGAAATCGTGTTGCAGATCGCTCGCGGCCTGGCGCGCACCCCTGCGCAGGAGCCTCGACCCGAGCTCGACTGCACCCACTATCGGTCACTCACGGGTACGGAAATGACCAATACGGATTTCAATTTGGTCACATGAACGATGGATGAATCCCAATAATCGGACATTCACGACATACCCAGACAGGGGCGAAACGGACAGTTGTCACGCATGACGATCAGTGACGTCCGATTAACGAACACTTCCCCCTTCCCGTCTCAGATACTGAGAGTCACCAAAAACGCGACCGGCCGGTGTCCGCGAGGACACCGGCCGGTCGGGCCGAAGCGATCGGGCGTCAGCCCTTCTTGGCGCGCGAGGCCGTGCGGCCGCGCTCCTTGGCGTCCAGGACGACCTTGCGGATGCGCACGGTCTCCGGGGTCACCTCGATGCACTCGTCCTCGCGGCAGAACTCCAGCGACTGCTCCAGCGAGAGCTTGCGCGGCGGCACGATGGACTCCGCCACGTCGGCGTTCGAGGAACGCATGTTGGTGAGCTTCTTCTCCTTGGTGATGTTCACGTCCATGTCGTCGGCGCGCGAGTTCTCGCCGACGATCATGCCCTCGTACACCTCGGTGCCGGGGTCGGTGAACAGCACGCCGCGCTCCTGCAGGTTGGTCATCGCGAAGGCGGTGACCACGCCGGAGCGGTCGGCGACCAGCGAGCCGTTGTTACGGGTCGTCAGCTGGCCGAACCACGGCTCGTAGCCCTCGTGGATCGAGTGCGCGATGCCGGTGCCGCGGGTGTTGGTGAGGAACTCCGTCCGGAATCCGATCAGGCCGCGGGACGGCACCACGAACTCCATCCGGACCCAGCCCGAGCCGTGGTTGGACATGTTGTCCATCCGGCCCTTGCGGATGCCCATGAGCTGCGTGACGGCGCCCATGTGCTCCTCGGGGACGTCCACGGTGAGGCGCTCGACCGGCTCGTGGGTCTTGCCGTTGATCTCGCGGGTGACCACCTGCGGCTTGCCGACGGTCAGCTCGAAGCCCTCGCGGCGCATGGTCTCGATCAGGATGGCCAGCGCCAGCTCGCCGCGGCCCTGCACCTCCCAGGCGTCCGGGCGCTCGGTCTCCAGCACGCGCAGCGAGACGTTGCCGATCAGCTCGCGGTCCAGGCGGTCCTTCACCTGGCGGGCCGTCACCTTGCGGTCGACCTTGCCGGCCGACTTGGCGTCGGCGCCCTTGCCGGAGCCGCCCTTGCCGACCAGCGGCGAGGTGTTGGTGCCGATGGTCATCGAGATGGCCGGCTCGTCGACCGTGATCAGCGGCAGCGCGATCGGGTTCTCCGGGTCGGCGAGGGTCTCGCCGATCATGATCTCGCCGATGCCCGCGACGGCGCAGATGTCACCGGGGCCGGCCACCTCGGCGGGCTTGCGGGTGAGCGCCTCGGTCATCAGCAGCTCGGAGATCCGGACGTTCTGGATCGAGCCGTCGCGCTTGATCCAGGCCACCGTCTGGCCCTTGCGCAGCTCGCCCTGCTCGACCCGGAGCAGCGCGATGCGGCCGAGGAAGTTGTCGGCGTCCAGGTTGGTGACGTGCGCCTGCAGCGGGGCGGCCTCGTCGTAGGTCGGGGCCGGGACGTGCTCCAGGATGGTGGAGAAGAACGGCTCCAGGTTGTCGGAGTCGGCCGGCACGGTGCCGTTCTCCGGCTTGGTCAGCGAGGCCACGCCGTCGCGGGCGCAGGCGAAGACGATCGGGAACTCGATCTGGTCCTCGTCCGCGTCCAGGTCCAGGAACAGGTCGTAGGTCTCGTTGATGACCTCGTCGATCCGGGCGTCCGGACGGTCGGTCTTGTTGATGCACAGGATGACGGGCAGCCGCGCGGTGAGCGCCTTGCGCAGCACGAAGCGGGTCTGCGGCAGCGGGCCCTCGGAGGCGTCCACCAGCAGCACGACCGCGTCCACCATCGACAGGCCGCGCTCGACCTCACCGCCGAAGTCGGCGTGGCCGGGGGTGTCGATGATGTTGATGGTGATCGGCGCGCCACCGTCCTTGGGGTGGTACTTGACCGCGGTGTTCTTCGCGAGAATGGTGATGCCCTTCTCGCGCTCCAGGTCGTTCGAGTCCATCATCCGGTCGTCGAGGTGCTGGTGGGCGGCGAAGGCACCGGCCTGCTTCAGCATGGCGTCGACCAGGGTGGTCTTGCCGTGGTCGACGTGGGCGACGATGGCGACGTTACGAATGTCGTTGCGCGTGGGCATGCGGCGCTGATTCTCCCGGAATCGTGGGTCACGGTGCCCGGCCCGCGTCAGCATTCACCGGTCCACCCACCGGGCACGGCACATGCCTCGGCTTCTTCCCATCGTACGGGGAAGGCTCCAACGGAGCAGAAACGGGCCGGTCGGACGCGGTGCAGATCACAACTGGGTATCGGCACTTCCCGTACGCACCAGGGGCCCGGGAAGCTACGCCGGTGAAGAAGAAGAAGGTCCGCCTGCTACTCGTCGTGGCCCTCTGGGTCGTCATCCTGTTCGGCGGGGTGACCCCGCCCACCGGGAGCCTCGGCGGTTTCCTGTTCGGCTGGTTCGGCGGGCTCGTGGTCGGGACCAACCTGACCCAGCTCCTGCTGGCCCTGCTCGGCCCGCTCGGCGGCCTGCGCGCCCTGTCGTACGGCGTCGGGCTGGGGCAGCCGCTGTTCGGACTGCCGCTGGGCTCCCGGCGGCTGTGGGTGCGGGCCGTCCCGCTCCCGGTGTTCCACGGCATGTACCAGCGGGCCCGCGCGGCACGCGGCCGCACCTGGGCGACGGTGACCGCCGCGTACGCGGCGCCGGTGCTGCTCGGGGTGGCCCTGCTGCTCGCCGGGCCGGACGGCTGGTGGCTGTTCGGCACCGCCACCGCGGCGTTCCCCGCGCTGGAACTGCTGCTCACCGCCCGGTACCCGGGGACCGCCGGCTGGGTGGTGCTGCGCCTGCCCACCGCCCCGGCGGAGGTGCTGGTCGACCTGTTCCCGACGCCCGTCGAGGCGGACGCCCACCTGGCCCTGGAGAACGGCCGGATCGCCGACGCGGCCGCCCTGCTGGCCGGGGCGCCGGCGCCGAGCGGCCGGACGGGTGCCGCGATCCGGATCAACGTGCTGCTCGCCCAGGGGCGGTGGCAGGAGGCGCTGACCGCCGCCGAGTCACTGACGGCCGGCCGACTGCACGCTTCCGCGTGGACGGTGTCCGTGCTCCGCGCGCAGGTGCTGGTGTGCGCGGCCGACGCCGGGCTGCTGCCGCTGCCGCAAGCCGTGTCGCTGCTGACGGCGGAGCTGGCCTCGGTCGGCGACCGGCCGCACGCCGCCGCCCGCGCCGACCGGCTGCGGCTGGGCGGCGACCGGGAGGGCGCGCTGCGCGAGTCCGCCCGGGCCCTGCGGGCGTCCGGCGACTCCGTGGTGACCGCCAACGCGTTCTGCTCCCGGGCCGCGGCGCTGCTCGCCGCCGGGCGGTCCGAGGAGGCCGGGAAGGCGCTGGACCGGGCCCGGAAGCTGCTGCCCGGCCTGGCCCGGATCGCCCTGGTGGAGCGGCGGTCCGCGACCGTGGTGCTGGAGGGCTGACGACAGGCCCTAGAGCGAGAGCTCGAACCAGACGATCTTGCCCTTGGGGGTGCGGCGGCTGCCCCAGCGTTCGGCCAGCAGGGAGACCAGCTGGAGGCCGCGGCCGCCCTCGTCGGTCTCCTGGGCGCGGCGCTGGCGGGGCTGGGCGTAGGCGTCGTCCCAGACCTCGCAGACCATCGACCTGTCGCGGAGCAGGCGCAGCCGGATCTCGCCGCGGCCGTGCCGCAGCGCGTTGGTGACGAGTTCGCTGACCAGCAGTTCGCAGGTGTCGACCAGTTCGTCGAGGCCGCGCTCCAGCAGCCAGCCGCAGGCGGCCTCCCGGGCCTTGGCGACCGAGGTCGGCTCGGGGGGCAGCCGCCAGTCGCCGACCGAGCCCTTGGGCAGCGCGTGCACCTTGGCCATCAGCAGGGCGATGTCGTCCTCGCCGTGGTGCGGGTTGAGCTCGTCCAGGACCTGGTCGCAGAGCTCCTCCAGCCGGTCGGAGCCGTTGGTGAGCGAGGTGCGGAAGGCCTTCAGGCCCTCGTCCAGCTGGTGCTTGCGGGACTCCACCAGGCCGTCGGTGTAGAGGCCGAGGACGGCGCCCTCGGGCAGGTCGACGGTGACCTCCTCGAAGGGCTCGCCGCCGACGCCGAGCGGCAGGCCGGGCGGCACGTCGAGCATCCGGGCGGCCTCGCCGGGGGCCAGCAGCACCGGCGGGAGGTGGCCGGCGTTGGCGAAGGTGCAGCGCTGCTTGACCGCGTCGTAGACCGCGTACACGCAGGTGGCGAGGTACAGCTCGGCGCCGGAGTCGGCCCAGTCGTCGTTGCCCAGGCCGCGGGCGATCTCGTCCAGCGCGGAGAGCACGTCCGCCGGGTCGACGTCGAGCATCGCCAGGGTGCGGACGGCGGTGCGCAGTTGGCCCATCGCGACGGCGGCGCGCAGGCCGCGGCCCATCACGTCGCCGATCACCAGGGCGGTGCGGCCGCCGGGCAGCGGGATGACGTCGAACCAGTCGCCGCCGACCTCGGTGTTGTTGTTGCTGGGCAGGTAGCGGCGGGCGATCTCCAGGCCGGAGGCGGCCGGGTTGCCGGGGGGCAGCAGGCTGCGCTGCAGGATCAGCGCGCGCTCGTGCTCGCGGCGGTAGAGCCGGGCGTTGTCGACGCAGACCGCGGCGCGGGCGACCAGTTCCTCGGCGATGGCGACCTCGCGGGCGTCGAACGGCTCGGAGCCGATCGCCCGGGACAGCTGCACCAGGCCGAGCACCTGGTCGCGGGCGACCAGCGGCACCACCAGGGTGGAGCGCAGCAGCGGGTCGGGCCCGGGCTGCGGGACGACGCTGCGGCCGGTGCGCAGGGCGCGGGCGTGCGGGGAGCGCGGCGGGTAGCAGAGCGTGCCGCCGGCCTCGGCGACCCGGACGCCGCCGCGCTCGCTGCCGAGCACCGAGGGGGCGTTGCCGACCACGCTGGAGACCGCGACCCGGCGCAGCTCGCCGCTCTCCGGGTGGGCGCCCTGCGGGCTGGACTCGCCGGTGAGCAGGGCGCTGTACAGGTCGACGGTGGCGACGTCGCAGAACTGCGGGACGATCACGTCGAGCAGTTCCTTGGCGGTGGTCTCCAGGTCGAGGGTGGAGCCGATGTGGGTGGACGCCTCGTTGAGCAGGGCGAGGCTGCGCCGGACGCCGGCCGCCTCGCGTTCGGCGATGTGCCGGCTGGTGACGTCCTGGACCTGGCCGGCCACGCCGATCGGGCGGCCGCCGGCGGCGGTGAGCCGGTACAGCGAGACGGCCCAGGTGCGCTGTTCCTCGTCGCGGGCGCCGGCCGGGTGGTCGGCGCGGACCGGGCCGGACAGCCGCAGGTCGAGGACGGGCTCCTGGCCGGTGAGCACCTTGCGCAGGGCGAGCAGCAGCCGGTCGGCGTCGGAGGGGCGGAACACGTCGCCGGGGGCGAGGCCCTGGAGGGCGGCGGGGCTGCGGCCGACGCCGGCCGCGAAGGCGGCGTTGACGCGCTGCAGCTTGAGCTCGCAGTCGAACAGGAAGAAGCCGGTCGGGGTCTGGCCGAGCACCGCCTCGGAGGCGGCCAGGTCGGTCTCGACGGCGCGCAGCCGGCCGAGGTCGACGGCCATGCAGGTCGCGGAGCCGTCGGCGCTGTCGGGCATCGCGTAGACCTCGGCGAGGTGCTCCGCGCCGGCCAGGTCCCGGTAGGGGGCGGTGCCGACCCACTCCTCGCCGGCCAGCACCCGCTCCAGCCGGGCCCGGCCGCGCTGCCAGAGCTCGCGCGGGACGAACGCGGTGATCGGGTCGGCGCCGACCGCCTCGGCGGCGGGGACCCCGAAGAACTCGGCGGCCCGGTCGCTCCACTGGGCGATCCGCCCGTCGGGGCCGATCGCGAAGGTGGCGACCCGGATGTAGTCGTAGAGGGTTCCCGAGGCGCTCTGGCCCCAGCCGGCCGGCAACGGGACGGGCACCGTCGGGGCACCCGGTTGCTCCGGCACCGCGGCGTGACCGCTGCTGCCGTGCGTCGCGTTCTGTGCCGGGAAGCTGTTCAACGGACCGACCCCTCCAACCCGCGCCCATCCGGTGTCGAGAAGACCGAGTATTCGATGTCCGAGTATTCATCATCCGGGCGTGGGCGCACACGCCCTTCAACGTCACAACATCGACTCGGGTGGCTGAACCTCCGAGTCTGCCAGTTCGAACCAGACGACCTTGCCCAGTCCCTCGGCCCTGGTCCCCCAGCGCAGGGCGAGCCGGCGGACCAGTTCCAGACCGCGGCCGCCCTCATCGCCGGCCCCGGCGTGCCGTTCCCGGGGCGGGTCGGGCAGTGGGTCGGAGATCTCCACCAGCAGGTCCTCGCCGAGGGTCAGGCGGACCCCGATCGGGGCGCTGGCGTACCGGACGGCGTTCGTGACCAGCTCGCTGACCAGCAGTTCCGCGGTGTCGGTGTACTCCTCGACGCCCCAGTCGGCGAGCGTGCCGCGGACCAGCCGGCGGGCCCGGGAGACCGCGGTCGGTTCGGCCGGCAGCGTCCAACCGGCGGTGGGCACGTCGGCCCGGCCGCGGCCGAGCCGGGCCAGCAGCAGGGCCACGTCGTCGGGCTCGCGGCCCTGTTCCATGGTGTCGAGGACGGCCTCGCACGCCTGCTGGATCGAGGCGTACGGCTGTTCGAGCACGCTGACCAACCTCCCCAGTCCCACGTCCAGGTCCTTGTCCCGGGACTCCACCAGCCCGTCGGTGCACAGGGCGAGCAGGCTCCCGTCCGGGACCTCCAGCTCGATCGACTCGAACGGCACCCCGCCGACGCCGAGCGGCGCGCCGGAGGGCAGGTCGACCACCCGGCCGGTGCCGCCGGGCAGCGGGCCGCCGGAGCGGGCCGGCTCGGCGCCGGACCCGGGCACCACCAGGACCGGCGGGATGTGGCCGGCCTTGGTGACGGTCAGGCTGCGCCGGGCCGGGTCGAAGACCGCGTAGACGCAGGTGGCGAGCAGCGCCTCGTCGGGGCCCTGGGCGAGGTCGTCGGCGAGCTCGTGGACGTGCCGCAGCACCTCCTCGGGGGCCAGGTCGAGGGCGGCCAGCACCCGGACCGCGGTGCGCAGCCGGCCCATCGTGGCGGCGGCCCGCAGACCGTGGCCCATCACGTCGCCGACCACCAGGGCGGTGCGGTCGCCGGGGAGCGGGATGACGTCGAACCAGTCGCCGCCGACCTCGGTGCCGCTGGAGCCGGGCACGTACCGGTAGGCGACCTCGACGCCGGTCGGCTGCGGGACCTGCTGGGGCAGCAGGGCGCGCTGCAGGGTGAGGGCGGCGGTGCGCTCGCGGGCGTAGAGCCGGGCGTTGTCGAGCGAGCTGCCGGCCCGGTCGGCGAGTTCGACGGTGAAGGCCAGGTCGTCGCGGTCGAAGCCCTCGCGGTAGCCGGCCCGGCTGACCACCAGCAGGCCGATCACGATGCCGCGGGCCCGCAGCGGCACCACCAGCCGGGAGTGCACGCCCAGTTCGCGGGCGGCCTCCACCTTGGGGTCGCCGGGGAAGGACAGCTCCTCGGGCCCGCTGCCGCCGGACAGCATCTCGGGGACGCCGCTGCGCAGCACCCGCCCGAACACCGAGTCCTCCTCGAAGGTGATCCGGGCGCCGTGCCGGAGCATGGTCTCCACCGCCGGGCCCTGCTGGATCGCGGCGACGCCGAGCTGCAGCAGCGAGGTGTGCCGGTCGTGGCCGTGCCGGGGCAGGTCGTCACCGTGCGCGACGGCCTGCAGCAGGATCACGCCCGCGTAGTCGGCCAGCCGCGGCACCACCGCGCCGGCCAGCTCCTGGGCGATCATCGCGGCGTCCAGCAGGTCGCCGACCCGGGAGCCGAACTCGTTGAGCAGCGACAGCCGGCGGCGCGCCCCCTCGACCTTGGCCACCGCCCGGTAGCGCTCGGTGACGTCCATCACGGTGCCGGAGATGCCGAGCACCCGGCCGGAGCGGTCGGTCATCCGGCTGTAGGAGATCGACCGGTAGCCGGCGCGGGCGGTGGACGGGGAGGCCAGCGTGACGTCGATGACCGGCTCGCCGGTGGCCAGCACCTGGCGCTGGATGGCGGTGATCTCGTCGGCGGAGCGCTCCGGCATGGTCTCGCCGGTGGTCCGGCCGACGTGCGCCTCGGCGGGCAGGCCGTTCATCTCGGCGAGGGTGCGGTTGACGGCGGTGTAGCGCAGCTCGGTGTCGAGGACGGCGATGCCCAGCGGGGACTGCTCGAACAGCGCGTCCCGGACGGCGAGGTCGCGCTCGACGGCGCGCAGCGCGGCGGCCTCGGTGAGCGCGGCCTGCACGTACGGGGCGCCGTCGCCGTCGACCAGCAGCGAGAGCCGGGCCTCCACCTCGACGGGCACGCCGTCCCGGTCGGAGAGTTCGGCGAAGCCGTGCCAGGAGCCGCGGCGCAGCGTCTCGCGCAGGGCCGCCGCGGTCCGCTCGACCTGGGCCCGGTCCTCGATCAGCTGGTCGATGGCGCGGCCGACCAGCACCTCGCTGGGCCAGCCGAGCATCTGCTCGGCGGCCGGGCTCCACAGCACCACCCGGCCGGAGGTGTCGAGGATGACGATCGCCACCCGGACCACGTCGAGCAGGCTGCCGCCCTCGGTGCGCCGGCTCGGGTGCAGGCTGGTGGGCGCGGTGTCGGACCGGGCGCCCGGGTGCGGGCCGCCGCCGGGCTCCCCGGCGGCGGGCGGGGCGGGGGTGCCGGGCGTGCCGGGGAAGGCGCGGACGGGGCGGCCGCGGGCGGGCGCGGCGGCTTCGGGTGCGGCGGCTTCGGGTGCGGCGGCTTGGGGTGTTGCGGGGGCTCCGGCGGGGGTGGTGGCGGACGGGCGGGGGCCGGTGCGGGCGGCCGGGCGGCCCGCGGTCGGGGCGCTGCCCGGCAGCGGGGCGGGGCGGCCGCCGCGCAGGGCCTGCTCGGGCCGGGCGTGGGCGCGCAGCCGGGCACGGGCGGCGGCCCGGCCGGCGCGCCCGCCGCCCGCGGGGAGGACCGGGCCGCTCGGCCGCCGCGAGCCGCGCCCGGGCAGGCCGGACGCCTCGCGCTCTCCCCCGCCGCCACCCGGCTTCGCCACCTGCGGGGCCTCCGGACTTCGCTGGAACGCCCCCGGCGGGTCGCCGGGCGCGGGCCGTCGCCACGCTCTGCTCTCGCAGGCTCACCGATCGTGACGAATGCTGCCGAACACTGCCATACCCAGGGATTCGGGTGGCTATCCCGACATAGGGGTCGTCTGTCCGATTGGCGTACAGATCGGACACCGCACGGGCGGGGGCGGAGCGGTCTACTTCAGCAGGCCGTCGCGGTGCAGGTCGTCGAAGAGGATCTGGTCGACCGGGGGGACCCGGTCGCGGTCGGCGTAGCCGAACCACTCGACCTCCTCGATCTCGCTGCTGGCGGCGAGCTCCCCCGTGTAGTCGGCGCGGTAGCAGGCCATCCGGACCACCGCGCCGTCCGGGTGGCCGTGCGCCTGGGCGTGGTAGGTGCCGACGTGGGCGACGGTGTCGGGGCGGACGGCGACGGTGAGCTCCTCGGCGACCTCGCGGACCAGGGTCTGCAGGTCGCTCTCGCCGGGCTCCCGCTTGCCGCCGGGGATGTAGAACACGTCCTTGCCGCGCGGGCGGGCGCAGAGGATGCGGCCGCCCTCCAGCCGGACCCACGCCACCGTGTCGATCAGGGTTGCCATCGCCCTCGCCGTTCCCGGGCCGCCCGCGCGGCCCGCCGGTCCGACCCTACGTCAGGGGCCGGGCGGGGCCGTCGCGGTGGCCAGCTGCTGGTTCTTCAGGTCGGCGCGGTCGGTGGCCTCGGGGCCGAACCAGGGCGGCGGGACGAAGGCCGCGGCCTCCGCCGGGTCGGCGAACTCGACCTCGACGGTGCGCAGTCCGGCCAGCGGGCCGTGGAAGGTGTCGACCACTGCCTCGTACCGGCCGAGCAGCACCACCCGGCGGGTCTTGGCCACCCGGGCGTGCTCGGTGGCGGGCCACAGCGCCTCGAACTGCTCGGCGGAGATCGGGGTCTCCCACTCGCCGCGGACCAGGCCGGCGCCGCGCTTGACCGTCAGCGAGCAGGCCCCGGCCTGGTCGCGGACCCGGGCCTCGGCGCCCTCCGGCCCGATCACCAAGTACCCCTGCCGGACGTCGAACTCCCGCCCCGCGGGGACGTCCGCGCCCTCCGGGACGAGGAACTTCCGCTCGATCTCGACGGCCACCGGGCCTCCTCCTCGGTCGGGCGGCACCGGCGCGCCGGGTGCGCGCGGCCGCCGACCGCCACGCTACGCGGACCGGGGGCGCCCGGCGGGGTCATTCGGCGGCGGTCGTTCGGTGCCGGTCGTTCGGTGCCGGTCGTTCGGTGCCGGTCATCCGGCGGCGGGTGTTCCGGGCGGGGTGCTCCGCCCGTCGGCGTCCTCGGGCTCGATCCAGTAGAGCTGCTTGTGGCCGCGGGCCTCGAACTCGGCGGCCAGCGCCGCGGCCCCGGCCCGGTCGAGGCCGCGGGCGACCAGGAAGCGGTTGCCGTTGTCGTCCTGCCGCACCACCCGGTGCGGACCGTTCGCGTTCGCGTGCCCGGCGTCGGTGCGGTCGGTCGGCTGCATGCCGCACACGGTAGCGGTCCGGCCCGGTGGGGGGCAGGCCGGACCGCGCGCCGCAGCTCCGAGGCTGGGCGGCAGATGCTACCGGGCGGTACGCAGCCGGTTAACAACTCGTCAACGCGGGGGCGTGCCCAACTAGCTTACGCGAAGCAGGAGTTCACCGTGCAGTACGGCGAACCAGGCATCCGGACGGGCGGCCCAGCGGGGCCAGCCGGCGGCGATCCGCTCCAGGTCGGCGGGGGTGGCCAGGCCCTCGGCGAGCGCGGTGGCGGCGGTGTTGGAGCGCACCGTCCGCTCGGCCCAGGTCTCCGACCACCAGGCGCGTTCGGCCTCCGTCGCGTACGTCCAGGTCGAGGAGGAGGGCACCGGCTCGACGCCCGCCAGGTCGGCCCGGAGCGCCCAGGACAGCAGGCGGCGGCCGGCGTCGGGTTCGCCGCCGCTCGCCCGGGCGACCTCCCGGTAGAGCGCCGACCACTCGTCCAGCTCCGGCAGTTCGGGGTACCAGGTCATCGCGGCGTAGTCCGCGTCGCGGACCGCGACCACCCCGCCCGGGGCGGTGACCCGGCGCATCTCGCGCAGCGCGGCCACCGGGTCCGCCAGGTGCTGGAGCACCTGGTGCGCGTGCACCACGTCGAACGAGGCGTCGGCGTACGGCAGCCGGTACACGTCGGCGGCCTCGAAGGACAGCTGGTCCAGGCCGCGTTCGGCGGCCAGTCCGGCGGCCTGGGCCAGCACCTCGGCGGACGGGTCGATGCCGATCACCCGCCCCTGCGGGCCGACCAGCTCGGCCAGGTCGGCGGTGATCGTGCCGGGCCCGCAGCCGACGTCCAACACCCGCTGTCCCGGCCGGAGTTCGGGCAGCAGGTAGGCGGCCGAGTTGGCGGCGGTGCGGGTGCGGTGCGAGCGCAGGACGGCGGCGTGGTGCCCATGGGTGTAACCGGCCACGGTGGCTCCCTCCCCTTCGAAGGCGGTGCGCCGAGCATAGGAGTACCGTCCGTGGATCGGACAATACCGTCTCGCATGGCAAGACTGATGCGCCATCACCTGGCCCGCCGCGCACCGCCGGGAGCAGAATCGACGGCATGGGAAAGACGTACGAACGGATCGACGCCCGGCTGCGCGCGTTCATCGAGCGGCAGCCCGTGTACTTCGTCGCCACCGCGCCGCTCGCGGCCGACGGCCACGTCAACCTGTCCCCCAAGGGCCGCTCCGGGACGCTCGCGGTCCTCGACGAACTCACCGTCGCCTACCTGGACTTCGGCGGTTCGCACGCCGAGACCATCGCCCACCTGCGGGAGAACGGCCGGATCACCCTGATGTGGTGCGCCTTCGAGGGGCCGCCCACCGTGCTGCGGGTGCACGGCCGCGGCGAGCCGGTGTTCCGGGACGACCCGCGCTTCGCCGGGCTGCTCGCCGCCTTCGACCCGGCCGCGGACGGCGCCGGGCTGCGGGTGATCGTGCTGGTCCGGGCCAGGGGGCACCTCCCAGCCCCCAGGGCTGGGGGAGGGTGAGCGACTCCTGCGGGTTCGCCGTCCCGTTCATGGACTACCGCTCCGACCGCGAGCTGCACACCGAGTTCTTCGACCGCAAGGGCGAGGAGCGGTTCGGCGAGTACTGCGAGAGCAAGGACCACGTCGCCGTCAGCATCGACGGCCTGCCCTCGCTCCCGCTGCCGCTGCCGCCCCGGCCCGCCTGACCCGGCCCCGGCAGGTCCGAGCGGGCGCGGCGTACCGTGGAGCCCGACCCGCCGCCGACCCCGGAGTGCCGCCCGTGCCCCGCCCCCACGTCCTGCTGAGCGCCGCCGTCTCGATCGACGGACACCTCGACGACGCCTCCCCCGACCGGCTGCTGCTCTCCAACGCCGCGGACTTCGACCGGGTGGACGCGCTGCGCGCCGGGAGCGACGCGATCCTGGTCGGCGGCGGCACGCTGCGCGCCGACAACCCCCGGCTGCTGGTCAACTCCCCCGCCCGGCGCGCCGAACGGCTCGCCGCCGGACGCCCCGAGCACCCGCTCAAGGTCACCCTGAGCGCGAGCGGCCGGCTCGACCCGGAGCTGCGCTTCTGGCACACCGGCGGCGCCAAGCTGGTCTGCACCACCGATGCCGCCGCGCCCGCGCTGCGCGCCGCACTGGCCGACGCGCCCGGTACCGAGGTGCTCGGGTTCGGCCCGACCGTCCCACTGGGCGCGGTGCTGGACGAGCTGGGCGCGCGCGGGATCGGCCGGCTGATGGTCGAGGGCGGCGGCGGCGTGCACACCCGCTTCCTCGCCGAGGGCCTGGCCGACGAGCTGCACCTGGCCGTCGCCCCGCTGCTGGTCGGCCAGGCGGACGCGCCCCGCTTCCTCTCCCCCGCCGCCTACCCCGGCGGCCCGACCCGCCGGATGCGCCTGCTGGGGGCACGTACCGTGGGGGACGTCGTCCTGCTGCGGTACGCCCCGAAGGAGTCCCCCGATGAGCCCGAACAGCCCGGCGAGCCCGGTGAGCGCTGAGCACGACCTGCGGTGGCTGCGGCGCGCGATCGAGCTGTCCCGGCACTGCCCGCCCTCGGAGACCGCGTTCTCGGTCGGCGCGGTGGTCGTCGGCGCGGACGGCGAGCTGCTCGCCGAGGGCTTCAGCCGCGAGGTGGACGCCGTGAACCACGCCGAGGAGGCCGCCCTCGGCAAGCTGCCGGCCGGCGACCCGCGGCTGCGCACCGCCACCCTCTACTCCACCCTGGAGCCCTGCGGGCAGCGTGCCTCCCGCCCGCACCCCTGCGCCGAACTGATCGTCGCGGCCGGCGTCCCGCGGGTGGTGACGGCCTGGCAGGAGCCCGCGCTGTTCGTCGCGGACTGCCGGGGCACCGCGCTGCTCACCGCGGCGGGCGTCGAGGTGGTGGAGCTGCCGGAGCTGGCGGCGGAGGCCCGGGCGGTCAACGCGCACCTGGTGGGCTGAGGACCGCTGCCCCACGGGTTTTGTACGATTGAGGAACAAACACCCGTACGAGGTCTCCCGAGGAGCCCCGATGCCCGTCCTGACCCCGCCGGTCCGCGCCGTCCTGCTCGACATGGACGGCACCCTGGTCAACTCCGACGCCGTGGTCGAGCGCTGCTGGCGGCGCTGGGCGGAGCGCAACGGCCTGGACGGGGACGCGGTCATGCCGGTGGTGCACGGCCGCCAGGGCCACCTGACCATGGCCCTGCTGCTGCCCGACCGCCCGGTGGAGCAGAACCTCGCCGAGAACCGGCAGATGCTCGCCGAGGAGACCGCCGACACCGAGGGCGTGGTCGAAGTCCCGGGCGCCGCCCGGCTGGTGGCCTCGCTGTCCGGTCTCCCGCACGCGCTGGTCACCTCCGCCGACGAGGCGCTGGCCCGGGTCCGGATGGCCGCCGCGGGCGTGCCGCTGCCGCCGCTGATGATCACCGCCGAGCAGGTCGGCACCAGCAAGCCCGATCCCGAGGGCTTCCTGAAGGCCGCCGCCCGGCTCGGCATCGCCCCTGCCGAGTGCCTGGTCCTGGAGGACTCCGAGGCCGGCATCGCCGCCGCCCGCGCCGCCGGGATGCCCGTCCTCGGCATCGGCCCGCGCGCCGCCGCGCACCGGCCCGACCACCACGTGGACGACCTCTCCGGCGTCACCGTCACCGCCGCCGGGAACGGCGGCGGGCTGGTCGTCCGGCTGCCCTGAGGGCGGGGGCCCGGAGCAACGTCCTTGAGGGCCGGGCGCCTTGAGGACCGGCTGTGGGCATGTCGCCGCCTCTCGATCTGTTGTCGCTCCGTCAGCGGGCCGGCTCGGCGAGCCCCGTGAGTCGCCGGGCCCGGCCCGGGAGCGCGGCCGCGGGCAGGGCGCCGCAGAGGGCGAGCAGGGCCAGGGCGGGCAGGGCGCCGTGCGTCCCGGCCCCGGCGGCGGTGGCGATGCCCAGGGTCGGGCCGATGTTCATCGCGGTCTGCTTCAACCCCCCGACGGCGCCCGCGTGTCCGGGCGGGGCGTCGCCGACCACGCTGCCGGTCGCCGTCACCATCACCGCCGCGAACCCGGCCCCCAGCAGCGCCGAGGCCACCCCCGTCAGCACCGGGGCCGACCCGCCGCCGCCCGGGCCGGCCAGTGCGCCGATGCCCGCCACCAGCAGCAGGACGCCCGCCGAGGCCGTCCGGCGCGGCCCCCACCGGCCCAGCGCCCGGGCGGCGGCCGGCGCGCCCAGCACCATCAGCGCGGTCAGCGGCAGCATCCGCAGCGCGGCGCCCAACGGGCCGACGTGCAGGGCGTCCTGGAGCCGGAAGGTGGTGCTGAACAGGGTGCCGAACAGGCCGGCGGAGGACGTCAGCAGCAGCGCCAGCGAGGCCGTCACCGGGCGCGAGCGGGCCACCGGGCGCGGCACCACCGGCTCGGCGGCCCGCCGCTCGTGCGCCACCAGGACAGCCAACAGCACTGCGGCGCAGGCGAGTTCGGGACCGCGGCCGGACCGACCCCGGTCCGGGACGGCCGCCAGGGCGTGTACCAGGACGGCGAGCGCGGCCGCCAGCAGAGCCGCGCCGGCCAGGTCGAGGCGCTGGGCCCGGCCCTCGACCCGCGGCGGGCGCAGCGCCAGGGTCATCGCCGCGATCAGCACGGCCACCGGCAGGTTGACCCAGAACACCGCCCGCCAGCCGAACGCGTCCACCAGGACGCCGCCCAGCAGCGGGCCGGCGCCGGCCGCGACCGCGATGGCGCCCGTCCGGACGGCGATCGCCCGGCCCAGCCGCTCCGGCGGGCAGCACAGCCGCAGCAGCGCCAGCGTTCCCGGCTGCAGCAGCGCGCCGAACGCGCCCTGGGCGACCCGGAGTCCGACCACCCAGCCGACCGTCGGGGCCAGCGCGATCGCGGCCGAGGACGCGCCGAACCCCAGCACGCCCGCCAGCAGCGTCCGGCGGTGCCCGTACCGGTCGCCGAGTCGGCCGGAGACCACCAGCAGGGCCGCGACGGCGACCAGGTAGCCGGTGCTGGTCCACTGCAACTCGGCCGCGCTCGCGTCGAGTTCGCGCCGCATCGCAGGCTGGGCGATCAGCAGTACGGTGCCGTCCAGCGCCACCAGCATCGCGGCGGCGGCGCTCACCGGCAGGGCGAGCCGGCTCATCGCGCCCCGCCCGCGCCGCCCAGGTGCGCCGCCAGCACGGCCGCCAGCAGCTCCTCCTCGCGGCCCTCCCCGAGCATCAGCCGGGTACTCCCCCAGCCCTGCAACTGGGCCAGCCCGTGCAGGTTCGCCCACAGCGCGGCCGCCACCACCGGGGCGCGCTCCGCATCCCCCGTGCACTCCCCCACCAGGTGCGCCATCCCCGCGAACAGCGGCCCGGTCTCCTCCCGCAGCCGGGGACCGTCCGCCTCCTGCCCGTCGCCGTTCAGCAGGTCGTGACGGAACATCAGCTCGTACATCCCCCGGCGCTCCTCCGCGAACCGCAGGTACTCCCGGGCGATCCCCGCCACCCGCTCCCGCGGGTCCGCCGCCGCCACCCCCGCGAACCGGGCCCCCAACTCCGCGAACCCGCGCCGCGCCACCGCCGACAACAACTCCCGGTGCGTCGGGAAGTACCGCCGGGGCGCCCCGTGCGACACCCCGGCCCGCCGCGCGATCTCCCGCAGCCCCACCGCCCCCGACCCCTCGGCCAGCACCAACTCCACCCCGGCGTCCACCAGGCGCTCCCGGAGGGACTCTCCCGCATCGCTCATAGACACTGTCTACCAGCCTCGCGCAGACACTGTCTACGGCTAGGCTCGGGCCATGACCTCACTGCCCGACTGGATGCGCCCGCCCCGCGCGGAAGGCTGGTTCGC
This sequence comes from Kitasatospora sp. NPDC088134, assembly GCF_044741705.1. Taxonomy (NCBI): domain Bacteria; kingdom Bacillati; phylum Actinomycetota; class Actinomycetes; order Kitasatosporales; family Streptomycetaceae; genus Kitasatospora; species Kitasatospora sp. NPDC088134. Next base: position 168,227 of record NZ_JBIUTD010000002.1, on the reverse strand, counting down.
GGAGGATCTCGACCGCCTCCCCGAGGCGCCCCGGCACACCGAACTGATCGACGGAGCCCTCGTCTTCATGCTGTCGCCCCGGCGGACGTGGCACAGCCGTGTCGTCACCGCGCTGACCAACGCCCTCACCGGCCAGGCGCCCGAAGGCGTCGAGGTCGAACGTGAGATGACGATCCGCCTGGACTCCCGCAACCGCCCCGAACCGGACCTGCTGGTGACGACGGCCGATTTCGACGGCGACCGCACCTGGTTCGCCCCCGAGGACGTCCGACTCGTCATCGAGCTGGACCTGACCCGGCTGGCGCCGCGCCCGCGCGCTCGACCGCCGCACGACGGAGAGACCGGCCCCGGTGGCGCGTCGGACGTTGAAGCGGAATGCCCGGCCTGCGGCGGAGCCACAAGCAGTGCCCCTGGCCAGGTATTTTGCCGTCGGCATGCGTGGGCCCGACGGTCGGTCGCAGGTGCCCTGCGGACCGGCCGGGCACGTGACCCGCTCTTCGTCGCTTCTCGTCCCGGAACCGAGCACCAGTGGGCGCTTGTCGACGCATCGTCATAGACGTACAGTTTCTTGTACCTACAAGGAGCGGCCCATGAAGACGATGACCTATTCGGAGTCCCGCGCACGGTACGCCGAGGTCCTCAATGCGGTCACGGACGACCGCGAGGAGATAGTGATCACTCGCGCCGGACACGAACCGGTGGTCATCGTCTCCCTCGAGGACTACCAATCCCTCAAGGAGACCGCCTACCTGCTCCGCAGCCCCGCGAACGCGCGCCGCCTCCTCGCCTCGATCGAGGAATTGGAGAACGGCGGCGGGACCGTACGCGAGCTGGCAGACCCGGAGTGAAGATCACCTTTGCCTCCCGGGCCTGGGAGGACTACCTGTGGTGGCAGGTCCAGGACCGCAAGATCCTCAAGCGAATCAACACACTCATTGCCGATGTCACGCGCAACGGCAATGAGGGGATCGGCAAGCCGGAGCCGCTCAAGCACGGGTTTCAGGGCTACTGGTCACGTCGGATCAACGACGAGCACCGGTTGATCTACAAGGTCACCGACGACTCGATCCTGATCGCCCAGTGCCGCTACCACTACGAGAGCTGACCAGGAGCCTCGCCATGCCCGCCGGTTGGCGGGCATGGCGAGGCTCCTGGCGGACCGTCAGACGTTGAAGCGGAACCTTCAGCACAACGCTGTGGCCTGCGGAAACGCTGATTCCGAGGGCCGAAGTCAGCACGGAATCAGCACCGCGACGGAACGCTGGGTCAGGGGATCAGTAGTGGTAGCGGGCCGCCAGGATGATGATCTCCAGGTCGGTGACCAGATAGACGAGGCGATGCTCGTCATCAATCCGCCGCGACCAGGCCCCTGGGAGGTGGTACTTCAGCGGCTCGGGCTTGCCGATCCCGGTGAACGGATCGCGCAGGACGTCCTCGATGAGCTTGTTGATCCTCGCGAGCATCTTGCGATCGTTCTTGAGCCAGGACGTGTAGTCCTCCCAGCCCTGCTCTTCGAAGACGAGCCTCACTCGACACCCCGCCCGGCATCAGCCGAGTCCGGGTCGATGAGCGTGCGTTCGGAGAGCCCTATGCCGTTCAGTGCGTTGTCGTACGCCTTGAGGAGGCGACGCGCGTTCGCCGGCGAACGCAGGAGGTACGAGCCCTCACGCAGGGCAGCGTAGTCCTCGGCGGAGACGAGCACGGCATTTCCGTGCTTGGACACGATCTCGATGGCGTCGTGATCCTCGTTGACCTTCTTGATCAACGGGAAGAGATCCCTGCGGGCCTCGCTCGCGGTGATGGACATGGCGCGAACCCCCTTAGGCGAGTGGTACCGAATAACGTACCACTCAATCGAAGCTTCGAGGGCATCGACGGCCGGCATGGACTCCCGCAAGTCAGCACCAAGTCAGCACGGAAATGAGGAGAGGGTCGGACTCCATGGAGTCCGACCCTCTCCGACCTGCACACTTGCCAGATCAAGTGACATGCAGCAATGACTTGATCACACGTTGAAGCGGAACTCGACGACGTCGCCGTCCTGCATGACGTAGTCCTTGCCCTCGATGCGGGCCTTGCCCTTGGCGCGGGCTTCGGCGGTGGAGCCGGTTTCGACGAGGTCGGTGAAGGCGATGACCTCGGCCTTGATGAAGCCCTTCTGGAAGTCGGTGTGGATGACACCGGCGGCCTCGGGGGCGGTGGCGCCCTTCTTGATGGTCCAGGCGCGGGCTTCCTTGGGACCGGCGGTGAGGTAGGTCTGCAGGCCGAGGGTGTCGAAGCCGACCCGGGCGAGGGTGGCGAGGCCGGGCTCGTCCTGGCCCATGGACTGGAGGAGTTCCAGGGCCTCGGCGTCGTCGAGCTCGATCAGCTCGGACTCGATCTTGGCGTTGAGGAAGATCGCCTCGGCGGGGGCGACCAGGGCGCGCTGGGCGTTCTTGAAGTCCTCGTCGGACAGCTCGTCCTCGTCCACGTTGAAGACGTAGAGGAAGGGCTTGGCGGTGAGGAGGTGCAGCTCGCGGATCGGGGTGGTGTCGAAGCCGGCCTCGAAGAGGGTCTTGCCGGTCTCCAGGATCGCCTGCGCGGCCTCGGCGGCGGCCAGGACGGAGGCGGTCTCCTTCTTCAGGCGCGCCTCCTTCTGGAGCCGGGGCAGGACCTTCTCGACGGTCTGCAGGTCGGCGAGGATCAGCTCGGTGTGGATGGTCTCGATGTCGTCCTTGGGGGACACCTTGCCGTCCACGTGCACCACGTCGGGGTCGGTGAAGGCCCGGACCACCTGGCAGATGGCGTCCGACTCGCGGATGTTGGCGAGGAACTTGTTGCCCAGGCCCTCGCCCTCGCTGGCGCCGCGGACGATGCCGGCGATGTCGACGAAGTCGACCGTCGCGGGGAGGATGCGCTGCGAGCCGAAGATCTCGGCGAGCTTGGTCAGCCGCTCGTCCGGGACGCCGACGACGCCGACGTTGGGCTCGATGGTGGCGAACGGGTAGTTGGCCGCCAGCACGTCGTTCTTGGTCAGGGCGTTGAACAGGGTCGACTTGCCGACGTTCGGCAGGCCGACGATTCCGATCGTGAGCGACATGGAGAGTGGTGTCCCGTGGCTTGGAGGGCTTCGAGGTGACCCGGTGCGGGCCGATCCCCCAGTCTACGGGGCGTGCGGGGGGCCGACGGCAGCACGGTGGGGCGCACGACGGACGGACACGGACAATTCCTCGGGGGCCATTACAGACAGTGCCGATGATCGGACCGTACGTTGGTCGGGTGGAGCAGAGAGTCCGTACCCAGCCGCCAGGGCCGAGAAGGCGTCCGCCCGGACGCGGCGCGGCCGAGGCCGCAGCAGTCCCCGAGCAGAGCGGGCCCCCCGAGTCCCGGTTGCGGACGGCCTCCGGGGGCCGGGCCGGTCCGCCCGTGAAGCAGGCGGTGCAGCGGCTGCTGACGGTCCGTCGGCCCCGCGCCGGCGGCAGTGGCGGCGGCCGTCCGGCCCGGCTGACGGCGGTGGGCACCGGGGTGGTCGCGGTGGCCGGGACGCTGGCGGCGGCCGGGCTGGACCGGCTGCTGTTCGGCGGCCTCGGGGTGCTGTTCGGGCTCGGCTATCTGGTGGTGTGCTTCCAGTTGGCCGTGCGGGTGCGGTACCCGGACCTGCCGGCGGCGCCGATCTGCGGGCCGATCGCCTTCGCGGCGGCGCTGGTGCTGCTGCAGCCGTCCACCGCGCCCGGGTTCACCGGCCAGCTGGTGTCGCTGGCCGGCGGCCTGGCGCTGCGGGCGGGCTGGCTGTTCGCGGGCACCGGCCTGGCCGGCGCGATCGTCACCGCGCGTTACCTCGCCCAGCGCCGCCGGCACCGCGCCGCCGCGCCCCGCCGCTCCGCCTGAGGCAGCGGAGCAGCAGGGCGGGGCGCGCGACGGCCCGGCTCAGTGCTTGCTGGCGGCCATCGCCGCGCCGACGATGCCCGCGTCGTTGCGCAGTTCGGCCGGGACGACCTCGGCGCTGCGCTCCTTGAGCAGCGGCAGGAACTTCTCGTGCTTGCGGCTGACGCCGCCGCCGACGATCACCAGCTGCGGGGAGAACAGCTTCTCGACCAGGTCCAGGTACTCGTCGACCCGCTCGGCCCACTCGGGCCAGCTCAGGTCGTGGCGCTCCTTGGCGGCGGAGGAGGCGCGCCGCTCGGCGTCCTTGCCGCGCAGTTCCAGGTGGCCGAGCTCGGTGTTGGGGACGAGCACCCCGTCGGAGAACAGGGCGCTGCCGATGCCGGTGCCGAAGGTCAGCAGCAGGACCACGCCGCCGCGGCCGCGCCCGGCGCCGTAGGTGACCTCGGCGATGCCGGCCGCGTCGGCGTCGTTGACCACGGTGGCGGGCAGGCCGAGCGCCTCGGTGAAGCGGGCGGCGGCGTCCAGTCCGATCCAGCCCTTGTCGACGTTGGCGGCGGTGGTGGTGCGGCCGGCCACCACGACGCCGGGGAAGGTCAGCCCGACCGGCCCCCGGTGGTCGAAGTGCCGGACGACCTCGCGGACCGCGTCGATCACCGCGCCCGGCGCGGAGGGCTGCGGGGTGAGCACCTTGTGGCGTTCCTGGGCGAGCACGCCCCTGTCCAGGTCGACCGGGGCGCCCTTGATGCCCGAGCCGCCGATGTCCACGCCGAAGAGCGTCGTCACTGCTGTCGCCTCCCGTACCGCCGGGGGCGTCCGCTGCCCGCCGGCCTTCGCACCAACGTACGGGTGCGCGGGGGTCGGCGCAGCCGTTCCCGGGCGGCGGGGCGCCGCACGGGCGACGCCCGGACCTCCTGGCGGGGGTCCGGGCGTCGAGGGGTGACGGGGGGTCAGAGCTTGCCGGCGGCCTCGGCGCGCAGGTCGCGGCGGAGCTCCTTGGGGAGCGAGAAGATGAGGTGCTCCTCGGCGGTCTTGACGATCCGGACGTCCTCGAAGCCGTGCGCGGCGAGCAGGTCGAGCACGCCGTCGACCAGGATCTCCGGCACCGAAGCGCCGCTGGTCAGGCCGACCGTGGTGACGCCCTCCAGCCAGGCCGGGTCGATCTCCTCGGCGAAGTCGACCAGGTGGGCGGCCTTGGCGCCGTACTCCAGGCCGACCTCGACCAGGCGGACCGAGTTGGAGGAGTTCTTGGAGCCGACCACGATCAGCAGGTCGGCCTCGGGGGCGAGCTGCTTGACCGCGACCTGGCGGTTCTGGGTGGCGTAGCAGATGTCGTCGCTGGGCGGGGAGACCAGCAGCGGGAAGCGCTCCTTGAGGGCGCCGACGGTCTCCATCGTCTCGTCCACCGACAGGGTGGTCTGGGAGAGCCAGACCAGCTTGGACTCGTCGCGGACCTCGACGTTGGCGACGTCCTCGGCGCCGTCCACCAGGTGGATGCGCTCGGGGGCCTCGCCCATGGTGCCGACGACCTCCTCGTGGCCCTCGTGGCCGATCAGCAGGATGTCGTAGTCCTCGTCGGCGAACCGGCGGGCCTCCTTGTGCACCTTGGTGACCAGCGGGCAGGTGGCGTCGATGGTGGCGAGCTTGCCGGCCTCGGCCTCGTCGTGCACGGACGGGGCCACGCCGTGCGCGGAGAACACCACGATCGCGCCCTGGGGCACCTCCTCCGTCTCGTCGACGAAGATCGCGCCCCGCTTCTCCAGGGTCTGCACGACGTACTTGTTGTGGACGATCTGCTTGCGGACGTAGATGGGCGCCCCGTACTGCTCCAGGGCCTTCTCCACGGCGATCACGGCGCGGTCGACACCCGCGCAGTAGCCACGGGGGGCGGCGAGCAGGACACGGCGCTGAGCACTGGTGGACATGCCCCCATCGTACGGGCGCGTCCCGGGCGCGCGGACGCCCGTCGGCCGGATCGCCCGCGTCCGGGGTTCCGCCGGGAGGTCCGGGGTTCCGCCGGGAGGTCTGCGGGTCCGCCGGGGCATCTGCGGCTCCGCCGGGACGTCCTCGGCTCCGGCTAGCCTCGGGGCATGGCCAATGCGAGCAGTCCCGAAGCGCCCCTGCCGGTGGGGAAGGTCTCGGCGTTGATCGGCGGGTGGGTCGACCGGCTGGGCGAGGTGTGGGTGGAGGGGCAGATCGCCCAGCTGTCCCGGCGGCCGGGGGCGGGCATGGTGTTCCTGACGCTGCGTGACCCGGAGCGGGACGTCTCGCTGACGGTGACCTGCTTCCGGCAGGTGTTCGAGCAGGTCGCGGAGGCCGTCCGGGAGGGCTCCCGGGTGATCGTGCTGGCGAAGCCGGAGTGGTACGCGGCGCGCGGCAGCCTGTCGCTGCGGGCGTCCGAGATCCGGCTGGTCGGGCTGGGCGAACTGCTGGCCAGGCTGGAGCAGTTGAAGCGGCGGCTGTTCGCCGAGGGCCTGTTCGAGGACGCCCGGAAGAAGCCGCTGCCGTTCCTGCCGGGCTGCGTCGGGCTGGTGACCGGCCGGGGCTCGGCGGCCGAGCGGGACGTGCTGGAGAACGCCCGGCGGCGCTGGCCGGCGGTGCGCTTCGAGGTGCGCAACGTGCCGGTGCAGGGGCCGCAGGCGGTGGCCGGGGTGTGCGCGGCGGTGCGGGAGCTGGACGCCCTGCCGGAGGTCGAGGTGATCGTGGTGGCCCGCGGCGGCGGCAGCGTGGAGGACCTGCTGCCGTTCTCCGACGAGGAGTTGGTGCGGACGGTGGCGGCGGCCCGGACGCCGGTGGTGAGCGCGATCGGGCACGAACCGGACCAGCCGCTGCTGGACTTCGTCGCGGACTTCCGGGCCTCCACGCCGACGGACGCCGCGAAGCGGGTGGTGCCGGACGTCGGCGAGGAGTTGGCCCGGGTGCACCAGTTGCGGGACCGGGCCCGCCGGTACGTGCTGCACCGGGTGGACCGGGAGCGGGCGGGGCTGGCCTCGGTGCGCAGCCGCCCGGCGCTGGCGGCGCCGGCCGAGGCGGTGGCGGCGCGCGGCGCGGAGGTGACGGCGCTGGTGGAGCGGGCCCGCCGGGTGCTGGGGCACCGGCTGGACCACGCGGAGACCGACCTCGGGCACGCGCTGGCCCGGGTGGTGGCGCTGTCGCCGCTGGCCACCCTGGAGCGCGGGTACGCGGTGCTGCGGAAGGCGGACGGCACGGTGGTGACCGACCCGGCGCAGGTCGCGGACGGCGAGGTGCTGCGGGCCCGGGTGGCGGGCGGCGGCCTCGACCTGCGGGCGGACGGGACTGGCGGGACTGACGGCGGACGGGACTGACGGCGGACGGCGGGGCGGGCCGCCGGGCGTACGGGGCGGGCAGGGCTGGCAGGGCTGGCAGGGCTGGCAGGGCTGGCGAGGCATCGGACCAGCGTGCGGGAGGCTCCGCGCGCCCCCGCTCCGCGGGCGTATCCGGGCGTTTCGCCGCCAATCCCCGCGAACCGCTTGCTCCGGGTCGAACCGGCTCCTAGTGTGACGGGCCTTCCCTTTTCCGGAGTTTCCCGGAGGTCGGCATGGCTGGTTCCCCGTCCGCGAGACCGGTGGTGACGCCCGCGCTGATCGAGGCCGCGCGGGCCGGGGACCGCGAGGCCTGGGCGGAGGTCTACCGCTGCTACCACGGCCCGGTGCTGGCGTACCTGCTGCGCCGGACCGGGTGCCGTCCGCTGGCCGAGGACCTGGCCCAGGACACCTTCGTCCGGGCGATGGCGGGCATCCGCGGCTACCGCTGGACGGGCGCGGACTTCGGCGCCTGGGTGTTCACCATCGCCCGCAACGTGCTGCTGGACCACGAGAAGCGGCGCTCCACCCGCCGGGAGCGGGCGGTCGCGGCGGTCGCCGACCGCGACTCCGGCGTGCGGGTGGAGGAGGCGGTGATCGCGGCCGCGGAGGCGGCCCGGGTGGACGCGGCGCTGGCGGTGCTGAACGAGCGCCAGCGGGCGGTGCTGCGGCTGCGCTACTGGGACGGGCTGAGCTCGCCGGAGATCGCGGACCGGATCGGGCTGCGGGTGGGCGCGGTGAAGACGCTGACGTACCGGGCCCGGCTGAACCTGCGCCGCTCACTGGCCGGGTGACGGCCCGTCGGCCCCGGTCGGGCGGTCGGCGGCGGGGTGGTCGGCGGCCGGGTGGCGGCCCGTCAGTCCTGGTCGAGCAGCCGCTGGCGGGAGAGCGGGGTGGAGTGCTCGTGGAAGCCGAGGCTGCGGTAGAGCGCCTCGCCGCCCTCGGTGGCGTGCAGGTCGACCCGGGTGGCGCGGTGGGCGTCGAACCAGGCGAGCAGGGCCTCGGTGCAGGCCCGGGCGTGGCCGCGGCCGCGGTGCGCGGGGTCGGTGCTGATGTTGAAGACGAAGCCGAACCGGCCCTCGGGGTGGCCGGGGGCGGGCAGCCGCTGCTCCAGGGTGCCGATGGCGCAGCTGACCAGCCCGCCGGGCCGTTCCGGGTCGTCGACCACGTAGGCCTGGAGCCGGCGCTCGGGTTCGGCGAGCGCGCGGGCCAGCACCTGGCGGGCCGTCTCCTGCCAGGGCCCGGGGCGGGCCTCGCCCTGCATCGAGGCGAACATCAGCGTGCGGAGTCGGACCAGCTCGTCCGCGTCGGCGGGCCCGGCCGGGCGTGGAGTGCTCATGTCCGGCAGCGTAGGACGGGGCGCAAGGGGTTTGTCGGCAAGGGGTTTGTCGGGTCGAGCGCCTACCCTGGCGGCATGGCAGATCAGCAGGGTGGCGCGGCGGAGTCGGAGCGGGCGCCCGGGTACGAGCAGGCGCGGGACGAACTGCTGGAGGTGGTCCGGCGGTTGGAGAACGGCGGGACGACGCTGGAGGAGTCCCTGGCGCTGTGGGAGCGCGGCGAGGAGCTGGCGAAGGTCTGTCAGCGCTGGCTGGACGGCGCCCGGGCCCGGCTGGACGCGGTGCTGGCGGCGGAGGAGCCCGCCGGGGAGTGAGCGGGGGCGGGGGCCGGGTGTGATCCGGATCACCGCGCGGCCCGGGAATGGTTTAAGTTTCACCGAAGTTGGAACGGTCCGTACGGCCACCGCGCCGCACCGACCCCGGACCCCGTTCCCGCTCTGCGAAGGACCCCGAATCATGACCCTGGCACTCGACGCCGCCGCCCAGGACCTGCTGTTCCGCGAGGCCCGCACCGCCAACACCTTCTCGGACGAGCCGGTCAGCGACGAGCAGGTCCAGGCGATCTACGACCTGGTGAAGTTCGGCCCGACCGCCTTCAACCAGCAGCCGCTGCGCATCGTCCTGGTCCGCTCCGAGGAGGGCCGCGCCCGCCTCGTGCAGCACATGGCCGACGGCAACAAGGCCAAGACCTCCAGCGCCCCGCTGGTCGCCATCCTGGCCGCCGACAACGAGTTCCACGAGGAGCTCCCCACGCAGCTGCCGCACTTCCCGCAGGCGAAGGACATGTTCTTCAGCGAGCGCTCGGTCCGCGAGTCCTCCGCCACCCTGAACGGCGCCCTGCAGGCCGCCTACTTCATCATCGGCGTCCGCGCCGCCGGCCTGGCCGCCGGCCCGATGACCGGCTACGACGCCGCGGGCATCAACAAGGAGTTCTTCGCCGACGGCGAGCACTCGGTGCTGGCCGTGGTCAACATCGGCAAGCCGGGCGAGGACGCCTGGTTCCCGCGCAGCCCGCGCCTGGCCTACGACGAGGTCGTCACCACCGTCTGATCCCGTCCCGGCCGTGACAGCGAAGGCCCCCGCCGTTCCGGCGGGGGCCTTCCGCGTGTCCGGCGCCGCCGTCCGGTCGCCGCTTCGGCCCGGTCGCTACTTCAGCGAGCGGGCCAGTTCGGCGAGTTCCTCGTACGAGGCGGTGCCGGTGAGCACCGTGGTGCCGGTGCTGCCGGCCGGGCGGGTCAGCGCCCGGTAGCGGTCGCCCTGCACCCGCTGCCACTCCTGGCCGTCCACCGTGACGGTGCCGTCCGGCTTGCCGCCGGGGACGTTGGCGGAGACCACGTCGGCGGCCCGGTCGTTGCTCTGCTCGACCGCCGCGTACTGGCCGGAGGCGGTGCTCAGGCCCAGGTGCCAGAGCGCGTGGCCCTTGTCGCCGGGGCTGTACGTCACCGAGGTGGCCTGCCAGCCCGCGGGGAGCGGCTGCGGGCCGAGCAGCGGGTACGGGGCCGCGCGCTTGGCCGAGGAGAGTTCGGCCTGGAAGGGCACCGGGTGCACTCCGCCGTTCTTCTCGTCGGCGCTGGGGATGCTGAAGTACGCCACCACGACCACGACGCCGACCGCCGCCATCGACAGGACCATGTCCCGCACCGACTGGCGGTTGCGCTTGCTGCTGTCTGCCACTCGCCCATGGTAGGCGGCGCTTATCCCGGCCCCGCCCACCGGGACGGCCGCGGGCCGCCGCGGCGGGGCCCGCGGCCCGGTACGAGGAGTGCGCCACAGACACCCGTCCGACCTGCCGATACGATCGCAGCAACCCTCATTGCAGCGCCGGTGGCCCTCCGTGTCCCGACGCTGACCGGCCGTCGCGTACAGAGAGGTAACGACGATGACCACGCAGTACCCGCACCACCTTCCCCGCGCCCTGGAGGTCGCGCCGGAGGCGCCCGACCGCAACCTCGCCCTGGAGCTCGTCCGGGTGACCGAGGCCGCCGCGATGGCCGCGGGCCGCTGGGTCGGCCGTGGCGACAAGAACGGTGCCGACGGCGCCGCCGTGAAGGCGATGCGCACCCTGGTCTCGACCGTGTCGATGAACGGCGTCGTCGTCATCGGCGAGGGCGAGAAGGACGAGGCCCCGATGCTGTACAACGGCGAGCGGGTCGGCGACGGCACCGGCGCCGAGTGCGACGTGGCCGTGGACCCGGTGGACGGCACCACGCTGACCGCCAAGGGCATGAACAACGCGGTGGCGGTCCTCGCGGTCGCCGACCGCGGCACCATGTTCGACCCCAGCGCGGTCTTCTACATGGACAAGCTGGTCTGCGGCCCCGAGGCCGCCGACTACGTCGACATCACCGCCCCGCCGGCCGTCAACATCCGCCGGGTCGCCAAGGCCAAGGGCTCCGCCGTCGAGGACGTCACCGTCGTCGTCCTGGACCGGCCCCGCCACGACGGCCTGGTCCGGGAGGTCCGCGAGGCCGGCGCCCGGATCAAGTTCATCTCGGACGGCGACGTGGCCGGCGCGATCATGGCCGCCCGCGAGGGGACCGGCGTCGACCTGCTGATGGGCGTCGGCGGCACCCCCGAGGGCATCATCGCGGCCTGCGCGATGAAGTGCATGGGCGGCGTCATCCAGGGCCGGCTCTGGCCCAAGGACGCCGCGGAGCGCCAGAAGGCACTGGACGCCGGCCACGACCTGGACCGGGTCCTCACCACCGACGACCTGGTCAGCGGCGAGAACGTGTTCTTCGTCGCCACCGGCATCACGGACGGCGAGCTGCTGCGCGGCGTCCACTACCGCCAGGAGACCGCCACCACCTCGTCGCTGGTGATGCGCTCCAAGAGCGGGACGATCCGGCGGATCGACTCGACCCACAAGCTGTCGAAGCTGCGGGCCTACAGCGCGATCGACTTCGACCGGGCCAACTGAGGGCCCGCGCGACGCCGGGGGCGCAGCAGTTCTCCCCGCGCCCCCGGTCGCGTGCCTGCCGGTCCGCGGCCGCCGTCAGCCGGCTATGCGGGTGGGGACCGGGACGCGGATCTCGGCTTCGCGGCGCCGGCGCCTGGTGAGCACCACCCGGCGTTCGGCGGCGGTGAGGCCGCCCCAGACGCCGTAGGGCTCGGGTTGGGCGAGGGCGTGCTCGCGGCACTCCAGCAGGACCGGGCAGCGGGCGCAGACCCGTTTGGCGTGCTCCTCGCGGGAGAGCCGGGCGGCCGTGGGCTCCTTGGAGGGGGCGAAGAACAGCCCGGCCTCGTCGCTGCGGCAGGCGGCGGAGGTGTGCCAGGGGTTGTCGTCCAGCTCCGGCGTGGCCGCGGGGCGGCGGGCGGCGGCGGTGGCGCTGGACTCGATCGGATGCAGCACGGTGACTCCTGACCGGGATCAGAGGCTCGGGGACGGGGTCGCCCCCCGTGCGGCTGCCCCGTGCTCCCTCGCTGTGGCGCCGTCGTCGCCGACCCGCGGGGTCACAGCCGTACAGGGAACGTTGTGGCTGGGGAACTACCCCACCGCCCCCGGATTCATGCACACCGCACGCAACCGACTACAGCCTGCACTCGGGGCAACGGCGAGTGCCGCCGGGCGGGTTGACGCCCCGTCACGTTTCTGCAGCTCAGTGCTCCAACTGGCGGCGGACCCACTCCTTGAGCTGCTTGCCGCGGCGCAGCCTGGCCTCGACGCCGCCGAAGACCGCGGCGCCCTTGATCCGGACCACCGGCGCGTTCGGGTCGGCGGAGGTCTGCTCGCGGACCTCGAAGCCGCCGAAGATGCCGGTGCCGCCGCCGTGCAGGCTGACGTTCTCGGGGACCCGGACCTCGACGCCGCCGAAGACCGCGACCACCTCGATGACCACCTCCGGGGACTCGAAGACCGCGTCGGTGAGGTCGATCTCGACGCCGCCGAACACCGCGACGGCCTTGAGGTGGGAACCCACCCGCCAGCGGCCCTTGCGGACGGCGGCGCCGAACACCGCGACCATGGTGGGCGCCTCGACCCGGGCCGGCGGCAGCGCGGGCCCGGCCGCGGCGGCGGGAGCCGCCAGCGGGGGCTTGCCGAGGTCGTGGCGGATCGACCCGGGGTGGCCGGGCAGGTCGCGGGTGAGCGGCTCCAACTCGCCGAAGGTGCGGGCGCTGTAGGCGGCCTCGACCCGTTCGGCGTGCTCGTCGGCGGTGAGCCGGCCCTCCGCGTAGGCGTCGCGGAGCAGGTCGGCGACCCGTTCGCGGTCCGCGTCGGAGGCCCGGAGCTCGGCGGCCAGGTCCCGGCCGGGGGCCTTCGCGGGGGCCTTGGCGGGGGCCTCGGCGGGAGCCTTCGCGGGCTCGTTCTGCTGCGTCGGGGCGGGCTGCTGGCCCTGCGGTTCCTGGGCGGGAGAGTTGTCCACGTCACAAGCCTAGCGAGCCCGCCCGCGGCCCGAACGCCGGTTCGACGCAATGGGCGTGAGCCCGGTCACGCCGACGGCCCCGGGCACGGCGGCACCCCGGGGTGCGCCTAACCTGGAGGGTGCCTCGTCGACGACGCCGAAAGAACTGAAGGATCTCCCCATGGCCCCAGAGTTCGCCTACCGCGACCTGCTCCCGCTCGGTTCGGACACCACGCCGTACCGCAAGCTCACCTCCGAGGGCGTCTCGACCTTCGAGGCGGGCGGCCGCACCTTCCTGCAGGTGGAGCCCGAGGCGCTGCGGCTGCTCACCGCCGAGGCGATGCACGACATCTCGCACTACCTGCGCCCGGCGCACCTGGCGCAGCTGCGCCGGATCCTGGACGACCCGGAAGCCAGCCCGAACGACCGCTTCGTGGCGCTGGACCTGCTGAAGAACGTCAACATCTCGGCGGGCGGCATCCTGCCGATGTGCCAGGACACCGGCACCGCGATCGTGATGGGCAAGCGCGGGCAGCACGTGCTGACCTCCGGCGAGGACGAGTCGGCGATCGCCCGCGGCGTGTTCGACGCGTACACCAGGCTGAACCTGCGGTACTCGCAGATGGCGCCGGTGACCATGTGGGACGAGAAGAACACCGGCAACAACCTGCCGGCCCAGATCGAGCTGTACGCCACCGACGGGGACGCCTACAAGTTCCTGTTCATGGCGAAGGGCGGCGGCTCGGCCAACAAGTCGTACCTGTACCAGGAGACCAAGGCGATCCTCAACGAGGCGTCGATGCTCACCTTCCTGGAGCAGAAGATCCGTTCGCTGGGCACCGCGGCCTGCCCGCCGTACCACCTGGCGATCGTGGTCGGCGGCACCAGCGCCGAGTTCGCCCTGAAGACCGCGAAGTACGCCTCCGCGCACTACCTGGACAACCTGCCGACCGGCGGCGACGCGAAGACCGGGCACGGCTTCCGCGACCTGGAGCTGGAGCAGAAGGTCTTCGAGCTGACCCAGCAGATCGGCATCGGCGCGCAGTTCGGCGGCAAGTACTTCTGCCACGACGTGCGCGTCATCCGGCTGCCGCGGCACGGCGCCTCGCTGCCGGTCGCGATGGCGGTGTCCTGCTCGGCGGACCGCCAGGCGCTCGGCAAGATCACCGCCGAGGGCGTGTTCCTGGAGCAGTTGGAGACCGACCCGGCGAAGTACCTGCCGGAGACCACCGACGAGCACCTGAACGACGACGTGGTGCGGATCGACCTGAACCGCCCGATGGCGGAGGTCCGCGCCGAGCTGTCCAAGTACCCGGTGAAGACCCGGCTCTCGCTGACCGGCACGCTGGTGGTGGCCCGCGACATCGCGCACGCCAAGATCAAGGAGCGCCTCGACGCCGGCCAGGGCATGCCGCAGTACCTGCAGGACCACCCGGTGTACTACGCGGGCCCGGCGAAGACCCCCGAGGGCTTCGCGTCCGGCTCGTTCGGCCCGACCACGGCCGGCCGGATGGACTCCTACGTCGACCAGTTCCAGGCGGCGGGCGGCTCGATGGTGATGCTGGCCAAGGGCAACCGCTCCAAGCAGGTCACCAAGGCGTGCGCCGAGCACGGCGGCTTCTACCTGGGTTCGATCGGCGGCCCGGCGGCCCGGCTGGCGCAGGACTGCATCAAGAAGGTCGAGGTGCTGGAGTACCCCGAGCTCGGCATGGAGGCGGTCTGGCGGATCGAGGTGGAGGACTTCCCGGCGTTCATCGTGGTGGACGACAAGGGCAACGACTTCTTCGCCGAGGTCACCGACGGCCCGCTGATCACCAACCTGCGGGTGCGCTCGGCGGAGTAGCCCCCGGACAGTGGAACGAGCCCCGGCCGGTGAGGGTCGGGGCTCGTTCTGGTCGTACGGGCTGTGTCACGGGCAGTTGGTGATGGTGCCGAGCGGCTCGAACACCTCGTCGCCCTTGGGCTGGGCGGGCACCTCGGCGGGCGCCTCGACCGGTGCCTCGGCCAGCACCTGGAGGGCGTTGTCGATCGTGTTCGGGTCGGCGGCGTCAGCGGTGTGCTCGACCGGGGCCGGGGTCTGCTCGGCACCGGGAACGGCGGCGGTGGTGGTCTCGTCGGCCATGGGGTGGGCCGCCTTTCAACTGAGAGGGTTCCGATCGCCCGAACGACTGTCGCTGGGCGCGCGGACAGTATCGTAGGGACCGCTAAATGTCTTATAAACGTCGCACCGCGCATCCACTTGGTGGACGTTTGCGCGCTTCCTCATAAGCTGTCGCCCCCACATGACCGGCGGCAGCGTGGGGAACAGACGGTTCATCGGCCACAGGGGAGGACATGGAGCATCAGGACACGCGCTCCGCCGAGGCGTTGCGTTTCCAAGTGCTCGGCCCTGTCCAGGCGTGGCGCGGCAATGTACCGCTGGCGCTCGGATCGCCGCAGCAACAGGCCGTCCTGGTGGCCCTGTTGCTCGGCGAAGGCCGCCCGGTGACCACCGACGACCTGGTGGACGGCATCTGGGGGGACCGCACCCCGCCGCAGGCGGTGGCCGCGCTGCGCACCTACGTCTCCCGCCTGCGCTCGGTGCTGGAGCCGAACCGGGCCGCCCGGACGCCCTCCGAGGTCCTGGTCTCGATGACCGACGGCTACGCACTGCGGATCCCGCCCGACGCTCTGGACGCGACGGTCTTCGAGCAGCGGGTAGCCGAGGCCGCCGCCGCCCGGGCCGAGGGCGGCCTGCGACCCGCCCACGACGTGCTGGTCGCCGCACTCGACCTGTGGCGTGGCCGTCCGCTGTCCGGCCTGCCGGGGCCGTACGCCGAGGCCCAGCGCGGCCGGCTGGCGGAGCGTCAGCTCTCGGTGGCCGAGGAGCGCTGCGCGCTGGCCCTGGAGATCGGCCTGCACGCCGACGTGGTGGCCGAGTTGAACTCGCTGTCCGCCGCGTACCCGCTGCGCGAACGGCTGCGCGAGCTGCTGATGCTGGCGCTGTACCGCAGCGGCCGACAGGCCGAGTCGCTGGGTGTGTACGCGGACACCCGGAAGCTGCTGATCGACGAGCTGGGCGTGGAGCCGGGCGGCGGGCTGTCCGCGATGCACGCCCGCATCCTGGCCGGCGACCCGGAGCTGCTGGTGCCCGCCGCCGCCCCGCCGAAGGCCGCGGAGGAGCTGCCCGCATTCGTCCCGCCCGCCCAACTCCCGGCCGATGTCTCGGACTTCAGCGGCCGGAGCAAGATGGTGGCCGAACTCCGGGACGTCCTGCGGGCGGGTTCCGGCCAAGCCGTGGTGGTGACCTCGCTGGCCGGCATCGGCGGCGTCGGCAAGACCACCCTGGCGGTGCACGTCGCGCACTCGCTGCGGCCGGACTTCCCGGACGGGCAGCTGTACGTGGACCTGCGCGGCGCGGGCGCCTCCCCGGCCGACCCGGCCGTGGTGCTCGGCGACTTCCTGCACGCGCTCGGCGCACCCGACGCCCCGGACTCGCTGGACCAGCGCGCCGCGCTGTACCGCTCGCTGCTGGCCGACAAGCGGATGCTGATCCTGCTCGACAACGCCCGCGACGCCGGGCAGTTGCGGCCGCTGATCCCCGGCGTCTCCGGCAACGCGGTGATGGTGACCAGCCGTTCCCGGCTGGCCGAGCTCCCCGGCGCGCACCTGGTGGACATCGAGGAGCTGACCCCGGACGAGGCGCTGGCGCTGTTCTCGGCGATCGTCGGGGCCGAGCGGGTCGGCGCCGAACCGGAGGCCGCGCTGCAGGTGGTGACCTCCTGCGGGTTCCTGCCGCTGGCGGTCCGGATCGCCGCCGCCCGGCTGGCCAGCCGCCCGCGCTGGAGCGTCTCCGACCTGGCCCGGCGGTTAGCGGACCAGCGCAACCGGCTCCAGGAGCTCCAACTCGGCAACCTCGCCGTGGAGACCACCCTGGGGCTCGGTTACGCCCAACTCCGCCCGGAGGAGGCCCGGGCCTTCCGGCTGCTGGCCCTGGTGGACTCGCCCGACCTGCCGCTGGCGGCCGTCGCGGCGCTGCTCGGCGCGCCCGAACGGGAGGCCGAGGACCTGGCGGAGGCCCTGGTCGAGGCGAACATGCTGGAGTGCTTCACCCCCGGCCGCTACCGCTACCACGACCTGCTGCGGCTGTACGCCCAGCGGCAGAACACCAAGCTCGACGACACCGAGCAGCAGCAGGCCGCCCTGCTGCGGCTGCTCGCCCTGCTGCACGCCACCGTGCTCGACGCCGAGCGGGTCATCGATCCCGACGAGACCTACATGGAGACACTGCACCCGGCCAGGCCGTCCGGGCGGGCGTTCTCCGGCACCGACGCCGCCCGCGACTGGCTCCGCTCCGAGGTCGCGTTGCTGCTCAGCAGCGTCGAGGCGGCGGCGGGCGCCCCACCGGAACTGCTGCATCCCGCGGTGGACATCCTGCAGCGGATGACCCACCTGGTCGAGGACCCGTCGCTCGCCGCGCGCATCCGCGGCGTGCTGCACGCCGCCGCCGCGAGTGCGGGCGCCCAGGGCGACCCGGAGACGCTGGCCCAGGTGCACTACGCGCTCGGCCACATTCACCAGGTGGCGTCCGAACTCGCCGAGGCGGAGGAGGCGCTGGCGCGGAGCCTGGCGCTCCAACCGATCGACCGCCCCACCATGCTCCGCGCGGCCACCGCCAACGGGCTGGGCGTGACGCTGTTCCGGGCCGGCCGCCCGGCCGAGGCGCTGCGCGTCTACCAGCAGGCCCATCTGCACGCCTCGGGGCTGGGCTCCTCGATCAGCGAGGCCCGGCTGCTGGGCAACCTGGCCCGCGCCTACGTCGGCCTGGACCGGCACGCGGAGGCCCTGGAGTCCGCCCGGGCGGCGGTGACCGCGGCCCGGGCGTCCGGGAACGCGCCGTGTCTGGCGGACACGCTCTACCAGTTGGGCGTGGTGCTGCGGTCGACGGGTTCGCCGGGCGAGGCGGCGCTGCACCTGCGGGAGGCGCACCAGCTGTACCGGGCGCAGCAGCATCCGATCTGGGAGGGCTACTCGCTGGCCCGGCTGGCGGCCTGCCTGGTGGCGGACGGCCGGTTCGCGGAGGCCGCGCAGGCGGCGGAGGAGTCGCTGTCGATCGCCCAGGAGATCGAGGCCGCGTACTGCCAGGGGATGGCGAACGCGGCGCTGGGCGAGGCGCTCCTGGAGTTGGGGCAGCCCGCGCGCGGGCTGGCGTGTCTCCGGGAGGCGCTGGTGGTGTACACGCGGCTCGGTGTGCCCGAGGCCCAGCCGGTGCGGGACCTCATCGACACTCGGCACACCGAGCCTTCCCCCTCTTCTCCCCCCGCGCCGTAGGCTTCCGTTCCCCCCTCGGTACCCCCCTGGTTCCCCTCGGCGGAAGCCCGTCCCCCCGGGAGCGTCGGCGTCCCCGCAGCCCCCCGGCTGCGGGAACGCTTTGACGCTTCCCCGGCGCTGAGAAGACTCTGGCAGGCCGCGATTGACGTTCGATAAACGCCCGCGGCAAGGGGGTCGGCCGCGGGCCCGGGCCGGTCGGCGCGGGCCGGCGGGCCCGGCCGCATGGCGCGGTCGCGCCATGCGGCGCGCGGGGCGGTGGCGCACCACCTGGCGGGCACCGGTGTGCTGCCCCTGGCGGGCGGTGAGCGCCCACTGGCGCACGAGTTGGCCGGAAACGGACTCCACGGTCCGGTGATCGCGTTTATTCTCGAAGGCCAGGGTCGGGAGTGGAGTGCGGACCACGACGGGTGGGGCAGGACGCGCGCGGGAGAGGTGCCCAGATCATCGTGACGGACGAACGGACTGAAGTCCCCGCCGACGCCGACCCGGCGTCCGGGGCGGGTGACCGCCGGGCCGAACGGGCCCGCGGCGCCGCCGTGTTCGACGCCATCGGCGCCCGCTACCAGGAGGTGTTTCCGGCCAGGTCGGGCCAGCTGGCCTGCGGCGACTGGCTGCTGGCCGAACTCCCGCCCGGCGCCCGGGTGCTGGACGTCGGCTGCGGGGCCGGCGAGCCGACCGCCCGTCAGCTCGCCGAGGGCGGCCTGCGGGTGACGGGCGTCGACCTGTCGGCCGGCATGCTGGCGCAGGCCCGGGCGGCCGCCCCGGCCGCCGCCTTCCACCGGCTGGACGTGGTCGACCTGGCCACCCCCGCGGCCGCCGACACCTGGGGCGTGCCGGAGCTGGGCCCCGCCGGGGCCGGGACGCTGGACGCCGCCGCGGCCTTCTTCTCGCTGCTGATGCTGCCCCGGGCCGAGATCGCCGAGACGCTGGGCCGGATCCGCGAACTGCTGCGCCCCGGCGGCCTGCTGGCCCTCGGCATGGTCGAGGCGGACCTGGACGACGTGCCGCTGCCGTTCCTGGAGCGGGAGATCCGGGTCAGCGGGTACCTGCGCGAGGAGCTGACGGCGCTGCTGGAGCGCTCCGGCTTCGCGGTGCAGGCGGTGGACAGCCAGTCGTACGCGCCCGCCGGGTCGGCGCAGCCGCCGGAGACCCAGCTGTACCTGCGCTGTCGGCGCACCGGCTGACGCCGCGTCAGCACCGTCCCCGACGAACCGGCACCTGCACAGATCGGCCAGCCCGTGCGCGACCACCTGGAGCCCCTGGCGGGGCAGCCGCCCGCCGTCCCCGTCCAGCGGCACCCGCCGCCGGCGGCGGCCGGCGGCGCCCCGGTCCGGCTGGCCGAGCGGCTGGCCCGGCTGGACTGCGCGGCCCGGCGGATCAACAGTTCGCTGGACCTGGCGGCGACGCTGCGCAACCTGGGCCGGGTCCTGGTCCCGTCGGTCGCCGACGCCCTGGTGGTGCTGGTCCGCGACCCGCTGCCGGACGTCGAGCGCGACCCGGGCCGCCCGCGGGCGCTGCGGGTGCGGCACACCTGCGGCACCCGGCTGGGCCGCGCCGCGGGGGTGCGGCCGGTGTCGCCGGGCAGCCTGCTGGAGCGGGCCCTGCTGCGGCGCGCCCCGCACGGCCCGACGGTGCTGGACGCCCGGCGCGGCGGCCTGGCCGCCGAGCTGCTGGGCGCCCGCGCGGTCGGTCGGCTGCCTGCCGGAACGACTCTGCTGGCGCTGCCGCTGCACGGCCGGCAGGCCGCGCTCGGCATGCTGCTGCTGGTCCGCCGCCCGCGGCCGGACGGTTCGGCGGCGGGCTTCGACCCGGGCGACACCGCGACCGCCGCGCACCTGGCCACCCACGCGGGCCTCGCCGTGGACACCGCGCTGCGCTACACCCGCGAGTGGGAGATCGCCGACGAGTTGCAGCGCTCGATGCTGCCCGCGCACCTGCCGCAGCCGCACGGCGTCCGGCTGGCGCACCGCTACCTGCCGGGCGAGCGCGGCGCGCAGGTCGGCGGCGACTGGTACGACGCGATCCCGCTGCCCGGCAACCGGGTCGCACTGATCGTCGGCGACGTGATGGGCCACTCGCTGACCTCGGCGGCCGTGATGGGCCAGCTGCGCACCTCCGCGCAGACCCTGGCGGGCCTCGACCTGCCGCCGCACGAGGTGCTGTACCACCTCGACGAGCAGGCCCAACGGCTGGGCCAGGAGCACCACTTGGCGACCTGCGTGTACGCGGTCTACGACCCGATCGCGGGCCGGGTGGTGATCGCCAACGCCGGGCACGTGCCGCCGGTGCTGCTCGCTCCGGACGGCTCCGGCCGGCTGCTGGACCTGCCGCCGGGCGCGCCGATCGGCGTCGGCGGGGTGGACTTCTCCTCGGTGGAGCTGCCCGCGCCGCCCGGCTCCTCGCTGCTGCTGTTCACCGACGGCCTGGTGGAGACCCGGCGCCGCCCGCTCGGCACCGGCCTGGAGCTGCTCCGGGCCCGGCTGGCGGGCGGGAGCCGGCTCGACCCGGAGCAGCTGTGCCAGGAGGCGCTGCGCATCCTGCCGCCGGGCGACCGGGCCGACGACATCGCGCTGCTCGCCGCGGCCTTCGACGGCATCCCGGCCGAGGACGTCGCCTACTGGTACCTGCAGCCGAAGCACGAGACCCCGGGCCGGGCCCGCCGGCTGGCCGGGCACACGCTGCGCCGCTGGGGCCTGGACCACCTGGCCGAGAGCTGCGAACTGATGGTCAGTGAGCTGGTCACCAACGCCGTCCAGCACGCCACCCGCCCGGTGACGCTGCGGCTGGTGCGGACGTCGGTGCTGCGCTGCGAGGTCGGCGACGACTCGCCCGCGCTGCCGCGCACCCGCCGGGCCGGGCCCGAGGAGGAGCGCGGGCGGGGCCTGCAGATAGTGGGTCGGTGCGCGGACCGCTGGGGCGCGACCCGGCTGGGCACGGGCAAGGTGGTCTGGTTCGAGCAGCGGCTCGGCGGCGAGCCGGTCAGCCGCTGAACCTCGGGTCCGCGGCGGCGAGCCGGTCGAGCCCGTCGAGCACCTGCGGGCCGAGCACGGCGAGCGCGAGCGGGCGGCTGCGGCGCAGTCCGAGGACGGTGCGCAGCACGTCGGCGTGGTGGATCTCGCGCAGCGCCCCGGCGTACTCCTCGGCCTCCTCGGGTCCGGCCTGCTGCCAGGCCAGCACCAGCGCCTTGACCACGGCGAACATCATCCGCCGCCCGCGGACGAGTTCGGGCCGCTGGTTGAGGCCGAACACCTCGATGGTGGCCTCGCCGCGGACGGTCAGCGGGTCGTAGGCGCCGGAGTCCAGGTAGAGCCGCAGGTGCTCGGCCGGGTCCTCGCGGCACGGGTCGACCAGCAGGCCGTCGCCGGTGGCCGGGTCGCGCGGGAACAGGTCGCGCTTGCGGTTGCTGTTGCAGTGCGCGCAGGCCAGTAGGTGGTTCTGCCAGTCGAAGGTGCGCAGCGGCGCCTGGGCGATCGGTTCGAAGTGGTCGATGTCGGTGCCGAGGTTGTCCCCGCAGTACATGCAGCGTTCCAGGCCGGGCGCCATCTGCCGCAGCATCAGCCGCAGTTGGGCCTTCGGCCGGACGGCCTTGCGCCAGGCGGCGCGTCCGGAGGCGGTGCTCGGGCCGGCCGTCCGGATGCCGGCGGTGGCGCGTTCCAGTTCGGCGGCCAGCCGGGGCTGGAGCGGCGGCCGCTGGAGCGGGATCACCGGTCCCGGCCGAGCAGCCGCGCGGTGACCTCGTCGACCCGGGCGGTCAGCGAACTGTTCAGCTTCGCCCCCAGCTCCCGGTACTCGGCGGCCTCCGCGTCGGTGGCCTGACCGGCGTACAGCTTGCGCTCCAGCCGCACCAGCAGCCGCCGTTCGGCCTCGGCGGCGGGCGAGTAGGCGCTCGGCAGCCCGAACAGTTCGGACAGCGCGGTGTCCTCGCCGCTGCCGTACAGCACCCGCTGCCGGATCTCCTCGTCCAGCCGGTACGGGGCCCGCTCCTCGTCCGGCCCCGGCAGGTGGATCAGCGCGCCGGGGTCGGCGGCCTGGCAGACGTACGGGCTGTGGGTGGCGACGATGAACTGGGTGTCCGGGAAGGACTCGGTCAGCCAGGGGCCGATCCGCTGCTGCCAGGCCGGGTGCAGGTGCCGGTCCGCGTCGTCGAGCAGCACCGGGCCGGGGCGGGCGGTCGCGGCGAGCAGGCTGGCCAGCCGGGCCAACCGGGCGGTGCCGTCGCCGAGTTCGTCCAGCGGGACCTCCAGGCCGCCGTGCGCGACCAGCTGCCGTTCGGGGTCGCTGACCCGCCAGCCCGCAGGCAGCACCCGCTCCAGCAGCTCCGCCCGCAGCGGGACGTCGCGGCCGGCCGACCGGTCCAGGTAGCGGGCCCGCGGTTCGCCGGCCCGCTCCCCCACCCGCCAGCGCGGCGCGGGCGCGGCCTCCACCCATCCCTGCTCGCCCCACACCCCGGCGTCCCCGCCCGGCAGCGCCCCGAGCGCCATCCCGAGCGCCCGCAGCAGCGTGCTCTTCCCGCTCCCGTTCGGCCCGGCCAGCACCGTCCACCCGGCCCCCGCCGGCACCCGCACGTCCACCTCCCGCACCCCGCGGAAGCACTTCACCCCGGACACCCTGATCCGCGACACGTACACCGGCCACCACCCCCGTCTGGAACCCGCCACCCGTTCTATGCCCACCCACTGCCTCGCCCACCCTGCACGCGCCGGGGGCCGAACTCTTCCGGTGGGGCGCTCACGGGTGGGCGGGTGGGCGAGGAGGCCCCGGCCGTCAGGCCGTGAGGCGGACGGGCAGCTCGCGCAGCGCCTCGCGGAGGTCGGCGGCGAAGCGCTGGTACTCGCCGGTGCGGGCGGAGCCGGGGCGGTGGGCGAGGCCGATCCGGCGGCCGGGTGCGGGGTGGGCGAAGCGGACGGCGGCGAGGCGGTCGGTGCGTCCGGTCTCGACGTCGAGCGCGGTGGCGGGGAGCAGGGTGACGCCGAGCCCGCCGGCCACGAGTTGGACCAGGGTGGCGAGTCCGGCGGCCCGGGTGGAGCCGCCGGCGCTGTCGGCGCCGGCCTCCCGGCAGATCTCCAGGGCCTGGTCGCGCAGGCAGTGGCCCTCCTCCAGCAGCAGCACGTCGAGGTCGAGCAGCAGGTCGCGGGCGACGTCGGTCCGGCCGGCGAGGTCGTGCTCGGGCGGCACGATCAGCACGAAGTCCTCGTCGAACAGCGGGATCTCGGCGACCGGCGTGCCGCCGCCGGCGGGCAGCGCGAGCAGCAGCAGGTCGAGCCGGCCGCCGGCCAGGCCGTCGAGCAGGGAGGGGGTGCGCTCCTCGTGGACGTGCAGTTCGAGGTCGGGGTAGCAGTCGCGGACCAGCCGGAGCACGGCGGGCAGCAGGTAGGGTGCGACGGTCGGGATGACGCCGAGGTGCAGCGGCCCGGTGAAGGGGCGGCGGGCGGCCTCGGCCTCCTCGGTGAGGGCGTGCAGCGCGGACAGCACCCGGCGCGCGTGCTCGGCCACGCGCTCCCCGAGAGGGGTGATCACCACCCGGCGGGTGGTCCGCTCGACCAGCTGCGCGCCGAGTGCCTCCTCCAGCGCGGCGACCGCTCCGGAGAGCGCGGGCTGGCTGGTGCCGATCGCGGCGGCGGCCTCCCGGAAGTGCCGGTGCTCGGCGACGGCGGCGAAGGCCCGCAGCTGGGAGACGGTGGGGGTGCGGGGCGCGCTGCTTCTCACGGTGGTGCTTCCTTGCCGGTCGGTGCTCCCTCCCAGTGTGCCGGATTGATCGGAATCGCCTATCGCGGCATGAGCGAGAACCGATTTCACTGATCAGTAGCGGTGTGCGAGGCTGGGAGCTGTCCGCAATCCGGACAACCCTCGTCCCAAACCCTGGAGAAGCGACGTGCTGACGATCGGCGACAAGTTCCCCGAGTACGAACTCAACGCCTGCGTGGACCTCGACGCCGCCAAGGCCTTCGCCGAGATCGACCACAAGTCCTACGAGGGCAAGTGGCGCGTGGTGTTCTTCTGGCCGATGGACTTCACCTTCGTCTGCCCGACCGAGATCGCCGCCTTCGGCAAGCTGAACGACGAGTTCGCCGACCGCGACGCCCAGATCCTCGGCGTCTCCGGCGACTCCGAGTACGTGCACCACGCCTGGCGCAAGGACCACAAGGACCTGCGCGACCTGCCCTTCCCGATGCTGGCCGACGTCAAGCACGACCTGATGCGGGCCTGCGGCGTCGAGGGCGCGGACGGCACCGCCCAGCGCGCGGTGTTCATCGTGGACCCGAACAACGAGATCCAGTTCGTCATGGTGACCGCCGGCTCCGTCGGCCGTAACCCCAAGGAGGTCCTGCGGGTGCTCGACGCACTGCAGACCGACGAGCTGTGCCCCTGCAACTGGAACAAGGGCGAGGACACCCTCGACGCCCAGTCCCTGCTGGCGGGCTGACCCGATGGCCCTCGACGAGCTCAAGGCCGCGCTGCCGGACTACGCCAAGGACCTCAAGCTCAACCTCGGTTCGGTGATCGGCAACTCCGACCTCCCCGAGCAGCAGCTCTGGGGCACCGTCCTCGCCTGCGCGATGGCCACCCGGTCGCCGATCGTGCTGCGCGAGCTGGAGCCCGAGGCCAAGGCCAACCTGAAGCCCGAGGCCTACGAAGCCGCCAAGGGCGCGGCCGCGATCATGGCGATGAACAACGTCTACTACCGGACGCTGCACCTGCTCTCCGACAAGGAGTACGGGACGATGCGGGCCGGTCTGCGGATGAACATCATCGGCAACCCGGGCGTCGACAAGGTCGACTTCGAGCTGTGGTCGTTCGCCGTCTCGGCGATCAACGGCTGCGGCCAGTGCCTCGACTCGCACGAGGGCGTGCTGCGCAAGGCCGGTGTCGACCGCGAGGTCATCCAGGCCGCGGTCAAGATCGCCGCGACCGTCCAGGCGGTCGCCGCGGTGCTCGACGCCGAGGCCGCGCTGCCGCAGTAGGCAGGCGCGACGCGAAAAGAGGTCCGCCCGACCGGAGGGTTCTCCGGTCGGGCGGACCTCTTCGCGTCGCGTCGGCTACTGCTTGCGGGCCGCCTCGATGGCCTGGAAGACCTGTTGGCCCGCCGCGTTGCGCTGGCGCAGGTGTCCGGTGACGGTGTTGGTGACGGCGATCAGCGGGACAGCGACGATCGCGCCGGCGATGCCGCCGACGATGGAGCCGGCCGCGACGCCGAGGACGACGGCCAGCGGGTGGACCCGGACGGCCCGGCCGAGGATCAGCGGCTGCAGGATGTGGCCCTCCAGCTGCTGGACGGCGACCAGCACCACCAGCGCCATCAGCGCCTTGAAGGGCCCGACGGTGACCAGTGCGATCAGCACCGCGATGGTGCCGGTGACGAGCGCGCCGACCAGCGGCACGAACGCTCCCAGGAAGATGATCACCGCGAGCGGCATCGCCATCGGCACGCCCAGCAGTTGGAGTCCGATGCCGATGCAGAGCGCGTCGATGAAGGCGACGGTGACGGTGCCCCGGACGTACGCGGTCAGCGTGGTCCAGGCCTTGGGGCCGGCCCCGGCCATCGCGTACCGGGAGTGCCGGGGCAGGCCGCGCAGCGTCCAGCTCCAGATCCGGGAGCCGTCGTAGAGCAGGAAGAAGGTGGTGAAGGCGGTCAGCGCGATGCCGGTGAGCAGTTCGACGGCGATGCTGACGCCGGTGAAGCCGGCCGAGGTGAGCTGGTCGGAGTTCTTGCCGATGGACGCGGTGATCTGGTTGGTGACGTTGTCCAGCTGGTCCTGGGTCAGGTGGAACGGGCCGGTGACCAGCCAGTCCCGCAGCGTGCGGACGCCGTCCTGGGCCTTGACGGTGACCCGGTCCAGGTTGGTCGACACCTGCCAGAACACGAACCAGCCGACCAGGCCGATCCCGGCCAGGCCGGACAGGAACGTCCCGGCGGCGGCCAGCGAGCGCGGGACGCCGTGCCGCCGCAGCCAGGAGACGGTGGGCTCCAGCAGGGCGGAGATCAGCAGCGCGGCGACGGCGGAGAAGGCCACCAGCCGGAGCGTGTCGATGACCCGGAACAGCACGTACACGGCGACGCCGAGCAGCAGCAGCCGCCAGGTGGACTCGGCGGCGACCCGCAGCGTCCAGGGCACCGCGTCCACAGGGTTGCTCGGTCGGCCGGGCGGCGGGCCCCAGGACGCCTGCTCGGCGGGCTCGGCGGGCTCGGCCGCGCGCGGGGCGGGGACGGTGTCGATCTCGACGGCCTTGTCGGTGGCCGGCCCGGTGTGCTCGGCGAGCTGACGGGCCGTCTGCTCGGCGGTGCGCAGCGCGGCGCGCTCGGCGACCAGTTCGACGGCCTGCTCGTGGGCGAGGGCGTGCGCCTCCGCGGAGATGGCCGCGCGACGGCGGCGTTCGGCGGCGGCGAACAGTCCGGCCGCGAGGGCGCCGATCTTGGCGACGCCGCGCCAGCGGCCGCCGCTCGTCTCTTCCGTCACTGCCCGGTCTCCCCCTGTCGGTCCCTGCGGGCCGCGGGTCGCACGGCCGTCGGTGAGGAACGCTACCCGCCGGTGCGGGGCACGGTCTCGGGGGTTGCCGGGCCGCCTTCGGGCGAATCGGCATAAAAGCGGATGAACCACCAGGCGCACGTGAGCAATTCACACCTGTCGCCCGCCCGGCGACGCGAAGACCCCCGCCGCGCGGGACGCGGCGGGGGCCTTCGACGGACCGGTCTTTAGTACCAGTGGTGGGACTGCCAGAACGACCAGGCGCCGCAGGGGCTGCCGTAGCGGCTGTTCATGTAGTTCAGGCCCCACTTGATCTGGGTGGCGGGGTTGGTGCGCCAGTCCGCGCCGGCCGAGGCCATCTTCGAGCCCGGCAGGGCCTGGACCAGGCCGTAGGCGCCCGAGGAGGCGTTGGTGGCGGTGTAGTCCCAGCCGCTCTCGCGCTTGACGATCTGGCTGAAGCACTGGAACTGGTCGGCGTCGCCGACGATCTGCAGCGCCATGTCCTGGACCGAGCCGGGGCTGACGGTGGCCAGCACGCTGCGGGCGGCGGCGCGGTTGGCCTCCTCCTTGGCGCGCTTCTCCTCCGCGGCCTTGGCGGCCTTCTCGGCGTCGGCCTTGGCCTGCGCGTCGGCGGCGGCCTTCTGGCGGGCGGCTTCCTCGGCGGCCTTCTTGGCGGCGGCGTCGGCGGAGACCTGCTGGGCGTCGGCCTGGCGGCCGATTCCGTCGCTGACGTTCTGGACGTGCGCGCCGGCGGGCGCGTCGGCGAGCAGGGTCGCGCTGGCCACGTCGACCGTGGTGGCGGCCTTGCCCTCACTACCAGAGGCGGCGCCCACGACGGCACCGACGGCGGTCACCGCGGTGGCGGAGGCGACAGCGACTCCCCGGACCGAGATCCGAGTCACATGGTTTCCTTCCAGCGTCGCCCGGCGTGTGACCGTACGGGCGCGTATCTGCCCCTGGCACTGGTCTCCGTCGAACGCTGGTCACCGGAGGCGCGGGCTCGGCCGCCTGTCCGGGCGGAGCCGGGCGGGGGCGGTTCGATCGAGCGGCGTACGGCCGTGCGGTGTTCAGTTTTCCGCCCGCGGACCGGGGTCCTGGGGCGAGGTGCTGCCGTACGCGGGGCCTGACAGAACCCACACCATGCCGCACGCGGGCGTGTCTACGCAATTCCCTCCGCCGTGGCAGATCTCACAAACTTTTCGACCAGCGCGTTTGGTGGACGAACGGCCGAGACCCCGTCAGTTCCCTGCACGGCGAAGGGGCCTGACGGTATATGTCAGACCCCTTTGCCCCGGTGTGTCCCGTTATGCCTAGGGCTGGATGTCCTCCAGCATCTCGGTCACCAGTGCGGCGATCGGCGAGCGCTCCGAACGCGTGAGCGTGATGTGGGCGAACAGCGGGTGGCCCTTCAGCTTCTCCACCACCGCGACCACGCCGTCGTACCGGCCGACCCGCAGGTTGTCGCGCTGGGCGACGTCGTGGGTCAGCACGACGCGGGAGTTCTGGCCGATCCGGGACAGCACCGTGAGCAGCACGTTGCGCTCCAGGGACTGCGCCTCGTCGACGATCACGAAGGCGTCGTGCAGCGAGCGCCCGCGGATGTGGGTGAGCGGCAGCACCTCCAGCATGCCGCGGGAGATGACCTCCTCGATCACGTCGGGGGTGGTGACGGCGGAGAGGGTGTCGAAGACCGCCTGCGCCCAGGGGCCCATCTTCTCGGCCTCGCTGCCGGGCAGGTAGCCGAGCTCCTGGCCGCCGACCGCGTACAGCGGGCGGAACACCATCACCTTGCGGTGCTGGCGGCGCTCCAGGACGGCTTCCAGGCCGGCGCACAGCGCGAGCGCGGACTTGCCGGTGCCGGCCCGGCCACCCATCGAGATGATGCCGATCTCGGGGTCGAGCAGCAGGTCGAGGGCGACCCGCTGCTCGGCGCTGCGGCCGCGCAGGCCGAACGCCTCGCGGTCGCCGCGGACCAGCTGCACCCGGCCGTCGGGGGCCACCCGGCCGAGCGCGCGGCCGCGCTCGGAGTGCAGCACCAGGCCGGTGTGGACAGGGAGTTGGTCGGCTCCCTCGATCCGGAGGGCGTGCTCCTGGCCGGCGAACAGCTCGTCCACCCGGTCGGCCGGGACGTGCAGTTCGGTCATGCCCGTCCAGCCCGAGGTGACCGCCAGCTCGGCCCGGTACTCCTCGGCCAGCAGGCCGACCGAGCTCGCCTTGATCCGCAGCGGCAGGTCCTTGGAGACGACGGTGACGTCGTAGCCCTCGGCCTGCAGGTTGCGGGCCACCGCCAGGATGCGGGTGTCCGCCTCGCCGCCGCCGAGCCGGTAGCCGGCCGGCAGGATCGAGGTGTCGGAGTGGTTGAGCTCGACCCGGATGGTGCCGCCCAGCTCGCCGACCGGGATCGGCTCGTCGAGCCGGCCGTGGCGGACCCGGTAGTCGTCCAGCAGGCGCAGCGCCTGGCGGGCGAAGTAGCCGAGCTCCGGGTGGTGGCGTTTGGCCTCCAACTCGGTGACGACGACGACCGGGAGGACGACCTCGTGCTCCTCGAAACGCGTCATGGCGAGAGGGTCGGCCAGGAGCACGCTGGTGTCGAGGACGTACGTGCGCCGGTCAGGTGTCCGGCGGCTCTTGGTACTGACCACTAGCCCTCCAGAGCGGGTGACCCGACGTCACCCGCGGCCCACCCGTCCCCGCGGCCCCGCTGGCCGGGAGGACGGTCTGAAGGGTGTATTCCCAGGCGAGGGGCCCCGCATTCGCGCCGGAGCGAACGTCGGGATCACAACAGGTGAACGTTTTCCCACCCGTCCCACGGGTAGGGGGCCCTGACCGCGGGTCAGCCCCGGCCGGGGTCGGTCAGCGTCCCAGCCGGCGGTTGCGGAGCTGGTAGTCGCGCAGCGCGCGGAGGAAGTCGACCTTGCGGAAGGCGGGCCAGTAGGCCTCGCAGAAGTAGAACTCGCTGTGCGCGGACTGCCAGAGCAGGAAGCCGGACAGCCGCTGCTCGCCGGAGGTGCGGATCACCAGGTCCGGGTCGGGCTGCCCCTTGGTGTACAGGTGTTCGGCGATGTGCTCGACGTCCAGCACCTCGGCCAGTTCCTCGATCGAGGTGCCGCGGACGGCGTGCTCCTGGAGCAGCGAGCGGACGGCGTCGGCGATCTCCTGTCGGCCGCCGTAGCCGATCGCCACGTTGACCGTCAGCCCGTCGATGTACTCGGTGGCCTGGGCGGCCTGCTTGAGCCGCTCGGCGGTGGGGGCGGGCAGCAGGTCGAGCGCGCCCACCGGGTGGACCTTCCAGCGGCCGGCGTCGACCAGGCCCTGCACGGCGTCCTCGATGATGCCGAGCAGCGGGACGAGCTCCTCCGCGGGCCGGGACAGGTTGTCGGTGGAGAGCATCCAGAGGGTGACCACCCGGACGTCGGTCTCCGCGCACCAGCCGAGGAACTCGCTGATCTTGTCGGCGCCGCGCTGGTGGCCGTAGGCGGTGGTGCCGCCGGCCGCCTTCGCCCAGCGGCGGTTGCCGTCCAGGATCACCCCGATGTGGTGCGGGGTGTTGGCCAGGTGCACCTCGACCCGGCGGCCGTACAACCGGTAGGCCTTGTCTAGCAGGGTGCGCAGCCCCGGCGTGCCTTCCACCACCTCGCGCAGACCCATGTCGAACGGCCCTTCCGTGCTGATTGCTCCGGGTGCGAAATCCCTGCGGCAGCCTACTCCGCTCTGCTTTCGGGACGGCAAAACCGCAGGTACCGGTCTTGTCACGGTGCGCGCACGGGTCGGGATACGGAACGGTCTCCGAATCCTTAAACCGTCCCTAAACCGGATTCCGGGTCTTGACGCTCCCCAATGGTCTAGTCCAGCGTGTGGGCAGCACCACACCGGACCCTCCCCCACAGCGGAGCCGCCGCGACCCCCACCGCGGCGGCTCCTTTCCCCAGCGCGTCCCGGCCCCTCCCCCACTCCCCTCCGCACCCCACCCGGGGCACCCCGCTCCCCTCCCCCATCTCCCCGCACTGGAGCCTGTCATGGCCCGTACCACGCAGCAGCCGTCCCACCGGCGCCGCAGCAAGATCCCGGCCGCCCTCGCCACCGCGACCGCGCTGGCCCTGGCCGGCGGCGGCCTCGCCCTGACCGCGGGCGGCGCGAACGCCGCGGTCGGCAACCTGGTCGCCAACGGCGGCTTCGAGTCCGGCCTCTCCGGCTGGACCTGCACCGGCAACGCCGCCACGGTCGCCGCCCCGGTGCACTCCGGCACCGGCGCGCTGGCCGCCACCCCGGGCGCCGGCGACACCGCCGAGTGCACCCAGACCGTCGCGGTGCTCCCCAACACCGCCTACACGCTGAACGCCTGGGTCCAGGGCCCGTACGTCTACCTGGGCGCCCGCGGCACCGGCGGCACCGACCCGTCCACCTGGTCGGCGCAGAGCGCCTGGAACCAGCTGAACACGAGCTTCACCACCGGCGCGACCACCACCAGCGTCACCCTCTACCTGCACGGCTGGTACGGCCAGTCCACCTACAACGCGGACGACGTCCAGCTGATCGGCCCGGGCGGCACCGCCTCGCCGAGCCCGTCGGCCTCCGCCACCTCGGCCTCGCCCTCCGCCTCGGCCTCGCCGACCAAGAGCGCCTCGCCGTCCGCGTCGGCCTCGCCCTCGCAGAGCGCGTCGCCGACGGCCTCCGCCTCCCCGAGCACCTCGGCCTCGCCGACCGCCACCGCCACCAGCACCACGCCGCCGAACACCGGCCTGCCCAAGCACGTGCTGACCGGCTACTGGCAGAACTTCGACAACAACTCGACGGTCCAGAAGCTCAGCGACGTGCAGTCGGCGTACGACATCATCGCGGTGTCCTTCGCCGACGCGACCGCCACCCAGGGCGCGATCTCCTTCACCCTGGACCCGGCGCTGGCCACCAAGCTCGGCGGCTACACCGATGCCCAGTTCAAGGCCGACATCGCGGCCAAGCACGCGGCCGGCAAGAAGGTCGTCCTCTCCATCGGCGGCCAGAACGGCGCCATCTCGGTCGGCAACGCCGCCGCGGCGACCAACTTCGCCAACTCGGCGTACAGCCTGATCCAGCAGTACGGTTTCGACGGCATCGACGTCGACCTGGAGAACGGCGTCGACCCGACCTACATGTCCCAGGCGCTGCACACCCTGCAGTCCAAGGTCGGCCCCGGCTTCGTGCTGACCATGGCGCCCGAGACCATCGGCATGTACTCCACGGCCGGCGCCTACTTCCAGCTGGCGCTGAACACCAAGGACATCCTGACCGTCGTCAACACCCAGTTCTACAACTCCGGTGGCATGAACGGCTGCGACGGCAAGGTCTACACCCAGGGCACCGTCGACTTCATCACCGCCCAGGTCTGCACCCACATCCAGGGCGGCCTGCGCCCGGACCAGGTCGGCATCGGCGTCCCGGCCTCCAGCAAGGCGGCGGGCGGCGGCTACGTCAACTCCACCGTGGTCAACAACGCGCTGGACTGCCTGGCCACCGGCAACCACTGCGGCAGCTTCGTCCCGCCGGCCAAGTGGCCGACCATCCGCGGCGCGATGACCTGGTCGACCAACTGGGACGCCAACAACGGCAACGACTTCTCCACCAACGTCGGCGCCTTCACCCACTCCATGCCGTAACTCCCGCGGTTGCGCTGCCCCTTGAGGGAGGGGCCGGCGCCCGCACCGGGGCCCGCCGTACCGCTGGGGTACGGCGGGCCCCGCCCTTTCCCGCTCCCGGCGCCCCGTCAGAACGCGGCGAGGACGGCGGCCAGGGTGCCCAGCAGCATCGCCGGGCCGAAGGCGAACTCGCCGCCGCGCCCGGTCCGGCGCAGCACCAGCAGGACGACCGCCCACAGCGCGGCGATCAGCCACATCCACAGGACGCCCGTACAGAGGGTGCGCCAGCCGGCCAGGCCGAGCACCGCGCCCAGCGACGGGGCGAGTTTGGCGTCGCCGAGGCCCATCGGGGCGAGCAGGGCGAGCAGCAGGAAGAGCAGGCCGAGGCCGGCCGCCGCGAGGGCGGCGCGCAGCCAGGCGCCGGGGCGGGGGTCGGCGAGCGGGGCGAGCAGCGCGGTGCCGAGGAACAGCGGCAGGGTGAGCGCGTCCGGCAGCCGCAGCACGGCGGCGTCCACGAAGCCCAGCACGGTGCCGAGCAGGGCGAGCCAGACCAGCAGCGGCAGCCAGCGCGCCGGGGCGGTCGCACCGAGGGCCGCGCCGAGGGCGGCGGCCACCGCCTCGACGGCCAGCGGCGGCGGCCCGGTCCGGTCGCCGTGCCGCAGGCAGCGCCCGAGCGGGGTGACGGGGCAGCTGCGCCACGGCTCCCCGGCCGGCACCGCCCAGCGCACCACCGCGGACCTGAGCGGCACGCCCGCGAGCAGCCCCAGCACGGCCCCGACCACTGCCCCGAACATCGCGCGCCTCCCCTGACGGTCCGTCGCGACCCTACCGCCGGGCGGCGTTCGCCCGTCCGTGTCCAGGTGGCGAACACCACGCCGTGATCGGCGTTACACCGCCGTAAAGTAGGCGGGTATGCAGGTCATCCAGTCCAGCAAGCTCGCCAATGTCTGCTACGACATCCGCGGCCCGGTGCTCGACGAGGCGATGCGGCTGGAGGACCAGGGCCACCGCATCCTGAAGCTCAACACCGGCAACCCCGCCGCGTTCGGTTTCGAGGCGCCGCCCGAGATCCTCCAGGACATCCTCCGCAACCTCAACAGCGCGCACGGCTACGGCGATTCGAAGGGCCTGCTCTCGGCGCGCCGCGCCGTGGTCATGCACTACGAGGAGCGCGGCCTGCACGGCCTCTCGGTCGAGGACGTGTACCTCGGCAACGGGGTGTCCGAGCTGATCCAGCTCGCCATGACGGCGCTGCTCGACGACGGCGACGAGGTGCTCGTCCCCGCGCCGGACTACCCGCTGTGGACGGCCTCGGTCTCGCTGGCCGGCGGCACCGCGGTGCACTACCGCTGCGACGAGCAGGCCGAGTGGTACCCGGACCTGGCCGACATCGCCGCGAAGGTCACCGACCGGACCAGGGCGATCGTCGTGATCAACCCCAACAACCCGACCGGGGCGGTGTACCCGAAGGAGCTGCTGGAGGGGATCGTCGAACTGGCCCGCGCGCACAAGCTGGTGGTGTACGCGGACGAGATCTACGACAAGATCCTGTACGACGGCGTGCAGCACACCCCGCTGGCCACCCTGGCGCCGGACCTGTTCTGCGTCACCTTCAACGGCATGTCCAAGTCGTACCGGGTGGCGGGCTTCCGCTCCGGCTGGATGGTGCTCTCCGGCGACCGGCAGCGGGCCCGCTCCTACATCGAGGGCCTCAACGTGCTGGCCTCGATGCGGCTGTGCGCCAACATGCCGGCCCAGCACGCGGTGGCCGCGGCGCTCGGCGGGCGGCAGTCGATCCGCGACCTGATCCTGCCCGGCGGCCGGCTGCTGGCTTCCCGGGACGCCGCGTACAAGCTGCTGAACGAGATCCCGGGCGTCTCCTGCGTGAAGCCCAAGGGCGCGCTGTACGCCTTCCCGCGGCTCGACCCGCAGGTCTACAAGATCAAGGACGACGCGCAGATGGTGCTGGACCTGCTGCGCTCCCAGCGCATCCTGATCGTCCAGGGCACCGGCTTCAACTGGCCCGACCCGGACCACTTCCGGCTGGTCACCCTGCCCCGCCCGGAGGAGATCACCGACGCGGTCACCCGGATCGGCGACTTCCTGTCGGGCTACGCCCAGCCGTAGCGGACGCGTCAGGGCCCCGCACCCCCGGCCGGGGGTGCGGGGCCCTGACGTCGTGTCAGCCGGGCCGGCCGTGTCAGTCGCCGAGGCGCTTGACCAGGGCCCGGTACTCGTCCCACAGCTCGCTCGGCGTGTGCTCGCCGAACGTCTCCAGGTGGGCCGGGACCAGCGCGGCCTCCTGCTTCCAGATCTCCTTGTCGACCGTGAACAGCAGCTCGCGGTCGGCCTCGGCCAGCTCCAGGCCGTCCAGGTCGAAGCCCTCGACGGTCGGCAGCACGCCGATCGGCGTCTCGACGCCCTCGCCGGTGCCCTCCAGCCGCTCGACGATCCACTTCAGCACGCGGCTGTTCTCGCCGTAGCCGGGCCAGACGAACTGGCCGTCGGCGTTCTTCCGGAACCAGTTGACGTAGTAGATCTTCGGCAGCTCGGCGGCATCCGCGGCGGCGCCGACCTTCAGCCAGTGCGCGAAGTAGTCGCCCATGTTGTAGCCGCAGAACGGCAGCATGGCGAACGGGTCGCGGCGCAGCTCGCCGACGGTGCCCTCGGCGGCGGCGGTCTTCTCGGAGGCGATGTTGGCGCCGAGGAAGACGCCGTGCTGCCAGTCGAAGGACTCGGTGACCAGCGGGACGGCGGTGGCCCGGCGGCCGCCGAACAGGATGGCCGAGATCGGGACGCCGGCCTGGTCCTCCCACTCGGGGGCGATGGTCGGGCACTGCGCGGCCGGGACGGCGAACCGGGCGTTCGGGTGGGCGGCGGGGGTGCCGGACTCCGGGGTCCAGTCGTTGCCGCGCCAGTCGGTCAGGTGCGCGGGCGGCTCCTCGGTGAGGCCCTCCCACCAGACGTCGCCGTCGTCGGTGAGCGCGACGTTGGTGAAGACGGTGTTGCCCCAGAGGGTCTTGATCGCGTTGGCGTTGGTGTCCTCGCCGGTGCCGGGGGCGACGCCGAAGAAGCCGGCCTCCGGGTTGATGGCGTAGAGCCGGCCGTCGGCGCCGAACCGCATCCAGGCGATGTCGTCGCCGATGGTCTCGACCTTCCAGCCCGGGATCGTCGGCTGGAGCATGGCCAGGTTGGTCTTGCCGCAGGCGGACGGGAAGGCGGCCGCGACGTACTTGGCCTCGCCCGACGGCGGGGTGAGCTTGAGGATCAGCATGTGCTCGGCCAGCCAGCCCTCGTCGCGGGCCATGGTGGAGGCGATCCGCAGCGCGTAGCACTTCTTGCCGAGCAGGGCGTTGCCGCCGTAGCCGGAGCCGAAGGACCAGATCTCCTTGGTCTCCGGGAAGTGCGAGATGTACTTGGTGGTGTTGCACGGCCAGGCGACGTCGGCCTCGCCCTCGGCCAGCGGGGCGCCGACGGTGTGCACGGCCTTGACGAAGTCGCCGTCCTCGCCGAGCTGGTCGAGCACGGCCTGTCCCATCCGGGTCATCACGCGCATCGAGACGGCGACGTACGCGGAGTCGGTGATCTCGACGCCGTACGCGGCCAGCGGGGAGCCGACCGGGCCCATCGAGAACGGCACCACGTACATGGTGCGGCCCTTCATCGCGCCGCGGAACAGCCCGTTCTTCCCCTGGAAGATCTCCCGCATCTCGGCGGGGGCCTTCCAGTGGTTGGTGGGGCCGGCGTCCTTCTCCTGCTCGGAGCAGATGAAGGTGCGGTCCTCGACGCGGGCAACGTCGGACGGGTCGGAGGCCGCGTAGTAGGAGTTGGGGCGCTTGTTCTCGTCCAGCTTGGTGAAGGTGCCCTGGGCGACGAGCTGCTCGGCGAGGCGGTGGTACTCCTCCTCCGAGCCGTCGCACCACACCACGCGGTCCGGCTGGGTCAGCTCGGCAATCTCGTTGACCCACTCCACCAGGCGCTGGTGGCGGGTGGGCGCGGACTCGGCGAGCGCAGAGATCTGAGGCGACACGATCGCTCCGTTTCACACCATCTCGGCCAGGAGACGGCTTCGCGGGGGTTGAGGGTGGTTACACCGTAGCCCCGGGCAACCACTGCTTCTTTGTCAAACTGGCGCCATTGACGAGATCTTTACTCCGAAGTGTCTGATTCCGGGGCGCCGATGTACCGCTCGCCCGCCCCGAGGAGACCTGGGTCACGCCTCTCGATTTAGCCGAAACGGACAAGAGTGAGAGTCGCCACTTTCCTACGCGTCAGTAACCTACGGTTCCGTAAGATGCTGCCCATGACCGCGGAAGTTCTGGAGCTCGTGAAGCCCAAGTGGCGCGGCTGGCTGCACGCCGGGATGTTCCCGGCCTCGCTCGCCGCCGGAATCGTGTTGATCTGCCTGGCCGACTCGACCGCGGCGCGCCTCGCCTGCGTCGTCTACTCGGTGAGCGCCTGGATGCTGTTCGGGGTGAGCGCGGTCTACCACCGCTTCACCTGGGGGCCGCGCGGCGAGGCGGTGCTGCGCCGGCTCGACCACGCCAACATCTTCCTGATCATCGCGGGGACGTACACCCCGTTCACCATCCTGCTGCTGGACGGCGCGCGGCAGCAGGTCCTGCTCTGGCTGGTCTGGGGCGGCGCGCTGGCCGGGATCGCCTTCCGGGTGTTCTGGGTCGGCGCCCCGCGCTGGCTCTACACCCCGTGCTACGTGGCCCTCGGCTGGGCGGCGGTGTTCTTCCTGCCGGACTTCCTGCACAAGGGCGGGCCCGCCGTGCTGACGCTGATCGTGGTCGGCGGCGTGCTCTACACCGTGGGCGGCGTGATCTACGGCCTGAAGCGGCCGGACCCGTCACCGCGCTGGTTCGGCTTCCACGAGGTGTTCCACGCCTTCACGCTCGGCGCGTTCATCGTCCAGTACGTGGGGGTCTCGATCGCGGCGTACACCCTGGCCGGCTGAGGCCCGGCGGGCTCAGTACCGGACGGGCTGGGCCCGGCCCTCCAGCCGCTGGCGGGCCCGGCGGCAGCGCTCGCAGTGCGCGGCGTCGGGCCCCTCGCCCGCCGCCCGCTGGTGCGCGCGGCCCCGGAACCGGTAGGCCACCCAGGCCATCACGGCCAGCACCTCGACCGCGGAGACCGCCCAGACCAGGCGGGCGCCGCCGATCAGGTAGCCCGCGATGACGGCCAGCGCGGCCAGCACACCGACCACGCCGCTCCAGAAACGCGCCGCACCGTACTCCATCGGCTGAACCTCCCGCCGGCCGACCGATCGTCTGACAGGTCGTCAGAGAACTTCCCACCTACAGTGACATGTTCAGCACTCGGCCGGGGCGAACGGGGGATCAACATCGCGTCAACACCAGTGGTGGGGATCGCACATCCCCTCCTCCGGTTCCCGGGGCGGCCGGGCCGCCGCCGGGAGCCGCGGGTCGGCGGGGGTCAGTCGGCCAGCAGCACCAGCTTGCCGGTGGTCCGGCCGGTGTCGCCGAGCGCGTGCGCCTCCGCCGCCCCGGCCAGCGGGAAGGTCCCGGCGATCTCGGCCCGCAGCAGGCCGCGCTCGGCCAGGTCGGCGACCGCCGCCATCCCGGCCTGATCGGCCTCCACCAGCATCATCGCGGTGCGCACGCCCAGCCGGGCCGCCTCCTCGGCCAGCCCCTCGACCGGGAAGGGCAGGATCGACACCAGCAGCCCGCCGGGGCGCAGCGTGGCCAGCGAGCGCAGCTGGTACGCGCCGCCGACGGTGTCCAGCACGACGTCGACGTCGCGGACCGCCGCGGCGAAGTCGGTCTCCCGGTAGTCGATCACCTCGTCGGCGCCGATGCCGCGCAGGAAGTCGTGCTTGGCGGCGCTGGCCGTCCCGATCACGTACGCGCCGCGGGCCTTGGCGATCTGCACGGCGAGGTGGCCGACGCCGCCGGCCGCCGCGTGCACCAGCACCCGGTCCCCGGCGCCGACGCCGGCGGTGTCCACCAGGGCCTGCCAGGCGGTCAGCGCGGCCAGCGGGAGCGCCCCGGCCTGGACGGTGTCGACGGCGGCGGGCCGGTGGACGAAGGCGCGGGCCGGTCCGACGGCGTACTCGGCGTGCGCCCCGACCCCGTGCGGGTAGGGCAGCATGCCGAACACCTCGTCGCCGGGCGCGAACAGCGTGACGCCGAAGCCGACGGCCTCGACGGTGCCCGCCACGTCCCAGCCGAGGACGAACGGCGGGGTGCCGAGGAAGCCGCCGCCGGCCCGGTGCTTCCAGTCGGTGGGGTTGAGCCCGGCGGCCTTCACCCGGACCAGGATCTCGCTGGTGCCCGGCACCGGCCGGGGCAGTTCCACTTCCTTCAGCACCTCGGGCCCGCCCAGCGCGTCCTGGCTGATCGCGCGCATGGTCCTGGTCTTCGAGTCGGTCTTCGGGTCGGTCTTCGGGTCGGTCTTCGTCTCGGTCGTCATGCCCTTCAGCCTGCCGGGGGCAGGGCGGGCCGACGAGTGGCATGATGGCCACTGTCCGATGGATTCCTGTCAGGAGGGTGTGCCGTGTCCGCTCCGCACCGGATCGCCGTGCTCGCCCTGGAGGGCGTCTACCCGTTCGAACTGGGCATCCCCCGGCGGGTGTTCGGCAGCACCGACGGCCTGTACGAGCTGGCCACCTGCACCGTGGACGGGCGGCCGGTCCGCTCGGACGCCGACTTCAGCATCGGGGTCGAGCACGGCCCGGAGATCCTGGCGACGGCCGACACCGTGGTGATCCCGCCGTTCACCCCGGCCCTGGCCGGGCCCGAGCTGGCGCCGCCGGTCGCCGCCGCGCTGGCGCTGATCCGGCCCGGCACCCGCATCCTGTCGATCTGCACCGGCGCCTTCGTACTGGCCGCGGCCGGTCTGCTGGACGGCCGCCCCGCCACCACGCACTGGGCGCTCACCGACCGCTTCCGGGCACTGTTCCCGCGGGTCCGGCTCGACCCGGACGTGCTGTTCGTCGACGACGGCGACCTGCTGACCTCGGCGGGCGCGGCCTCCGGCGTCGACCTGTGCCTGCACGTGCTGCGCGCCGACCACGGGGCCGCCGTCGCCAACCGGGCCGCCCGGCTCTGCGTGGTGCCGCCCTGGCGGGACGGCGGCCAGGCCCAGTACATCGAGCACCCGGTGCCCGCGAGCGGCTCCGCCGGAACGTCCGCCACCCGCGAGTGGGCCCTCACCCAGCTGCACCGCCCGCTCCCGCTGGACGAGTTGGCCCGGCACGCCGCGATGAGCACCCGCACCTTCGCCCGCCGCTTCCAGGACGAGACCGGCCAGAGCCCGGGCCGCTGGCTGACCGGGCAGCGGGTCGCGCTGGCCCGGCAACTGCTGGAGGCGACCGATCTGACGGTGGACCAGATCGCCGCCCGGGTCGGCTTCGCCAACCCCGTCTCGCTACGCCAGCACCTGCACGCCGCGATCGGCGTCTCCCCGCTGGCCTACCGGCGCACCTTCGCGGGGGCGTCCGCCTGAACCGTCCCGGCCGTCCGAACCGCCCCGGCCACGGGAACGGCGGGACCGGCCGGTGCCCCGTGGGGAGCACCGACCGGCCCGATCCGGTCCTCAGTACTTGACGCGGGCCTTCCGGCGCCGCAGGCCGATCGCGGTGCCGGCCAGGGCGGTCAGCCCCAGCACGGACCCGGCCGCGACCGCGGGGGTGGTGCGGTCGGGCGCGGGCGCGGCGTCGGCCCGGAAGCCGCCGGCCTTGCCGGAGGCGTCGTACGCGGAGCCGGGCAGCTTGTCCCCGTACCGCTGGTGGACGAGCTGCTGGTAGGCGGCGACGGTGGTGCCGTGCGCGCCGACCGAGCGGCGGGCGGAGTCCTCCAGTGGCAGGACCCGGCCGTCCTTGAGCTCGTACCAGGCGTTGATCTGCGGTTCGCGGAAGGCGGTGCCGCCGTCGGCGGCGGCCCGGGCCGCGTAGTCGGTCTCGTCGCCGCCGGAGGCGATGTTGACGACCCGCCAACTGCCGTTCCGCTCGGCGGTCCAGACCGAGGCGGTCTGGCCGTCCGCGGCGATCGCCTTGGTCGCGGTGAACTCGACTGCGGCGACCCGCGCCCCGGGACGGCCCGCCACGAAGTCGGCGTCCAGGGTGTAGACCGGCACGGTGTCGCCGGTCAGCCGGGGGGCGGCGGCGTGCGCGGCCTTCGCCTCGTCGGCGGCGCTGATCCCCAGCGACTGGGTGGGCGGCACGCCCCCACGGGCGAAGAAGTGGCCCAACTGGTCCAGCACGGCGGGGTCCTGGGTCGCGCCCCGGGCGGCGGCGAGTTCCCCGCCGGTCGGGGCGGCGGGGCCGTCGGCGGCCTGCGCCGACGGGGCGGCGGCGAGGCCGAGGGCGGTGGCCGCGGTGAGCGCGGCGGCGGCGCGGGCGAGGCGGCCGCTCATCGAGGGCTTGCTCATGACGGGGCTCCTCACGCGCCGACGCGGTACAGGGAGTGGGTCCAGGAGAAGGAGCTGTTGCTCACGTAGTAGTCGTAGTCGCCCCAGTTGTAGCGGTAGTTGGACGGCCACGGGTCGCCCCAGTACAGCCAGTTGTTGCCGGGGTCGTAGCCGTAGAGCACGTTCATGTGGCCGCCGCCGGAACTCCACTGGATGCGGGTCTCGACCGGCCGGCCGTTGTCGATCTCGGTCTGCACGGTGGAGTAGCGCAGGTAGCCGTTGACGTACGAGCCGGTGCTGATGCCGATCCGGTACAGCGCGTTCTGCACGTCGCCCAGGCTGGCCTGGCTGTTCGGGCAGCTGGAGTTGACGGAGCGGCCGAACGCCAGGTTGCAGAACTGGTTCTGGCTGTAGCCGTAGCCGTAGTACGTGGCGATGGTGTTGCCGCTGGCCGCCCAGCACCAGTTGCTCTGCTGCTGGGCCTGCATGGTGAGGTTCAGGGTGCGCGCGGTGCCGGCCAGGGTGGGGGCCTGGGGCTTGGCGGCGGCGGCCTGGACGGCGGCGGGGGCGGCGGCCTGGGCGGGGACGGCGGCCGCGGCGCCCAGCACCGGGGCGAGGACGCCCAGGGCGAGCGCGGCGGCCGTCCGACGCAGCCGCATCGGGGTGAATGGCATGGGGGTGGTCCTCCTGGCAGGGGCGAGGAGTGGATGTGGGGGCGGCGTCCGGACGCGCTGGACGAGCATCCGGCCGTTGACGCGGGTGGGTCAACGGCCTGTCCTGGCCCGGGAGTCGGGGTGTGAACGGGGCGGCCGGGGGTGTGAACGGGGCGGCCCTGGGCAGCGCGGATATCGCCCGGACCGATGACAACGGCGCCGGAAGGTGTGAATATTCACGGTCAGTTGAGGAGGTGGCCCTTGCAGCAGCCGCCCGCACCACCGGAGTTGGCCCTCGCCCTGCGCACCGGGCCGTTCCACCTCGCCCTGCGGGCCGCGATCGCCGCCCGCGGCCTGGCCCTGCACCGGCTGCGCCAGCGCCTGGCCCAGCGCGGCGTGCAGGTCGGCGTGACCAGCCTGAGCTACTGGCAGCAGGGCCGGCGCCGTCCCGAGCGGCCCGAGTCGCTGCGCGCCGTCACGGTGCTGGAGGAGGTGCTGGAGCTGCCCGAGCACTCACTGACCCGGCTGCTCGGCCCGCGCCGCACCTCCCCCGACCCGGCCGGCCCGGCCGTCCGCCCCTACCGGGACCTGATCAGCCCCGCCGAGGCCGTGGACGGGCTGCTCGCCGTGCTGTCCGGCCCGCCCGACACCGGCCTGCACACCGTCACCCACATCGAGCGCATCCGGGTCGGCGCGGACCGCTGCCTGCAGCGCCGCGACTCCCAGCACGTGCTGCGGGCGCACCGGGACGGCATCGACCGCTACCTGGCGATCTACCAGGGCGATCCCGGCTGCGACATCGAACGGGTGCGGGTCCGCGCCGAGGAGAACTGCCGGACCGGCCGGGTCCGCCGCGACCCCGCCGCCCACATGCTGGTCGCCGAACTCCTGCTGGACCGCCGGCTGCGCACCGGCGACACCCACCTGCTCGGCTACGGCTTCGACGAGGCGCCCGCCACCGGGCCCAGCCGCGAGTACGTCCGCGGCTTCAACGCGGGCGCCGGCCAGTACGTCCTGCAGGTCACCTTCGACCCGGCCGCGCTGCCGGTCCGCTGCGACCGCTTCATGCGGCGCCGCCCCGAGCAGTCCGCGCTGGAGATCGAGGAGCTGACCCTGGACGGGCACCACTGCGCGCACCTGGTGGCCGCCGACCTACCGCCCTGCCTGCTCGGCCTGCGCTGGGACTGGGAGTGAACTCCCTTTTTTTGATTGCTGGTCGGTGATTGCTAGTTGGTGATCCGGCCGCCGGCCACGTCGACGGTCAGGCCGGTCAGCCAGCCCGCCGCGTCGGAGGCCAGGAACAGCGCGGCGGAGGCGACGTCCTGCGGGGTGCCGAGCCGGGCCAGCGGGTGGGTGTCGGCGACCCTGCGCTGCACCTCGGCGGGCATCCGCTCGCGCACCCGCTCGGTCAGGATCGCCGACGGCGCGAGGCAGTTGACCCGGATGCCGTACGGCCCCAGCTCGGTCGCCAGGTGCCGGGTCAGCATCACCACGCCCGCGTTGGCCACCCCGTACGCCAGGTTCGCCCCGCTGGGCTGCCGGCCCGCCGCCGAGGACATGGTCAGAATGCTGCCCGACCCGCGCTCCAGCATCCCCGGCAGGAACGCCTGCACGGTCAGGAACGCCGAGGTCAGGTCCGACTCCAGCACCTCGCGCCAGCGCCCCGCCGTCAACTCGGCCGTGGGCACCGGGAATCCCTGCCCGCCCGCGAACGCAGCCAGCACGTCCACCGGGCCGAACCAGCCCTCCACCGACGCCCGCACCCCGTCCAGCGCGCCCGGGTCCGTCACGTCGGCCACCGCCGACAGCGCGGCCCCGCCCGCCCGCTCGATCTCCCCGACCACGCCCGCCAGCGCCGCTGCGTCCCGGCCGACCACGCACACCGCCGCGCCCTGGGCGGCGAACGCCCGCGCCGTCTCGGCACCGATCCCGCGCGAACCGCCGGTCACCACGACCGTCCGGCCTTGCAACTCCGGGTAGTTCCCGGTCATCACGATCAACTCCCTCTGTTCGGAACGGATTTCCTCAGGATTCGGGGCGCGCTCAGGCGTCCTGTGCGCGGCGGCGGCTGATCGGCAGCAGCGCGGCCGCGCACAGCAGCCAGAGCGCCCCGCCGAACCGGACCACCGGCAGCAGGTACAGGAAGCCGTCCACCACCAGGGCGAGCAGCGCCAGCATCCCCGCCGCGGCCACCACCAGGCCGGACCACGTCACGCCCCGGGGCAGCAGCCCGGCCAGCAGCGCCGAGACCGACACCCCCGCGACCAGCAGCGCGAACCCGGCCGCGTAGGCGGGCCCGCCCGCCAGGAACGAGACGTCCGCCAGTGCCCGGCCCAGCGCGGGCGGCGCGTCCGCCGGCAACCGACCCCCTGCCCAGCCGGCGGCGGCGCTCAGCACCAGCGCGACCGCCGCCAGCACCCCGCCCACCAGGGCGATCGCCGACCCCGGCGCGGTGATCCCGAGCGCCCGCAGCCGCCGGTAGAACACCGCCGCGCACAGCGCCAGCGGCACGGCGGCCGCGAGCAGCAGCAGCGCGCCC
Organism: Kitasatospora sp. NPDC088134; assembly: GCF_044741705.1. Lineage (NCBI taxonomy): Bacteria > Bacillati > Actinomycetota > Actinomycetes > Kitasatosporales > Streptomycetaceae > Kitasatospora > Kitasatospora sp. NPDC088134. The sequence continues at coordinate 124,408 of NZ_JBIUTD010000002.1, read as the reverse complement.
AGCCTCGCCTCGCCTCCGTGCTCCTGGGCGTACCGCACCACCTCCGCCCCCGTGGCGTCCGGATGCGGAGTGGCGCGGTTGACCACCGTGTAGGCGACGGTCAGCGCGACGGTGGCGATCGCCGGCGCGAGCAGCGGCGGGCCGGTCTGCGGACGGCGGGCGCCCGTGGCGGGGCGGGTCGGAGCGGTGGCACTCATGGTTCCTCCCGGTCATCGATATACCCAAGATAATGATTACACGGTGGAACGATTGTCAAACGGGTACGATGTCGCCATGAGTACGGAGCCCACGCATCACGAGGCAGCCCGCCCCGGCGGCCCCCCGGGCGGCTCGGCCTTCCTACTGGCCCAGCTCGGCGCCCACGCCGCCGACCGCTTCGCCGAACGGATCGCCGCCCTCGACCTCACCCCCGCCCAGGCCGGCCTGCTCCGCCTGCTCGTCCAGCAGCCCGGGCGCAGCCAGCGCGAACTCGCGGACGCGCTGGGCATGCCGCCCAGCCGCTTCGTCCCCTTCGCGGACGGCCTGGAACAACGCGGCCTGATCGAACGCCGCCGCAACGCGGAGGACCGCCGCCTCTACGCCCTGCACCTCACCCCGGACGGCCTCGCCCTCCTGGCCCGCCTCCGCGAGACCGCCCTCGCCCACGAACAGGACGTCACCCAGTCCCTCACCCCCGAGGAACACGCCCAACTCACCACCCTGCTCGGCCGCATCGCCACCCAACAGGGCCTCACCCCGGGCATCCACCCGGGCTACCGCCACGTGCACGCCCGCTGAGGCAAGCGCTTCGGCAGAGTGCGCTTTCAGGGGCCCGGGGAACGGCGGCGCCGAGTGGCGGGTGACCGACGGGCCGCGAAGCGCCGACCCCGTTTCGGGCCGAAGGTCTTTCGGCCGACGCCCCGTAGCGCCCCACTGTGCCCCGCCGTTCCCCGGGCCCCTGATTACTCGGCGTCTGCCACAAAGCTTCCCCGGGCCCCTGCTGTGGAAGCGTCCCCTCAGTGGAAGGCGACGTGCACGGAGTCGCCCACCGGCACGTACCCGATGCGCTGGTAGATCGCGTTGCTGGTCGGGTTGGACAGGTCCGTGAACAGCAGTACCTCCTCCGCGCCCCACCCCAGGGCCTGCTCCGACGCGGCGGCCGTCAGCGCACTCGCGTACCCCCGCCCGCGCCGCTCGCGCGGCGTGTAGACCGGCCCGATCCGGGACATCCCGGCGACCACCGGGCTCGCTCCGGCGAGCGCGGTGGGGCCGAGGCCGTCCACCTCCCAGAGCAGCAGGGCGCCGGCCACGATCCGCTGTTCCGCGTCGGCCCGCAGGTCCGTGGGCGCCCCGACCTCCGCCTCGGCGCAGAATTCGCCGAGCCACCGCGCGACCAGCTCGACGTCCGTCGGCCCGGCGGGTCGCGGCCGTCCGGCGGGCGGGATCGGCGGCGGGGTCAACTCGCCCAGCCGGTAAAGCCGTTCGTTGGACTCGATCGACCAGTCCCGGCCGGTGACCCGGGCCTGCTCGGCGGCGTAGGCGAGCACCACCGCCCGGCCGCCCGCGACGTCGGCGGGCTGCTCGGGTTCGGCGGCGATGATCCGGGCGAGTGCCTCGGCGGCGGCGACCGGCATCCGGCCGAGGCGCTGCCCGTACGGCGGGGTGCGCAGGGTGGCGCCGGTGACGGTGCCGTCGGGCTCCCGCCACCAGCCGAAGCGCGGCGCTTGCTCGCCGTAGACGTGCAGCCCGTCCCGTCCGAGGCGGTCGAGGATGGTGAGGAGCACCGTGTTCTCGGCGGGGTCGGCGGCGAGGAAGGTGCCAGCTGCGGTGCGGAATTCGTCCAGGGACGTGCTCAGTGTCCAGCTCATGCCGCATCCTCCCCCGGCGTCGTCCGGCCGGGCCACCCGTTTGCGGCGGCCCGGCCGGGAGGGGTCAGTCGCGCAGGCGCTGCTCCAGTTCGGCCACGTCCCCGGTGGGGCGTTCGCAGACGAAGTGCCGGCAGACGTACGCGGCGGCCTGCCCGTCCAGCAGCGGGCGGTCGGCCAGCAGCGGGACTTCGGTGTCGCCGGGGGCACCGACCGCGACGACCGCGCCGGGGGCGGTGGAGCGCAGCGCGGCCAGGTGCAGGGCGGCGCGGCGCGGATCGCCGTCGACGCCGACGACCGCGACCTCGCGCGGGCCGTCGAGCAGTGCCTCGGCGGCGGCGAGGCCCCAGCCGGTGAACCGGGGGGCGCGGGTGCCGAGGGTGGAGACGATGCCCAACGCCCTTTCGGCGGCGGTGCGGTGGCGGGCCGAGCCGGTGTACGCGGCGTAGCCGAGCAGGGCCGCGGCGGCGGCGCTCCAGCCGGACGGGGCGGCGTTGTCGGTGGGGTCCTGCGGGCGGCGGATCAGCTGCTCGGCGTCATCGGCGGTGTCGTACAGCGCGCCGGACTTCTCGTCGGTGAAGTGCAGCAGCACCAGGTCGAGGAGTTCGCCGGCCAACTGCAGCCAGGACGTCTCGCCGCCGACCGCGTACAACGCGAGGAAGCCCTCGGCGACGTCGGCGTAGTCCTCCAGGACACCCGCGTTGGCGCCGGCCCGGCCGTCCCGGGAGGTGCGCAGCAGCCGGCCCTCGGCGGTGAAGTGGACGGCGACCAGCAGGTCGGCGGCACGCTCGGCGGCCTCCACCAGGTCGGGGCGCTCCAGCAGCGCGCCGGCCTCGGCGAGAGCGGCGATCGCCAGGCCGTTCCAGGCCGCGACCACCTTGTCGTCCCGAGCGGGGGCGGGGCGCTGCGCCCGGGCCTCGAACAGCTTCGCCCGGATCTCCTGGTACGCCGCCGCGTCCTCGGGGTCCTTCGGCAGTTGCAGGACCGAGCTGCCGTGCTCGAACGTGCCGGTGACGTCGAAGAGTTCGGCCGTGCGGGCGGCGTCCGCCCCGCCCAGCACGGCTGCCAACTGCTCGGGCGTCCAGGCGTAGTACGCGCCCTCGGCGTTCTTCCCGCGCTCGGCGTCCAGCGAGTCGGCGTCCAGCGCGGAGGCGAAACCGCCCTCGGGGGTGCGCAGTTCGCGCAGCAGGAAGTCGGCGGTCTCCAGCGCGACCCGGCGCGGCAGCTCCGCACCGGTGGCCCGCCACAGGTGCAGGTACACCCGCAGCAGCAGCGCGTTGTCGTACAGCATCTTCTCGAAGTGCGGCACCGTCCAGGTGGCGTCCACCGCGTAGCGGGCGAAGCCGCCGCCGAGCTGGTCGTAGATCCCGCCGCGGGCCATCGCCTCGCAGGTCCGCTCCACCATCTGCAACGCGGCCTCGGAGCCGGTCCGGGCGTGGTGGCGCAGCAGGAACTCCAGCACCATCGACGGCGGGAACTTCGGGGCGCCGCCGAAACCGCCCCGCCGCTCGTCGAAGGACCTGCTCAACTCGACGACGGCCCGGTGCAGTTCATCCTCGCCGGGGAGCTCGGCCAGCCCGCTGCCGACCGCGTACACCGAGGCCCGCTCGGCCAGATCCCGGCCGATCCGCCCGGCGACCTCCCCGACCTCCGCGCGCCGCTCCGTCCACGCCTTCCCCACGCCCTCCAGCACCTGCCGGAACGAGGGCATCCCGTGCCGCGGCTCCGGCGGGAAGTACGTCCCGAAGTAGAACGGCTCCTGCTCCGGCGTCAGGAACACCGTCATCGGCCACCCACCCTGCCCGGTGGCCGCCTGCACCGCCTCCATGTACACCGCGTCGACGTCCGGCCGCTCCTCCCGGTCGACCTTCACCGCCACGAACCGCTCGTTCAGGTACCGGGCCACCGCCTCGTCCTCGAACGACTCGTGCGCCATCACGTGACACCAGTGGCACGCCGCGTAGCCGACGGAGAGCAGCACCGGCACCCCGCGCCGCGCCGCCTCCTCGAACGCCTCCGGGCCCCACTCCCACCAGTCCACGGGATTGTCGGCGTGCTGCTGCAGGTACGGGGACGTGGCATCGGCCAGGCGGTTCGGCATACAGCCATCCTTGCGCACGCAAGCGATGAAGTCTGCCTGTGGTGCAAGCTCGCGCCCGAAGACCATCCACTCGGCTTTCAAAGGTTTTCGGTGGCCGCCTGGGCCTCAGCCCTGCGTACATCCGCCAGAGAGCAGCCGCTGTCGTCCTTCCATCTGTCCACTCCGTTGATGCTGTAGCCCGTCATCACGCTGGCAGCCGGGGACGGATGAGTGAAGGTGTATGCCTGCGTCAACCGCAGGCGCTTGTCATCCTCGATGACCAGCACCTTCTCCTCCAGAAGCTGCTCGCGGATCCTGCGAGCAGCCCTGGGCATGGAGTCGGCAACCGCTCTGCGCGCGAAGGAGCCTTCCCGGACGGTGAATCCGTACGGGCTCTCGTAACCACTGGCGAAAGTCAGGTTCGCCTTCGTCTTCAGGTGGTAAATGTGCCGCGGCCGGACCGCTTCGGCCGCTTCCACAGGAACAGGATGCGCGCTCAATTCCTCATCGAAGTAGGTGGCTCCCTGGAGCAGCATGATCGCAAGAGCATGCTTGCGGTACTCGTCCAGGAAATGGGCGTCCTGCGGGTCCAGTGCGAGCGGATGCGGCTGGTTGGTGTTGACGACGGCCCGCCCGATGCTGCGGGCCAGCGCGATCAGCTCTCCTTCGAGGACAGCAGTGATCGTGGTGCTGAGGGGATGGCCCTCCGCGCTCGTCAAGACGAAGGTATGGCTCCAGAAGTCCTTCTTCTCGGCTGTCTGGTAGGTGCTCATACAGGTCTGCAAGGCATCGCTTCGGCCGATGTACAGCCGGTGCGGCATAGCCAGGCTGCCCCCGTTGGGGCCGACCAGGACGTAAACGCCAGGGCGCGCCAGCTCGCCACGCGCGCGTACATCCCGGTAGGCCAGGCGTGGAAAGGCGAGGACCTGGCCGGTCCAACCCCGGCGAGTGATCCGGCGCAACCCGCCGGCAGCGCCATCGACCAGCTCGACGGTATAGAACTCTCCGACCCGACCGATCCTCGACATGTCGACAAGGTTCACACATCGCTTCACTTACCGTGGGCGCCCCCCTGCGTTAAGCCGTCCGCTCGCAGGGTGATAGGGGCAGTCCTGTGCTTTGGTGGCGAAGCCGGTACGGGCCGCCGGGGCGGTGCTGCCAGCCGAACGGTCAGTCCGCCAGAAAACCCCGTACCGCCCCACTGCGGATACTGCGCAGGAGTTCGAGCTGCTTCCGCATGAGCTGTTCGTGCTCATCGAGCCGGACCGTGAAGTCGGTGATCGCCTGCTGCACTTCGCGGTCGGGCACGACCACTGGGAGATCGCCCAGCACCTTGAGTGAAACGGTCTGGAGGCCGATGCTCCCGGTGGACCTCTCCGCCAGCCACGCCCGGGCTTCGGCACTCCGCAGAAAGGCGGCGAGGTAGTCGCTGGTGACGGCCTCGGACGGTGTCACCACGAAGCAGCCGGTTCCACAGACCCAGCCGGCCTGTTCTTCCCGCACGACGGCGCACCTGCCGAGCTCCCCTCGACGGGCGACCACGACATCGCCAGGGGCCAGCCGGAACCTGGCCAGCTGTTCGGCCTTCTCCGCACTGACGCACTTGATGCCTGACGGAACGAAGCCGTTGTCCGTCAGGTCCCTCGGCATGACCACGGGGACTCCGCCCTCCGCCACGTAGTCATGTGCGTGCAGGAGACTTCCCGACGGACCGGCGAGCAAGCCCTCCCGCACCGGGGACCAGGAGGATCCGGCCTGGCGAACAACAGTCCGCAACGGCACGGCCACGGGGGCCGCGCTCCGGTCCGCCGCTTCCGACTGGGTGTCGAAAATCCACCGGAGTTCCGCGCTCGACATCGCGCGCTCCTCGCGTTCGAGCTGTGCGAGCCGGTCCCCCAGACCCCCTGCCCCTTCCACCTCCCCGCTCCCCGACCTCACGTAGAGACGGGGGTCCAGGTTTCCCGCGTTGCCGATGACGTCCGCGTGGGCGACCACGCGCGAGAACCCGGGTTCGTCGCCCCGGCCTCCATTTCGCAACCACGTGCCGACCCTGTCGACGATCCGCCGTGTCTCCTCCTCGGAGAGCGTGCGCGGCTGCCGGGGATGCTGAGTTCCCAGTCGACCGGCATCGACGAAGATCACCCCGTCGCTGCCGACCGGGTGGTGCGCGCGGTCCCGCGCAAGGAGCCAGACGTGCACGGCGGTGGTGGTGTTGAGGAAGAGGTTCGGCGGCAACGCGACGATGCCGAGGACCGCTCCCCGGGCGATCATGTCCCTCCGGATGGCCCCTTCGGAGCCTCCCACCCACGATGCGCTCGGCGGCATGACCATCGCGGCCTGACCCTGCTCACTGAGCCGGGACCACGCGAGCTGCAACCAGGCGAAATTCGCGTTGGAGTCCGGCGGCGGGCCGAACGGCCACCTCACGCGCCGGCTGTCGAGGGTGCGCTGATTGAAGGGCGGGTTGCTGATCACCAGGTCCGCGTAGCCGGCCCCCCGGCCCTGCATGAGCGCTACCGGATCGGACTGCCCCACACGGGGCCGCTCCACTCCGTGGACCGCCAGATTGAGCGCCGCCAGTCGAAGGTTCCCGCGGTCCACCGCGTACGCCTCCAAGGAGTCGCCGTCGACAGGCCCCTCCTCCGCCAGCTGGCGCGCGGCGGCGACCAGCATGCCCCCGGTTCCGCACGCTGGGTCGAGGATCCGGTCCCCCCTCCGCACCCCGGTCATGTCGACCAGCAGTGACGCGACCGCACTCGGCGTGTAGAACTCCCCACTCGGCAGCGCCCCTTCCCGCGCATGACGTTCGATGAGCAACTCGCACACCTCGGCCAGTCCAGGGCCGTCGAGCAGTGGCAGCTCCCTGAGGGCCCTGAGGAAGGCGGTCACCCAGGCCAAGTCGTCCGACTCATCGCCGAAGGAGCCGCCGAACTCGAAGTCGGGCCAGGAGAGCGGGGAGAGCTGGAGCTGTTCGGCAATGTCCCGCGCCACGGCACGCAGGTCGACGAGCGGTGGGGCCCCGGCAGAGGCCTCCGCCAGGGCCCGGGTCCAGCGCCTGGCGGCGTCCGACGGTTCTCCCGGCCCCGAGCGGAGCTCCGACTCGACGGAGTACGCCATGACCAGGAGCGCCAGCATCGAGGGGAGGTCCCCCGACCCCCGGCCACGCTGGTAGGGAGCGTAAGCCCGCCACAACCCATCGACGACCGCCTCCGCCTCACCGCCCACTCTCCTGGCCACCACGCGCTGCTCCCCTTGGTTCCGTCCGGCTCACCTCAACTGAATGATGAAGTACGCGCCCGCCGCAACGAGCATCAGCAGACAGAGGCGAAGCGTCATGCCCGTGCTCTGCATGGCCTTTCCGACCAACTCAATGAATGACTTCATCATTTCGGAACTCCCACCCAAGGAAAAATGCGCAGTAGTACTGCGCATAGAGCGACCTCAACTATCGCCGCTTCTGCAAGGCTTGACAGAGCGCCAGATGCGATCCTCGGCAAGGTTAGCAGTGCATCAGAGCGAGCTGGCTTGATGCGCTATGCGCGAGAGAGCGGAACAGCCTCAGTGCGCAGTGCTACTGCGCATAGAAGTAGGCGGCAAGATGCTGGTGCGGCGCCCGCCTGCCCCCACCCCAGCCCCCGCCGATTGGAGCCCGCGCGAGCAGTGGGGTGATGTGAATCACATGAGTGGGTGGGCCTGTACTGGGCGGCAGTCGGATCGGTTCGCACGGAAGTTTCTTGACGCCGCATCAGGCCGTCGCGGGGAATGGTCACCCGAGCACGAGGGGGACGGAAGCTGTCGCCGGCCTTCGAGCAGGTCCTCGGAGTCGGACCCTCCGACGTCGAGCGCCGACACTGTATTGGTTCCGGGGCCCGGTCCGGTCCGTAGCAGAACGCGGAGCGAGCCTCGGCGTATCCACGTCTGTCCCGGTGCGCCCGCTCCCGGCATCATCACCGGCCGGGCCTTCGGCCGTTGCCGGGGCCGCCGGGTCGAACCACCGGCAGATAGCACGGACCACCGCACCGATCAGCGTGGGGCCGACGGCGCGGTACGGAGTGTCGCCAGGTCAGTCGTCCTCGGGGCCGGGCTGCTCGGTGAAGTCGATCTTCTTGAAGCGGGCGTTCATGGACTTCAGGAGGAACCAGGTGGCGATGCCGAGGGCCGCGAAGACGACGAAGCCGAGCAGGCCGGGGGTGACCTTGGTTTCGTCGAGGGCCAGGGCGGTGGCGAGCTGGGTGGGGTTCACGGGGGTGCTCATTCCTCCATGGTGACCCGGCCTTAGGGCGGCCGGGTCACCGGGGGGTGGTACGGGGTGGTACGGGACGTTACTTGCGGAGGCCGGCGAAGAGGTCGGTCTCCGGGAGGTCGGTGGGGACCAGGGACTTGGCGAGTTCGTAGTCCTCGGTCGGCCAGACCTCGCGCTGGACGTCGATCGGCACCCGGAACCAGGGCCCGTCGGGGTCGATCTGGGTGGCGTGCGCGATCAGCGCCTTGTCGCGGATCTCGAAGAAGTCCGCGCACTCGATCCGGCTGGTGATCTCGCGCTCGGTCCGCCCCGACTTCTCCCAGCCCTCGATCCACTCGCCGTACGGCGAGTCCTCGCCGTGCTCGGTGAGGTAGGCGTGCAGGGCGCGGATCCGGCCCATCGGGAAGCCGTGGTTGTAGTAGAGCTTGGACGGCTGCCAGGGCTCACCGGCCTCCGGGTAGGCGTCCGGGTCGCCGGCCGCGTCGAAGGCCGCCATGGTGATCTTGTGGGTCATGATGTGGTCGGGGTGCGGGTAGCCCCCGTTCTCGTCGTACGTGGTGACCACGTGCGGGCGGAACTCGCGGATCAGCTTGACCAGCGCGCCCGCCGCGACCTCGACCTCCTCGAGGGCGAAGCACCCCTCGGGCAGCGGGGGCAGCGGGTCGCCCTCCGGGAGGCCCGAGTCGACGTAGCCGAGCCACGCCTGCTGGACGCCCAGGATCTCCCGGGCCGCGTCCATCTCCTTGCGGCGCACCTCGTGGATGTTCTCCTCGACCCACGGGTCGCCCTGCAGCTTGGGGTTGAGGATCGACCCCCGCTCGCCGCCGGTGCACGTGGCGACCAGGACCTCCACCCCCTGCGACACGTACATCGCCATGGTGGCGGCGCCCTTGCTGGACTCGTCGTCCGGGTGCGCGTGCACCGCCATCAAACGCAACTGCTCGCTCAACGCCTGGTCCCCTTCAGGTACAGGTGGTTCTGTCCGCTTCGCCGGGCCGGCTCCCCCGCCGGCTCCGGCGCGGATGTGACCCTCCTATAGTGACGGACTGAAGGGCGCGTCCATTCCCACCGGAGGACGAACCGCTCCTCCGCGAAAGGACCGAGCCGCACCATGGACCACAGCCCTACGCCCGCGCCGCAGCAGGCCGCGCCGGCCGCGGTTCCCGCCGCCGCGCCGGCCGGCCGCTACGGCCGCACCGACGACCGGGCCGCGGACCGCCGGCTGCGGGTCGCCGCCGTGGTGTGCGGGGTGCTGTTCCTGGGCCTGATCGGCTGGCTGGGCAGCTCGTACCTGCTGCGCGAGACGGCGCTGAACGGGACGGTGCCGAGCTTCCAGGCGGTCTCCGACACCGAGCTGCAGTTGCAGTTGTCGGTGCGCAAGAGCGCGGGCACCGGCGGGGTGTGCACCGTCCGCTCGCAGGGCGCGGACGGCGCGGTGGTCGGCCAGTCGGACTTCCAGGTCCCGGCCGAGGGCGACTCGTACGTCAAGGTGGTCACGCTCCGCACCACCGCCCGCGGCACCACCGCGGAACTGCTCGGCTGCACCCCCGACGGCAAGTAGCGCCCCCCGGCGCCCCACCCCGGCGACAACCGCCGAAGACGCCCGAGCGCCCGCCGCCGCGGTCACCCTTTCGAAGGCACCCGACCCGCGCCGCCCGCAGGCACTCCCGCCTGCGCCGGGAACTTGTTAGGCTCGTGATTTCGCCCCTTCCGCACCCACCGGTGCGCAAGCGGGCGTTGCTTTGCATCTGCCCAGAGAATCGACCACCGCCGCGTCCCACCCGCGCGGCAGCGCCAGCACCGACGAGGAGCACCCTGTGACCCAGACCAACGATGACGTGACCTGGCTCACTCAGGACCACTACAACAAGCTCAAGGCCGAGTTCGACCACCTGACCGGTCCCTGGCGGATCGAGATCGCCAAGAAGATCGAGGCGGCCCGCGAGGAGGGTGACCTCAAGGAGAACGCCGGCTACCACGCGGCCAAGGACGAGCAGGGCAAGACCGAGGCCCGCATCCGCCAGCTCAGCCAGCTGCTGGAGCGCGCGAAGGTCGGCGAGGCCCCGGCGGACTCCGGCGTGGTGGCCCCCGGCATGGTGGTGAAGGTGGCGTTCGACGGCGACCTGGACGACACCATGGAGTTCCTGCTGGCCTCCCGCGAGGTCACCGACGGCGACATCGACGTGTACTCCCCGCAGTCGCCGCTGGGCAAGGCCATCATCGGCAAGTCGGTCGGCGAGGACGCCCGGTACGAGCTGCCGAACGGCAAGAAGGCCGGCGTGAAGATCATCGACGCGAAGCCGTTCTCCGGCTGACGCCCCGCCCCGCGCAACGGCGGACGGCCGCTCCCCCGGGTGGGGGGAGCGGCCGTCCGCCGTTTCCGGAACCGTCCGCCGTTTCCGGAACCGTCCGCCGCGTTCCCGACAGGGCCCCTGACGCCGCGTCAGCCCGCCGCGCGGCGGTACTTGCGCACCGAGAGCCAGGAGAAGACGGCCAGGATGAGCAGCGACCAGACCACCGACACCAGGGCGGCGTGCTCCATCGGCCAGGAGTCCGGCACCGGGCCGATCTGGTTGCCGAACAGGCTGCGGCAGGCCTGCACGGTGGCCGAGAACGGGTTCCAGTAGGCGATCGGCTGGAGCCAGCTGGGCATCGAGCTGACCGGGACGAACGCGTTGGAGATGAACGTCAGCGGGAACAGCCAGATCAGGCCGGCCGAGGTGGCGGCCTCGGGGCTGCGCACGGACAGGCCGATCAGCGCGCCGATCCAGGAGAAGGCGTAGCCGAGCAGGAGCAGCAGGCCGAACGCGCCGAGCGCCTTCAGGACGCCGTCGTGAATCCGCCAGCCGACCAGCAGCGCGACCAGGGCGAGCACCACGACGGTGAACGCCGTCTGGACCAGGTCGGCCAGGGTGCGGCCGGTGAGGACGGCGGCGCGGGCCATCGGCAGCGAGCGGAACCGGTCGACCAGGCCCTTGGTCATGTCCTCCGCGATGCCGGCCGAGGCGCCGGCGACGGCGAAGGTGACGGTCTGGGCGAAGATGCCCGCCATCAGGTACTCGATGTAGACCTGGTGGCTGGGCTGGGCGCCGGGGATGGCGATGGCGCCGCCCATGACGTACGAGAACAGCAGCACGAACATGACGGGCTGCATCAGCCCGAACACGACGATCTCGGGGATGCGGGTCATCCGCCGCAGGTTGCGCTTGGCGACCACCCAGGAGTCGTGGGCGGTGGCGGCGACGCCGCGGCGCGGGGTGACGGGGACGCCGCCGATGGCGCCCTCGGTGCTGGCGAGAGTCATCTCAGGCGTCCTTCCCCTTGGCGCGGCGGCCCTTCCCGGCGGGGGCGGCCCCCTCGTCCTCCTCGGCGCCGCCCTCGGTGGCGTGGCCGGTGAGGGAGAGGAAGACGTCGTCCAGGGTGGGGCGGCGCAGGCCGATGTCGTCGATCTCGATGGAGCGGGCGTCCAGTTCGCGGATGGCGTCGGCGAGGACCCTGGCGCCGCCGCTGACCGGGACGGTGATCCGGCGGGTGTTCTTCTCCACCGCCGGGTCGCCCTTGGCGTACGGGGAGAGCGCGGCGACGGCCTCGGGGACGAGGAGGGCGTCGTGCACCACGACCTCGATCCGCTCGCCGCCGATCTGCGCCTTGAGCTCGTCGGCGGTGCCGCGGGCGATCACCTTGCCGTGGTCGACCACCGCGATGTCGTGGGCGAGGCGGTCGGCCTCCTCCAGGTACTGGGTGGTGAGCAGCAGGGTGGTGCCCTGCTCGACCAGCGTCTCGATGACTTCCCAGAGGGCGAGCCGGTTGCGCGGGTCGAGGCCGGTGGTGGGTTCGTCGAGGAACATCACCGGGGGCCGGACCACCAGGGCGGCGGCGAGGTCGAGGCGGCGGCGCATGCCGCCGGAGTAGGTCTTGGCGGTGCGGTCCATCGCCTCGGAGAGGTTGAACCACTCCAGCAGTTCGAGGGCCCGCTTCTTCGCGTCGCGGGCGCTCATCTGGTAGAGCTCGCCGACCATCTGGAGGTTCTCCCGGCCGGTGAGGTACTCGTCCACGGCGGCGTACTGGCCGGAGAGGCCGATCAGGCTGCGCACCTTGTTGGGGTGCTTGAGCACGTCGACGCCGGCCACCGTGGCGCGGCCGGAGTCGGGTTGGAGCAGGGTGGTCAGGACCCGGACGGTGGTGGTCTTGCCGGCGCCGTTGGGGCCGAGCAGTCCGAGCACGGTGCCCTCGGGGACGTCCAGGCTCACGCCGTCCAGGGCGCGGACGTCGCCGAAGGTCTTGACCAGGTTCTCGGCTTCGATGGCTGACGCCATGGGCCTGCCTCATCTCCTGATGCGAATCGGTTCTGTGGGGGTTCTGCGGGGCTCTGTGGGGTGCTATGGGGATCTGCGGGGATCCGCGGGGATTCATCCGATGTGGTACCCGGGCCCGCCGGGGCGAAGCTCGCGATACATCGCAAGATGCTGGCACTCACGATATATCGCGTCAAGCCCCGCAGGTGACCCGGCTCACAGCATCACAGCCACCACTGACAACCGGGGTCGCACCGGCCCCGGAGGGGCTCAGCGGCTCACCACGTACCCGGCCTCCCGCAGCTCGCCGATCACCGCGGCGCAGTGCTCCGGCCCCTTGGTCTCCAGGTGCAGGTCCACCTCGACCTCGGTGAGGCCCAGCTGCGGGTCGATCCGCACGTGCGCGACGTCGAGCACGTTGGCGTCCACCCGGGTCAGCACGCCCAGCAGGTCCGCCAGCGCGCCCGGCTTGTCGGTGAGCCGGACCCGCAGCGACAGGTAGCGGCCGGCCGCGGCCAGGCCGTGCCGCAGCACCCGCTGCATCAGCTGCGGGTCGATGTTGCCGCCGGACAGCACCGCCACCACCGGGCCCTCGAACCGGCCCGGCTCGGCCAGCAGCGCGGCGATCGGGGCCGCCCCGGCGGGCTCCACCACCAGCTTCAGCCGCTCCAGGGCGACCAGCAGGGCCCGGGACAGCGCGTCCTCGGAGACCGTCAGCACGCCGTCGGCGAGGGCGTTCACCACCTCGAACGGGATGTCGCCGGGCCGGCCCACCATGATGCCGTCGGCCATCGTGGCGAACCGCTCCAGCGAGACCGGGCGGCCCGCCGCCAGCGAGGGCGGGTACGCGGCCGCGGCCGCCGCCTGCACGCCGATCACCCGGACGTCCGGGCGGACCGCCTTGACCGCGAGCGCCACGCCCGCCAGCAGCCCGCCGCCGCCGGTGCCGACCAGCACGGTGCGCACCTCGGGGCACTGCTCCAGCACCTCCAGGCCGAGGGTGGCCTGGCCGGTGATGACGTCCAGGTGGTCGAAGGGGTGGATGAACACGGCGCCGGTGGTGTCCGCGTACGCGCGCGCCGCCCGCAGCGCCTCGTCGACGTTCGCGCCGTGCAGCCGGACCTCCGCGCCGTAGTCGCGGGTCGCGGCGACCTTCGGCAGCGGGGCGGCGACCGGCATGAAGACGGTGGAGCGCACCCCCAGCAGCGCGGCGGCCAGCGCCACCCCCTGCGCGTGGTTGCCGGCGCTGGCGGCGACCACCCCGGCGGCCCGCTCCACCGGCAGCAGCCCGGCGATCCGCAGGTACGCCCCGCGCAGCTTGAACGACCCGGTGCGCTGCAGGTTCTCGCACTTGAGGTGGACCGGCGTCCCGGCCACCCCGGACAGGTACCGGCTGGTCTGCATCGGGGTCACCCGGGCCACCCCGGCCAGCATCTTCTGCGCACCCCGGACGTCGTCGAGGGTGATCGGCCAACTGTGCATGGGCGCCACCCTATGACCGCGTGGTTCCGGTGCCCGCCCGGCGCGCGTACGCTGCTGGGCACGAGTCGCCCGCACCCCCGTGAGCCGCGATGAGCCTTCCCTCGCCCGAGATTCCCGATCCCGACCGCCAACTTCCCTACCAGGTCGCGGTGTTCGCGCGGCGGATCAGTGCCGCCGAGGAGCTGGACCGGGCCGCCTTCCTGCTGCTGGACCAGTTGGCCGCGGCCGGTCCGGCCAATGTGAAGACGCTCGCCGCCGCGCTCGGCGTGGACTCCTCCACGGTGACCCGGCAGGCCGCGCCGCTGCTGCGCGAGCGGCTGCTGGCCCGGGTGCCGTACCCCGCGGACCGGCGCACCGTGCGGCTGGCACTGACCCCGCTGGGGGCCGGGCGGCTGGCCGAGGTGCGGGAGGAGCGGCGGAAGGTGATCGCCGAGCTGACGGCGGGCTGGACGCCGCAGGAGCGGGCGCTGTTCTGCGTGCTGCTGGGCCGGTTCAACGACGGCCTGCTGGGCCGCCGTTGAACCGCTGACGGACCGTCAGCCGAGCGCCCGCTCCAGGTCGGCGAGCAGGTCGTCGGCGGACTCGATGCCGACCGAGACCCGCACCAGGTCGGCGGGCACCTCCAGCGGGGAGCCCGCGGCGGAGGCGTGGGTCATCCGGCCGGGGTGCTCGATCAGCGACTCGACGCCGCCCAGCGACTCGCCCAGGGTGAAGAGTTCGGCCCGGTTGCAGACCGCGACGGCCGCTTCCTCGCCGCCCGCGACCCGGAACGACACCATGCCGCCGAACGCCTTCATCTGCTTGGCGGCGATGTCGTGGCCCGGGTGGGTGGGCAGGCCCGGGTACAGCACCTGGGTCACCTTCGGGTGCGCGGACAGCAGTTCGGCGACCTTGACGGCGTTCTCCGAGTGCCGGTCCATCCGCACCCCGAGGGTCTTGATGCCGCGCAGCACCAGCCAGGCGTCGAACGGGCCGGAGACCGCGCCCATCGCGTTCTGGTGGTAGGCGACCTCCTCGGCCAGGCCGGCGTCGGCGACCACCAGGGCGCCGCCGACCACGTCGGAGTGGCCGCCCATGTACTTGGTGGTGGAGTGCACCACGACGTCCGCGCCGAAGGAGATCGGCTGCTGCAGGTAGGGGCTGGCGAAGGTGTTGTCGACCACCAGCTTCGCGCCCGCGGCGTGCGCGATCTCGGCGACCGCGGCCAGGTCGGTGATGCCCAGCAGCGGGTTGGACGGGGTCTCCACCCACACCGCGCGGGTGGTCGGACGGATCGCCTCGCGGACCTTCTCGGGGTGGTGGGTGTCGGCGACGGAGAACTCGACGCCCCAGCGGGTCAGCACCTTGGCGAACAGCCGGAAGGTGCCGCCGTAGGCGTCGTTCGGGATGACGATGTGGTCGCCCGGCTTGAGCAGGGTGCGCAGCAGGGTGTCCTCGGCGGCCAGGCCGGAGGCGAAGGCGAGGCCGCGGGCGCCGCCCTCGATCGCGGCCAGGCACTCCTCCAGCGCGGTGCGGGTCGGGTTCGCGGAGCGGCTGTACTCGTAGCCCTCGCGCAGGCCGCCGACGCCGTCCTGCTTGTAGGTGGACACCTGGTAGATCGGCGTCACGACTGCCCCGGTCCGGGGGTCCGCTTCCTGGCCCGCGTGGATGGCGAGGGTCTCGAAGCCGTGGGAAAGCTGGTGCTCGGTCATGTCACCGAGCCTAGTGCGGCGGGCGGTGCGCGGCGTCCCTTCGCGGAGCGTGCCGTGACGGCCGGTCAAGAGCGGATTTCGTCATCCAAAAGTTGTCGAAAAGGCGAAGGTCGTGTCGGTACGATCACCCGGCCGCACACATGATCGAACCCCCTGGGGGCACCCCGTATGTCCATCGAGCGCACCGGCATGCGCACTTCCACCCGGGCGCTGCTGGCCGTCGCGCTGCTCGTCGGGTTCTACCTCCTCTCGGCCGCCGTGGTGGTCGGCCTGGTGTGGGCCAACGTCGAACTGGTCGTCAGCTCAGACCGCTTCCACTCCGGCATGGTCAAGCTCTGGGCGCTGAGCGCCGCGATCGCCTACCCGGTGCTGCGGGTGGTGTTCCTGACCAGGCGCCCGCGCGCCACCGGGCGGGACGGGCTGGTGCTGACCCGGGCCGAGCAGCCCGGGCTGTGGGCCCGGGTGGACCGGATCGCCGAGGCCACCGGCGTCCGCGGGCCCGCCGAGATCCGGCTGGTGTCGGACGTCAACGCCTACGTCTCGGAGGACACCCGGCTGCTCGGCCTGGTCCGCGGCCCGCGCCACCTGGCGATCGGCGCCCCGCTGCTGCTCGGCCTGACCGAGGCCGAACTGGACTCGGTGCTCGCCCACGAGTTCGGCCACTACGCCAACAACGACGTCCGCCTCGGCGCCGTCACCGTGGCCGGCCGCACCGCGCTGCTGCACTCCATCGCCACCCTGCACCACCGCGCCGACCGGCACCGGGCCGACAAGGCCGCCGAGATCGCCCAGGACAACGCCTACCGGCAGGCCCGCGGCCGCAAGGCCCGCGAGGAGGACCCCGGCAACGGCGGCATCGAGCGCTTCCTCGCCAAGGCGTTCACCCAGTACGCCAAGCTGTACTTCCGGGTCACCGAATCGGTCAGCCGCCGCGAGGAGTTCGCCGCCGACCGGCACGCCGCCGAGGTCGCCGGCCGGGACGCCACCGCCGCCGCGCTGCGCCGCATCCCGGTGCTCGGCGCCGCCCAGGGCTTCTACCTGAACCGCTACGCCACCATGGGCTGGTCGGCCGGCCTGCTGCCGCTGCGCGGCCAGTTCTACGGCGGCCTGGCCCACCTGCTGGCCGACCCGCAGCGGCGCGAGGAGCTCACCGCGATGGGCCTCGACCTGCCGGACGAGCAGCCCGACCCGTACGACTCGCACCCGCCGATCCGGCAGCGGGTCGCCGCGATCGAGGCCCTGCCGGACACCCCCGGCCTGCCCGGCCTGGGCTCCGCCGCGCCCGCGGTCGGCCTGCTGCGCGAGGCCGACCGGCTGTTCGGCGACCTGGAGACGCTGGACCTCGTCCCGGAGGCCGCCGCCAAGCGCCGGGTGGAGTGGCCGGAGCTGGTGCACGAGACGCTGCTCGCGGACTGCCGCGAGGCGGCCCAGCCCGTCCTGCGCGCCCTCACCGGCAGCGGCCTGCACGGCACCGTCGAGGCCCTGCTGGACGCCCTGGAGGCGGGCCGCGGCGAGGAGTTGGCGAAGCGGCTGCCGCAGAGCGAGGAGGCCGAGCAGGCCACCGGCCGGGCCGCCCGCGAGTTCCGCCGCCCGCTGCTGCGCGAGGCGCTGCGGACGCTCACCGTGCTGGCCCTGGCCTCGGACCGGACCGCCCGCTGGGAGCTGTCCTGGAGCCGCCCGGCCGCGCTGGTCCTGCCCGGCGACCTCGGCGACCGGCTGCCCGCCGCGCTGGACGCCGCCGTCGCCGACACCCCGGACGCCGCCCCGCTGCGCGCCCTGCTGGCCGAGGCCCGCACCGCCGCCGCACCCGCCGCGTCCTGACACCCCGTCACCCCTGGAGCACCGCCCCGATGGCCCGACTGATCGTCATCATCCCGCTCGTCCTGCTGGTCGGCTTCAAGGTCGCCACCTGGCTGATGAAGCGCCGCACCGCCCACTTGGAGGCCGCCACCGCGGCCGCGAAGGCCACCATCGCCCGGGTCGAGGACGCGAACCGGCCGACCATCGTCCCCGCCGAGCACGGCCTGGTGCCCCGGGCCGAGCTGGTCCCCGACCCGGGGATCACCGGCCCGGACGTGGACGCCGCGCTGGCCGCCCTGGGGACCGGCGACTGGCACCCCGCCGCCGACCTGCTGGCCGGGGCCGGCCAGGACCAGGACCGGCGCTGGGCGCTGATCCGCCGCTTCTCCGGCCCGGCCGTCGAGGACGACGCCTGGCTGCGGGCCTGGCGCGCCGAGCGCCCGGAGAGCGCCGACGCCGCCGTGGTCGACCTCGACGCGCTGATCGCCCTGGCCTGGAAGGTGCGCACCGGCTGGAGCGCCGACCGGGTCAGCCAGGAGCGGGCGAACGCCTTCCACAAGGTCCTCGGCGACGCCGCGGCGGTTGCCGCGGAGGCGGTCCGGCTGGCCGACCCGGGCGACCCGTCGCCGTACGTCGCGCAGATCTCCCTGGCGATGGGCCAGAACTGGGACAACGCCCGGTTCCTGGAGCTCTGGGCGGAGATCGTCGACCGCGATCCGCTGCACTTCCGGGCCCACGCCCGGGCCCTGCAGTACCGGTGCGACAAGTGGCACGGCAGCCACGAGAAGATGCACGCCTTCGTGGACGCCGCGATCGCCGCCGCACCGGCCGGCAGCCTGTTCACGGCGCTCAAGCTGGAGGCGTACTACGAGGAGTTCCGGCGCGGGGACGCCGGGGACGGCGCCTACGCCGCCCCGGCGGTGCGGGCCGCCGCGGACGCCGTGATCGCGGACCTGGCGGCCGCCGCCCCGGACAGCCCGCGCCGCCTGTACGCCCACGGCTGGCTGGTCTGGGTGCTGGGCCGGTCCGGCCGCGAGGCCGAGGCGATGGAGCACCTGCGGGCGCTCGGCCCGATCGTCCCCCTGCCGTGGACGTACTGGCAGCAGGACGTCGACAAGTTCGTCGGCGACCGGATCGACATCGTGCTGGCCGCCACCGCCGGGCGGTCCGGCGACTGACCGTCCCGCGTCGCGTCCGTCCGGCCCGGTGCCGATGATGGAGACGTCAAGCCGCGCCCCCGCCGCCGAGCCCGGCGACGGGGGCGCGGGTCGTTCTCGGCCGGAGGTGGAGTGAGATGGCCGGGTTGGAGCGAATGAGTCTGGACCAGCCGGAGGAGGTCCGCCCGTTCGAGGGCGGCAAGGGGCAGCTGGCGCTGGTGAACCTGGCGGGCGGCGGCATCGGCCGAGCGGTCTTCGAGCCGGGCTGGCGCTGGTCCGAGCACGTGAAGCCGATCGCCGGCACCGACAGCTGCCTGGCCTCGCACGTCGGGTACGTGATCTCCGGGCGGCTGCGGGTGGAGATGGACGACGGCCAGGCCGAGGAGTTCGGCGCGGGCGACTTCATGGTCTGCCCGCCCGGACACGACGCCTGGGTGCTCGGCGACGCGCCCTGCGTGATGCTCGACTGGCAGGGCTACGTCGACTACGCCAAGCCGCGGGGCTGAGTCACCCGGCCCGGTGCACCTCGTGCAGGAAGCAGCCGAACTCGACGGCCCGGACGTGCAGCACGGCCGTCTCCGGATCGGCCAGCAACTCGGCGGCCAGCGCGGGCAGTTCGGCGGGTTCGCCGAGCCGGCCACCGAGGATGCGGCCGTCCGCGCCGTAGGCCCGCAGCACCCGGTGGGTGCCGTGGAAGCCGTCCGGCCAGCCGCCGGCGAAGCCCGCGCACGGCTCGGCGTGCAGGAAGACCGGGCCGGTCTCCACGTACGCGCCGGGGTCGCAGCCGGTCGCGGCGGCCCAGCGGCGCAGCGGCGCGTAGGAGACCAGGGCGATCCGCTCGCCGGGGCGGGCCCGGGTGAGACAGCAGCGCAGCGGGTGGCCGCCGTCCTCGACGGTGAAGGGGACGGCGGGGCGCCCGGCGTCGTCGGTGCGCCGCAGTTCGGCGAGCACGGCGGCGGGGACGGCCCGGACCTCGGTGGCAGTGGCGGTGGCGGTGGTGTTCACGCCTCCAGCCTGCGCCGCCGGGGCGGCCCGGTCCGGCGGCTTCCGGACGTCGCACTGCCGCCGCCCGGCGCGGACCCCGGGCCCGGACGCGGCGCGGCCCGCCGCAGGAGGGTGTCCTGCGGCGGGCCGCGGTGCGCGACGGTCCGTCAGCCGCGGTGGCTGCCGGGGGCGATCTCCTTCATCTCCTCGAAGCTGAGGCCGGCCCGGGCCATCGCCCGGGCGGTGTTCCCGTCGACGCCGAGCTTCGCCAGTTCGGCGATCTGGCCGGCGGTCAGCTCGGTGGCGGGCAGGTCGCCGTAGTCGGCGTCGCCCGCGGAGCCGGCCGTGGAGCGGCCCATCGAGGCGACCAGCTCCTTCACCTTGTCCAGGTCGAGCACGGTGGCGCCGGTCGGGGCGGTCAGCGGGGCGGTGTCGCCGGAGAAGCCGACCCGGAGCGGGAGGTGCGCCGAGCCGTCGGCCTTGTCGTCGAGCTGGGCGAGGTCGAACAGCACGGCCTGCGCCCGGCCGTTCTTGATCTGCACGTCGGCGGAGAGCTTGCGGTCCGGGACGTCCGAGAGGTCCTCGTCCTCCAGCGGGAGGGCCGGGGAGCCGGGGATGCTCCGGGTGAGCGCCTTGGCGGAGTCGGTGAAGCTCTTGACCAGCGGGCGGAGCGGGGCGGAGACCCGGATCACGTCCGCGTCGCCCTCCTTGCCCTTCTCCTCCAGGGTGACGTTCTTGCTGAACGCGTCCTTCAGCGACTTGGCGAACTCCTGGACGGCGGCGCCGTCGGCGCCGGGCAGGCCGTCCGGAAGGGTGGCGCGGCCGATGTCGTTGGGGTCGATCTTGCCGGAGTCGCCGGGCTTCCCGCCCTTGGCGGCCTGCTCGGACAGCTCCTGGAGCTTGCCGAGGTCGACGGCGAGCCACTTGCCGTCGACGACGTCCTTGATCGGGGCGGCCGCGGGCGGCAGCTGGGCGACCGCCTGGTCGATCTGGGCCGGGTCCTGGCCGGCCAGGCCGGCGATGCCGCGGACGTCCGCCTGGACGTACATCTTCCGGTCGACCAGGCGGATGTCGGCGTAGGTCTTGCCGGACTTCTTGGCGGTCAACGTGTAGCCGACCGCGACGCCCTTGAGGTCGTAGGGGTTGGTGGTGCCGGTGTAGCCGTTCTTGAACGCCTCGCTGTCCTTGAGCGGCTTGTCGGACGTCAGGGTGACGGACAGCCGGAGGTCGCCCATCAGGTCGGCGGCCTGCTGCTCGATCGGGCTGTCGACGGCCTTGCCGAAGGCCACCACCTGCTCGGGGGTGGCGTCGAAGGACAGGTCGATCCGGAGCGACTTGGCGTCGCCGAGCTTCTGGAAGGCGTTGTCGAGCTTGTCGCCCGCGCTCAGTTGCTCGACCGTGCTGCAGGCGGCGAGGCCGGTGGTGAGCGCGACGGCTCCGGCGGTGAGGGCTATGCCGGCGCGGACGGAGCGACGGGTGGGGGTGTTGATGGCAGGCTCCTGCGGCTGAGGACGATCGCGGGGCCCGGACGGCCCTGGTCGCGGAGCCAAGCTCAGCACAGTGGTGCGTCCCCCCGCACACGAATATTTTAACCGTCCTTTGGGGGGCGCGGCGTCAGAGCGCGCTGCCGGCCTTCCAGTCCGCCCAGCTCAGGTTCCAGCCGTTCAGGCCGTTCGACGGGTTGACCGTCCGGTCACCGGAGTTGACCACCTCGACCACGTCCCCGACCATCGAGCTCCCGAAGAACCTGGCCGCGTTGGTGCCCGGGTCGCCGCCGCCCTGGACGTCCTGCAGGGCGATGCAGCCGTGGCTGGTGTTGGCGCTGCCGAACTGCGCGGCGGGCGACCAGTAGTTGCCGTGGATGAAGGTGCCCGAGGTGGTCAGCCGCTGGGCGTGCGGGACGTCCGGGATGTCGTACTCGCTGCCGAGCCCGACCGTCGCGGAGTTCATCCGGGTCTCCTGGTACCGCTCGGAGATCACCATCTTCCCGCCCCAGGTGCGGTGGTCGGGGGCGCCGCCGATCACCGGGTAGGTGGCGCTGACCACGCCGTCGGTGGTGACGGTGAGGGTGTCGGCCCTCAGGTCGGCGACCGAGACCTGGCTGCGGCCGACGGTGAAGGTGACGTCCTTGGACTGGGTGCCGTAGACGCCCTTGGCGCCGGCCACGTCCTTCAGCCGGAGCTTCAGGGTGACCTTGGTGCCCTTCGCCCAGTACCGCTCGGGGCGGAAGTCGAGCCGGGTGGCGTCGTACCAGTGGCCGACGACCTCGACCGGCGGGTCGGCGACCACGGTGATCGCCTGCTCGACGGCCTTCCGGTCGGTGACCGGCTTGTTGAAGTTGATCGACACCGGCATGCCGACGCCGACGGTGGAGCCGTCCTCGGGCGTGAAGTAGCCGACGAAGGTGTTGGCCGGGGAGGCGGTGGAGAAGCGCGCGTTGGCGTCCGCGGGGCGCTTGTCCTTGTCGACCGCGGCGGCGGTCACCGCGTACGTGCTGCCGCTGGCCAGCCGGTCGGTGGAGGTCCAGCTCGCGCCGTCGGCGGCGAGCTGCCCGGCTATCGCCTTCCCGGCGCCGTCGGTGACGGTGACCGAGGTCAGCGTGCCGTCCTGGACGGTGACGGTGACCGGGTCGGCGAACGGCGCGGCGGTGGTGCCGTCCGCGGGGCTGACGGTGATCTTCGCGACCGAGGGCTTCGGAGTGCTCGACCCGGCCGGGGTGCCGCCGCTCGCACCGGACGCACCGGACGCGCCGGTCCGGCCGGTCACGTCCTTGCTCCCGGAGCAGGCCGCGACCAGCAGCACGGGCGCCCCCAGCAGCCCGGAGAGCATGCTGCGCCGGCTCCAGCCGCCGCCGCGCGGCCGGTCCTGCTTCTCCGCTGCGGTCACGTCCACGCTCCTCGGTCCAAGATCACGCATTCATGTGTAGATCGTACGAGAGTACCCAAGGAGTCCATAGAACGGACAAAAGCCCGGTCGGGGGCACCGGACCGGGCTTCTGCGGCTGCCGCGCGGGAGTCGGCGGGAACAGGTGTCACTGCACCTCGTACTCGTCCCAGCTCTCGTCGTCCGGGTCGTAGTCGGTGGTGGCGGACTCCCAGGTGGCGGAGGCGAGTTCGACACCGGGAACGTCGCCGAGCAGGGCGACCGGGTCGACGAAGTGGGCGAGCGAGCCGGTCGGGTCGACCTCGATCGCCTCGGTGGCCTGGGCCCGCTCCTCGTCGTCCAGGTACTCGTCGTCGGCGACCTGGCTCAGGGCGGCGGCCTTCAGGGCCTGCTCGTCGGTGATCTCGGCGATCAGCTCGATGGACAGGCGGACGTAGCGCGGGGCGTCCTGCTCGGGCAGGTCAGTGCTGGTCATGACAGTGAGCGTAGGCGGTCCGCCGGGCCGAGCGGAAACGGCCCTGCCCACCGCCCCGCGGCACCCCGCCGGAAACGCGGCGAGGGCCGGCCCGGGCGAACCCGGACCGGCCCTGCCGCCTCGCGCGCGCTCCCCCACCCGGGAGCTCGCGGAGCCGCGCCTCTCGGCGCGTGATCTGCCGCGGGAGCCGCCGCACCCTGTCCTGGACAGGGGCGGGACGACGGCGTCCCCCACGGACGGACACGGCGGGCCGGGTCAGGGCCGACCGTCGTGTCGCCGACGGCCCCGGGGTCCGGGGAGCCGCTCCCGTTACCCGCCACCGCCGTGCTCGGCTTCTTGCCGTGCTTCAAAGATGCCCTGCGCGTGTTAACCGGATGATGCGCAGCTGTGACGTCCGCGTACCGACTTTTCGCTCACCCGATCGGCGGACAGGGCACCTTGAGCGGGTGTCAGTGACCGGCCCGGGCAGTCAGGAAGGCCAGCAGGTCCTGGCGGGTGACGATGCCCTGCGGCTTGCCCTCCACCAGCACCACCACCGCGTCGGCCTTCTCCAGCACCGACATCAGGTTGGTCACCGACTCGCCGGAGCCGACCACCGGCAGCGGCTTCGACATCACGCCGTCCAGGGTGTCGGTGAGCTGGATGCGCCCGCCGAACAGCCCCTCCAGCAGCTCGCGCTCCACCACCGAGCCGACCACCTCGCCGGCCATGATGTCCGGGTGCCCGGCGCCCGGGGAGACCACCGGCATCTGCGAGACGCCGAAGTCCCGCAGCACCCGGACCGCCTCCGCGACCGTCTCGCCCGGGTGCATGTGCACGAACTGCGGGATGCCCTCGTGCTCGACGGCGTCCTTGCGGGCCAGCACCTCGCCGATGTGCGCCTCGTCGGTCGCGGTCGGCAGGAAGCCGTAGTCGGCCATCCAGTCGTCGTTGAAGATCTTCGACAGGTAGCCGCGGCCGCCGTCCGGCAGCAGCACCACGACCACGTCGTCCGGACCCAGCTCGCGGGCCACCTCCAGCGCCGCCACCACGGCCATCCCGCAGGAACCGCCGACCAGCAGGCCCTCCTCCTTGGCCAGCCGGCGGGTCATCCGGAACGAGTCCTTGTCGGAGACCGCGACGATCCGGTCCGCGACGTTCCGGTCGTACGCGGTCGGCCAGAAGTCCTCGCCGACGCCCTCCACCAGGTACGGCCGGCCGGTGCCGCCCGAGTAGACCGAGCCCTCCGGGTCCGCGCCGACCACCTGCACCTTGCCGCCGGACGCCTCCTTCAGGTAGTTGCCGGTGCCGGAGATGGTGCCGCCGGTGCCGACGCCCGCCACGAAGTGGGTCACCTTGCCCGCGGTCTGCTCCCAGATCTCCGGGCCGGTGGAGTGGTAGTGCGAGGCCGGGTTCTCCGGGTTGGAGTACTGGTCCGGCTTCCAGGCGTTCGGGGTCTCCCGGACCAGGCGGTCCGAGACGTTGTAGTACGAGTCCGGGTGCTCGGGGGCGACCGCGGTCGGGCAGACCACGACCTCCGCGCCGTAGGCCCGGAGCGTGTTGATCTTGTCCGTGGACACCTTGTCCGGGCAGACGAAGATGCACTTGTAGCCCTTCTGCTGGGCCACGATCGCCAGCCCCACCCCGGTGTTCCCGCTGGTGGGCTCGACGATGGTGCCGCCGGGCTTGAGCGCGCCGGAAGCCTCCGCCGCCTCGATCATCCGCATGGCGATCCGGTCCTTCACCGAACCGCCCGGGTTGAAGTACTCGACCTTGGCAAGCACGGTGGCGCTGATGCCCTCGGTGACCTTGTTGAGCTTCAGCAAGGGGGTGTCGCCGACCAGCTCGATGATCGAATTGTGGTACCGCACGGGGGTCCTCCCGGTCCGTGGCATCACTGATTTTCCCGAAACCCCCAGCCTAGGCCCCCGCCCCACCCCCAACCCCCCACCACGGCCACCACCCCGGACGGGAGACCGGCCCCCGCCACCTCCGGCAGGCGAACCGCGAACTTCCGGAAGAGACACCCCCGCCCCGGCCGCAGACCGACAAACCGCCTCCGGCGGGCGGACAACGGCTCCCCGGGAGAGACACCCCGGCCCGACGGGAGCACGGCGCAGCCTCGTCCCTCTCATCAGCTCCCCCGGCAGGCCCCCAGCAGGTCGCCCCGGCCCGACCGCAGGCCGGCGGACCGCCTCCGGCGGGAGCACGGCACAGCCACCGCGCCCACTCACCCGCCTCCGGCGGGCGGACAACGGGTTCCGGGGAGAGGCACCCCCGGTCCGGCCGCAGGCCGGCAGGCCGCCTCCGGCGGGAGCCCGGCGCGGGCTCGCCCCCCGCTCCCCGTCCGCTCCCCCTGGCAGGCAGACCGCCCCCACTGGGAGCACGGCACAGCCGCAACGCCCACTCACCCGCCTCCGGCGGGCGGATCACGAGTTCCCGCCGGAGGCACCCCCGGTCCGGCCGCAGGCCGGCAGGCCGCCTCCGGCGGGAGTGCGGCGCGGGCTCACCTCCCTCTCTCCGTCCGCTCTCCCGCCCCCCGGCGGGCCGGTTCGCTCTCCGGTCCGGCCGCAGGCCGGCAGGCCGCCTCCGGCGGGAGTGCGGCGCGGCTGCGGTCTGCTCTCTCGTCCGGCAGGTGGGTGGTTCCCGGTAGGCGGGGGTGGTGGGCGGGTACCAGAGGGGGGAGCGGAGCGGAGGGAGAGGGGGTTGCCGGATGGGTGGATCGCAGGCGTCGAGGGCCCGGGTGGCGCGGCGGATCGCCACGGCGGCGGCGTACGGCGGCGGGGGGCTGGGGCTGCTGGGGGTGGGTCTGGCCGGGTTGCTGCTGACCGAGAGCCGGCTGGCGGTGCGGGCGATCGGCCTGCTGGAGGGTGATCCGCCGCGCGCGGACGGGGTGTACGGGGAGGCGTTCGCCGACCCGGCGGACCGGCGGGCTCCGCTGGTGCTGGCGTTCCTGGGCGACTCGACGGCGGCGGGCCTGGGCGTGCAGCGGGCCCAGGAGACGCCGGGCGCGCTGCTCGCCGCGGGGCTGGCCTCGGTCGCGGAGCGCCGGGTGCGGCTGG
The DNA here is from genome assembly GCF_044741705.1 of Kitasatospora sp. NPDC088134. NCBI lineage: Bacteria > Bacillati > Actinomycetota > Actinomycetes > Kitasatosporales > Streptomycetaceae > Kitasatospora > Kitasatospora sp. NPDC088134. Next base: position 98,433 of record NZ_JBIUTD010000002.1, on the reverse strand, counting down.
TGAACGTGGCCCGCTCGGGCGCGCGCTCCTCCGACCTGGCCCGGCAGGTGGAGGCGGTGCTGCCGGCCCGGCCGGAGGTCGCGGTGGTGATGATCGGCGCCAACGACGTGACCCGGCACGCCCCGGCGGCGCGCAGCGTCCGGGAGCTGGGCGAGGCGGTGGGGCGGCTGGTCTCGGCGGGCTGCCGGGTGGTGGTCGGGACCTGCCCGGACCTGGGGACGATCAAGCCGGTGCGGCCGCCGCTGCGCTGGGTGGCCCGCCGGGTCAGCCGGCAGTTGGCGGCGGCGCAGACCATCGCGGTGGTGGAGGCGGGCGGCCGGACGGTCTCGCTGGGCTCGCTGCTGGGCCCGGAGTTCGCGGCCCGGCCGGAGCTGTTCGCGGCGGACCGCTACCACCCGTCGGCGCAGGGGTACGCGACGGCGGCGATGGCGCTGCTGCCCTCGCTGTGCGCGGTGCTGGAGCTGTGGCCGCAGGACGTCCCGGCGGCGGGCGCGGCGGCCGAGCCGCAGGCGGTGCTGCCGATGGCGATGGCCGCGGCCGCGGCGGCGGGGCGTTCGGGCACCGAGGTGTCGGCGGCCGGGCCGGAGAACGGGACGTGGCGGTGGGCGACGCTGAAGCAGCGGTTCCGGCTGGCGCTGCCCGGCAGCGAGGAGGCGGGGGCGGCCGTTCCGGCGGAGGGTCCGGAGCCGCGGGCGGGCGCGTCGGCGAACTCACATCCGGAGGCGGATGACGCCGGAGCTACCAAGCGGTAACTTTCCCGGGGAGATCCACCGGATCGCCCGTCCCGAGGTCACTCAGCGAGGAGCCCGCCATGCCCGAAGCCGTCATCGTCAGCGCCGCCCGTTCGCCGATCGGCCGGGCGTTCAAGGGTTCGCTGAAGGACATCCGCCCGGACGACCTGACCGCGCAGATCATCGGCGCGGCGCTGGCCAAGGTGCCGGAGCTGGACCCGCGGCAGATCGACGACCTGATGCTGGGCTGCGGCCTGCCGGGCGGCGAGCAGGGCCACAACCTGGCCCGGATCGTGGCCGTCCAGATGGGCATGGACTACCTGCCGGGCGCGACGATCACCCGCTACTGCTCCTCCTCGCTGCAGACGACCCGGATGGCGCTGCACGCGATCAAGGCCGGCGAGGGCGACATCTTCGTCTCGGCCGGCGTGGAGACCGTCTCGCGCTCGATCCACGGCACCTCGGACGGCATGCCGGGCACCATGAACCCGCTGTTCGACGAGGCGCAGGCCCGCACCAAGCACCGCGCGGAGACCGGCGGCGGCGAGTGGCACGACCCGCGCGAGGACGGCCTGCTGCCGGACGCGTACATCGCCATGGGCCAGACCGCGGAGAACCTGGCCGCGCTGAAGGGGATCTCCCGGGCCGAGCAGGACGAGTTCGGCGTGCGCTCGCAGAACCTGGCCGAGGCGGCGATCGAGGCCGGCTTCTGGCAGCGCGAGATCACCCCGGTGACGCTGCCGGACGGCACCGTGGTGAGCGCGGACGACGGCCCGCGCGCGGGCGTGACCCTGGAGGGCGTGTCCGGCCTGAAGCCGGTGTTCCGCCCGGACGGGACCGTGACGGCCGGTAACTGCTGCCCGCTGAACGACGGCGCGGCCGCGCTGGTGGTCATGTCCGACACCAAGGCCCGCGAGCTGGGCATCACGCCGCTGGCCCGGGTGGTCTCCACCGGCGTCTCCGGCCTCTCCCCCGAGATCATGGGCTACGGCCCGGTGGAGGCGTCCAAGCAGGCGCTGAAGCGGGCCGGTCTGTCGATCGGCGACATCGACCTGGTCGAGATCAACGAGGCCTTCGCGGCCCAGGTCATCCCGTCCTACCGGGACCTGGGCATCGACCTGGACCGGCTGAACGTGAACGGCGGCGCGATCGCGGTCGGCCACCCCTTCGGCATGACCGGCGCCCGGATCACCACCACGCTGATCAACTCCCTGCAGTGGCACGACAAGCAGTTCGGCCTGGAGACCATGTGCGTCGGCGGCGGCCAGGGCATGGCGATGGTCATCGAGCGCCTCAGCTGAGGCCGTCGGTGGCACTGTGACGGGCGTCTCACCCGTCCGGAGTCACCGAGCGTGATTGAGGGCCGGATCACACCTCGGGTGCGATCCGGCCCGTTTTTCGTCCGCCCGGGAGCGAATTGTCGACGCAGCGGATTGGATCAACTCCGCTGCGTAGAACGGTATTACCTAACAATTTGAGGACGAGTCGGAAAGTCCCCCGCAAACCGGACATCAGCCACTGCAGTAACGGCGGCCGATACGGCAGTGTGGAGGCGTAACCCCGTTCCGCTCCTCGTTGGGAGTACGTTCCGTGAGTGCCCTCTTCCTCTCCCTGCTGCTGGTCCTGATCGTCCTGACCGCCGCCGTCCTGCTCCACCTCCGCGCCCTGGCACGGAAGTTGGACACCGCCGCCCGGCCCGCCCCGCAGTTCGACGAGGCGCTGATACGCCGCGCCGTTGCCGAGGCGCTGGCCGCCGACCGGGAGCGGGAGATCACCGAGGCCCGGGCGTTCTGGGCCGAGCAGGAGGCCAGGGCCGCCGAGGACTCCCCGCTGTTCGACACCCCGTTCACCACCGTCGGCGAGGACTGGCCGATCTTCTTCCCGCGCCCGACCGGGCCGCAGGAGGCCGTGGACAACGGCGGCGTGATGGACCCGGAGTTCAACGAGGCGCTGCGCAGCGCGCTGGAGGACCTGATCAAGGAGGGCCCCGCGGACGGCGGTTCGGCCGCCCCCGGGCACGACGGCCCGCGCCACCCGGCGCAGGGCGGCGGCTTCGCGGCCGCCGGCGACAACGGCGACGTCCGGGCCCGCCGGGAGGCCGACCTGCTGGCCACCGGCCTGGAGGCCGGGCTGCTGGATGCCGAGGCCGAGCCGGCCGCCGCGCCGGACCCGCGCCGCCACCCCTCGCACCCCGACTTCGTGCCGAGCCCGACCCCGTCCCGCGAGTGGACCGACGACCGGCTGGCCGCGCTGGCCGAGGACTGCGTCGCGCTGACCGACGTCCGCCCGGGCCCGCTCGGCACCCTGGACGTGTACGCCTTCGCCGACGGCACCACGCTGTGCGTCGCCCCCGGCGACCGGGAGGCCGCCTACCGCCTGATCGACGCGGTCCGGGCCGGCGAGGACGTCCGGCTGCTCGGCGGCTCCCGGTTCTCCGGCTCGTACTCGCTGACCTTCTCCACCGACGACGAGGCGGTCTACGTCCTCGCCGACCGGGTGGTCGCCTCGATCTGACCCACCCGGGACGCCCGCGAAGGGGCGCCGACCGCGCGGCAAGGGGTTGCCCGCACCCGGTCGGCGCCCCTTCGCGTTGCCCCGCCGGGCAGTTGGCGGATCGCCGGTGACGGATCGCCGGGCAGTTGACGGACCGTCAGGCGGTGCGGCGGTCCGTGTCGTCGAGGTCGGCCAGCGCGGCGGCCAGCTCGGCCGGGCGGTCGGCGGCCGCGAGGGCCAGGTCGTGGCCGGTGACGGCGATCTGGTCGCCGACGGCGAACGCCCCGCAGTCCGGCACCGGCAGCGGCGGCAGGCCCTCCAGCGCGCGGGCGGCGGCGGCCAGCCGGTCGGCCAGCGCCAGCGCGGCCGCGGCCCGGGACGGGTGGCCCTCGACGGCGGCCAGCAGGCGGCTCTGCGGCATCGCCCGGAACCGGTCCGCGAGCCGGTCGGCGGCGGCGCTCAGCCGCTCGGGGGTGGCGGGGTCGTGCGCGAGGTCGTGCGCGGGGCTGTGCTCGGACATGGCCCCGAGCGTAGCCAAAAAGCCGGCGGGCCCCGGAGGATCGCTCCTCCGGGGCCCGCCGGCCGTGCCGCAGGTCAGTCGTCGCCGCGCAGGATGGCGATCAGGCGCAGCATCTCCAGGTAGATCCAGACCAGCGAGAGCGTCAGGCCGAAGGCAGCCCGCCAGGCCTCCTTCTCCGGGGCGCCCTGGCGGATGCCCTGCTCGATCTCGGCGTAGTCGAGGGTCAGGAAGAACGCGCCGAGCGCGATGCCGACCAGGCCGACCAGGATGCCGAGCGGGCCGGAGCGCAGGCCGAAGTCGGCGCCGAACATCATGGCGACCAGGTTGACCATCATCAGGATCGTGAAGCCGATGGCGATCGAGATGCCGATCCGGGTGTAGCGCGGGGTGACCCTGATCCGACCGCTCTTGTAGGCGATCAGCGTCGCGGCGAACACCGCCGCGGTACCGAGCACGGCCTGGATGGCGATGCCCGGCTTGTACATCTCGAAGGCCTTGCTGATCGCGCCGAGGAAGAAGCCCTCCAGCCCGGCGTAGGCCAGGATCAGCCCCGGGTTGACGCTCCGCTTGAAGCTGATCACCAGGCCGAGGACCATCGCGACCAGGGCCGCGCCGATCGCCGGGGCGAAGTTGTCCATCGGCAGGGCGAACCAGGCGACGGCACCGGCCGCGACCAGCGTCAGCAGCGTCATGGCCGTCCGGGCGACCACGTCGTCCATGGTCATCCGACCGGTCTGCAGCGGGCCCGCGGACGGGGCGCCGTACATCTCGGCGAGCTCGGCGTCCGTCGGCGTGCCGACCGCGGTGGCCGGGGTGCCGTAAGGGTTGTTGCCGTACGGGTCGTTGGCGTACGGGCCGCCGGCCGACGGGGCGCCGTACGCGGGCCCGGGCTGGGCGGCCGTCTGCGTGCCGAATCCCGCGTAGTGGTCGTCGCGGGTGAAGGACCCCTCCCGCGAGAAGACCGGGTTCCTGCTTCTCATCACATTCCCTCCGGGGCGGCACGGCACCACCCACACACAGCACAACGGTAATGGTTTGGCAAAGTATTCCGCGTCAGTCGTGAGGAGGATTCCGTGTCGCCCGCACGGGGGGACGCCGAACGGGCAGGGTGGGTTCCGCACGTGACGGACGATCAGAAAGGCGGCCCCCGATGGCCGAGGAGCTGTACGCCACCCTGAAGACCAACAAGGGCGACATCGTGGTCCGGCTGCTGCCGAACCACGCCCCCAAGACGGTCAAGAACTTCGTGGAGCTGGCCACCGGCGAGCGCCAGTGGATCGACCCGAACACCGGGCAGCCCAGCAACGCGCCGCTGTACGACGGCACGGTGTTCCACCGGGTGATCGAGGGCTTCATGATCCAGGGCGGCGACCCGCTGGGCAACGGCACCGGCGGCCCGGGCTACGAGTTCGCCGACGAGTTCCACCCGGACCTCGCCTTCACCAAGCCGTACCTGCTGGCGATGGCCAACGCGGGCCCGGGCACCAACGGCTCGCAGTTCTTCATCACGGTCTCCCCGACCACCTGGCTGACCGGCAAGCACACCATCTTCGGCGAGGTGGCGGACCCGGCGAGCCAGCAGGTGGTGGACGCGATCATCGGCGTCGAGACCGGCCGCAACGACCGCCCGGTGCAGGACGTGGTGATCGAGAAGGTCGTGGTCGAGACCCGCTGACCCCGGGGCCGACGCCCGGACGCCGCCCGCTCCCCCGGTCGGGGAGGGGCGGCGTCCGCGCGGGCGGGCCGGAGCGGCGTCAGTCGGTCTTGATGCTGCTCAGGATGTCCAGCCGGGAGGCCCGGCGGGCCGGCCAGAGGGCGGCGACGATGCCGACCAGGGCGGCCAGGCCGAGGAACAGGAGAACGCTGCCGTACGGGATCACCGTGGTCAGTCCCTTCAGGTCGGCGGCCAGCACCCGGAGGGTGGCCCAGGCGAGGAAGCAGCCGAGCAGGACGCCGATGAAGGCGCCGAAGAGCGAGATCACCACGGACTCCAGGCGGATCATCCGCTTGATGCCGCGCCGCTCCAGGCCGATCGCCCGCAGCATGCCGATCTCGCGCTTGCGCTCGAACACCGACATGGCGAGCGTGTTGACGACGCCCAGGATGGCGACCACCACCGCCATGCCGAGCAGGCCGTACATCATGTTGAGTGCGGTCGAGATCATCCGGCTGAACCGGTTCACCAGGTCCTTCATGGTCTGGACCTCCATCACCGGGTTGCGGCCGGTGGCGTCCTTGAGGGACTGCTTCAGCTCGGCGGTCGGACCGGCGGTGCCCTTCACCAGGATCTGCTGGACCAGCGGGTGGGCGTCGTGGCTCTCGATCAGCCGGTTGGACGCCACGATCGGGGAGAGGCCGTCGGTGTGCGCGAAGACGCCGCCGACGGTGAGCGTCACCGCCTCGCCCCGGGGCGGGGTGGCCCGCAGGGTGGAACCGACCGCCAGTCGGTGCTTGGCGGCGAAGTCCGCGTCGACCAGCACCTGGTCCTGTCCGAGGGCCGCGGTGGAGCCGGACTTCATCGACAGGTTGACCAACTGGTCGAAGGCGGCGGCGTCGTAGCCCTCGATGGCACGGCCCTCGCCCACGCCCTCGATGTCCCACCAGACGTTGTCGACCGGGCTGGACGCCTTCACTCCGGCCGCCTTGGCGATCAGCGGGGCCAGGTCGTCGGACAGCTCGCGGTGGTTGGCCATCGCCACCAGGTAGTCGGCCTTCATCGTCCCGCCGACCATCGAAGTGAGGGCGCTGGTGACCGAGTTGCCGATCACGGTCAGCGTGGAGACCAGGGTCAGGCCGATGGTCAGCGCGGCGGCGGTGGTGGCGGTGCGGCGCGGGTTGCGCACCGCGTTCAGCCGGGCCAGCTTGCCGGGGGTGCCGAACACCTTGGCCAGCAGCGGGCCGACCAGCGCGATCACCGGGCGCGACAGCAGCGGCAGCAGGACGAACACGCCGATCAGGGTGAGCCCCGCGCCCACTGCCAGCAGGAGCTGGGCGAGCCCGCCCGTCCGGTTCGCGCCGACCAGGATCAGCCCCAGGCCGGGGAGGGCCAGCAGCGCGCCGATCGCGTTGCGGATCAGCAGGCCGCGCTGGGTGGTGGGCTGGTCGCCGCTGCTCATCGCCGCCACCGGGGGGATCCGGGAGGCCCGGACCGCGGGCAGCAGCGCGGAGAGCACCGTCACCACGACGCCGGTGACCAGGGTGCCGACGACCGTCGCCGGAGCGATCACCAGGCTGCCGGTCGGCAGACCCTCGTTGAAGGCGTGCAGCAGGGACTGCAGGCCCGCACCGATGCCGATGCCGGCGAGCAGGCCGACCAGCGAGGCGAGCACGCCGATGGCGAGCGCCTCGACCAGCACCGAGCGGGTCACCTGGCCGCGGCTGGCGCCGACCGCGCGCAGCAGGGCCAGCTCCTTGATCCGCTGGGCGATCAGCATGGTGAAGGTGTTGACGATGATGAAGATGCCGACGAACAGCGAGATGCCGGCGAATACCAGCAGCATGGTCTTCAGACTGCCGATCGAGTCGGCGACCATCTTGGTCTGCTCGTCCTTCAGCTGCTGGCCGGTCTGCAGCTGGTAGTCGGCGCCGGCCAGCTTGCCCTTGGCCTGGTCGAGCAGCTGGGCCTCGGAGGTGCCCGCCTTCGCCGTCAGGACCACCGAGTTGAACCGGCCGGGCTTCAGCAGGCGCTGCTGGGCGGTGGCGGTGTCCATCAGGGCGAGCGTGCCGCCGGAGCTGACCTGCGGGTCGTCGGTGGTGAACACGCCGGTGAGGGTGGTGTCCTCGGCTGCGCCGTTGCCGGCCACCCGGACCTTGTCGCCGACGTGGTAGCCGGCCTTGTCGGCGGCCTGCTTGTTCAACGCGATCTCGCCGGCGGTGCGCGGGCCGCGGCCCTCGGCCATCGGGTAGCGCAGGTCGGCGCCGGAGGCGTCGGGGGCGAAGTTGGCGCCGCGGGCGCTCCACGCCTCGCCGATCAGGTTGCCGTTCTTGTCGGCGACGGCGGTGAAGCCGGTGACCACGCCGCGGGCCCGGTCGGTGCCGGGCAGCGCGGCCAGCTCCTTGACCGTGGCGTCGGTCAGCGACTTGTCGTCCTTCTCGCGCGGCTGCGGCTCCTCGCCGGGGCCGCCGCGGTCGCCGCCGCCGTGGCTGGAGACCAGCACCGAGACGTCGGAGAAGCTGCTGGAGTAGCTGTTGCGCATGGCCTGGCCCATGGTGTCGGAGAACACCAGGGTGCCCGCCACGAAGGCGGTGCCGAGCATGACGGCGAGCGCGGTCATCAGGAGTCGGCCCTTGTGGGCCAGCACGTTGCGCAGTGCGGTGCGATACATGGGGTCAGTCCTGGGGTGGTGGCGGTCGGTTCGGCGACTGACGGGCCGTCAGCTGGTGCGGCCCTTGGCGTCGAAGCGACGCATCCGGTCGAGGACGGTGTCGGCGGTCGGGCCGGTCAGCTCGTCGACGATCCGGCCGTCGGCGAGGAAGACCACGCGGTCCGCGTAGGAGGCGGCCACCGGGTCGTGGGTGACCATCACGACGGTCTGGCCGAGCTCGCGCACCGAGTTGCGCAGGAAGGAGAGGATCTCCGCGCCGGAGCGGGAGTCCAGGTTGCCGGTGGGCTCGTCGGCGAAGATGATCTCCGGCTTGGAGGCCAGCGCGCGGGCGCAGGCGACGCGCTGCTGCTGGCCGCCGGAGAGCTGGGCGGGGCGGTGCGAGAGCCGGCCGGACAGGCCGACCGTGTCGACCACGCGGTCCAGCCAGGGCTGGTCGACCTTGCGGCCCGCGATGTCCATCGGGAGCGTGATGTTCTCCAGCGCCGTCAGGGTCGGCAGTAGGTTGAAGGCCTGGAAGACGAAGCCGATCTTGTCCCGGCGGAGCTTGGTGAGCTGCTTGTCCTTCAGGCCGACCAGCTCGGTGTCGCCGATGGTGGCCGAGCCGGAGCTGACCTTGTCCAGCCCGGCCATGCAGTGCATCAGGGTGGACTTGCCGGAGCCGGAGGGCCCCATGATCGCGGTGAACTCGCCCTGCCCGAACGCGACGGAGACGTCGTCCAGCGCGACGACGCGGGTCTCGCCCTCGCCGTAGACCTTGTTCAGACCGGTGGCGCGGGCCGCCGCCAGACCGGTGTGGGCTGCGTACGCGGTCGAGGTGCTCACGGTGGGGACTCCTTCTCCGAGGATGGCCGGGTTCGTCACGGTGCGGCGGCCCTGGACCTGATCCGACCGCTACCCCATCCTCCCGTCGGCGCCCGCCCGGTTCGTCGCCCCGCCGAACGGTTGCCCCACCGCCGCCAGGCGTACGGCCGCCGCGCCGCTCTCCTCCTCCGGTATGACCCCGCCCCCGAGAGCGGTCCGTGCGGCGGGCCGTGGCCGACGGTGGCCGAGAAGCGCCGGACGGTGGCCGAAATGACAGACGCTTCGTCAGATGTCATGGAAGCATGACAACTTCCACCCCCGGAAATATGCGAAACCGCCACCGGGCCGACTAGGCTCGGGGACGAGTTCGACGCGGTCCCAGGCCCAGATGGTGGAACGCAGACACGGGCAGCTTAAAACTGCTTGGCCGTGAGGCCGTGCCGGTTCGAGTCCGGCTCTGGGCACTCCCCTGCCCACCCTTCGTGACCTGCGGTGATGAGCCGATCACGGGGCATGGCGGCCCCGCAGTTGAACGGATCGTTCAACGCAATCTGTTGACGTTGCCCCGTTCGCCCGGGCATCCTGTCGCCATGCCCGACACTCCCCCGCAGCACGCGATCCCCGAAGCGGCCCCCGACGCCGACCCCTTCGACCGGCCCGATCCGGAGGCCGACCGGGCCCGGCGGGCGCCCGCCGCGCTGTTCCGGATCGCCGAGCGGCACGCCGCCACCCCCGGGCAGCGCGGGCGGCAGACCAACCCGGTGCTGCCCGGCCCGCACGAGGCGGTCCGGCTGGTGGCCTTCCTGCTCAGCGGGGCGGCACTGGCCGAGGAGGGCGAGCCGGAGGTGGACCGGGCCGACATCACGGCCGCGCTGACCCTGCTGCCGCTGGTGCGGGCCGAACTCGACGAGCTGGAGGGCGGGTTGCTGAAGATGGCCCGCGGCCGCGGGATGACCTGGCAGGACCTCGCCTTCGGCCTCGGCCTGGGCACCCCGCAGGCGGCCCGCCAGCGCGCCGAGCGGCTGGCCGAGCGCACCGGGCCCACCGGCCGGGACTGACGGGTCGTCGACCGGCCCGGGACGCGCGAAGGCCCCCACCCGCGCGGGGTGGGGGCCTTCGTCGACTGCTTGCTGTACTCCGCCCGGTAACGGAACCGGCTGAGCACCACGGAGGTCGTGGTCCGGCGGCGCTGCCGGGCGGAGGGCCTCCGACTCGTACCCGGGGATCGGCCCCGGGTCTGGTCGCCTTACTTGCTCGCGGCGAGCTCCTTCGCGGGCTCGGCCGCGGCGACGGCGGGCTTCGGCGCGGGGCCGGTCGCCTCCTGGAACGCGTCGAAGGGCTTCTCCATCTCGGAGAGGCCGACGGTCTCGCGCTTGAGGAACATGGCGAGGGTCCAGTCGGTGAAGACCCGGATCTTGCGGTTCATGGTCGGGACCATCGCACCGTGGTAGGCGCGGTGGAACCACCAGGCCAGCCGGCCCTTGAGCTTGACCTTGCCGAACAGGATCGCCACGCCCTTGTGCAGGCCGAGGCCGGCCACCGCGCCGAGGTTCTTGTGCTTGTACTCGGCCTGCGGGAAGCCGCGCATGCCCGCGATGACGTTGTCACCGAGGACGGCCGCCTGGCGGACGGCGTGCTGCGCGTTCGGCGGGCACCAGGCGCCCTCGCCGGCGGCCAGGTCGGGGACCTGGGCGTTGTCGCCGGCCGCCCAGACGTAGTCGAAGCCCTGGACCTGGAGGGTCGCCGCGGTGTCCACGTGGCCGCGCGGGCCGAGCGGGAGGCCGAAGCGGTTCACGACCGGGTTGGGCTTGACGCCGGCGGTCCACACGATGGTCGAGGCGTCGAACTCCATGCCGTTCTTCAGCACCACGTGCTGGTCGACGCAGGAGTCCATCGAGGTCTCGATGTAGACCTCGATGTTGCGCTCCTCCAGCCGCTCCTTGGTCCACAGACCGAGGTCGGGGCCCATCTCGGGGAGGATGCGGTTGGCCGCCTCCACCACGACGAAGCGCATGTCGTCCCGGCTGACGGTCTTGTAGATCTTGGCGGCGTCGCGCGCCATGTCCTCGATCTCGGCGACCGTCTCGATGCCGGCGAAGCCGCCGCCGATGACCACGAAGGTCAGGGCCTTGCGCCGGACGTCCTCGTCCGTGGTGGACTCGGCCTTGTCCAGCTGCGCCATGACGTGGTTGCGGAGGCTGATCGCCTCCTCGACCGTCTTCATGCCGATGCCGTGCTCCGCCAGACCCGGGATCGGGAAGGTGCGGGAGACCGAGCCGGTCGCCACGACCAGGTACTCGAAGGGCAGTTCGTAGGAGTCGCCGGCCGCGGGCTGGATGGTGGCGACCTTGCGGGCGTGGTCCACCTCGGTCACGTGACCGGTGAGCACCTCCGCCTTCTTCAGGGCGCTGCGCAGCGGTGCGACGAGGTTGCGAGGGGCGACGTTGCCGCCGGCCGCCTCGGGGAGGAAGGGCAGGTACGTCATGTACGACCGCGGGTCGACGACCGTGACGGTCGCTTCGCCGTAACGCATCTTCTTGAGGATGCGCATCGCGGCATACAGGCCGACGTAACCACCGCCGACAATGAGGATGCGAGGACGCTCCGTGGTGCTCATATCCGAAAGTATCCACCCCCTCCCGATGGGCCGTTCGTGAGGCCCATCACAAGCCTCTGGACACCGGGTGCTACACTGCGCGCCCACACTTCCGCCCCGGAGGGGTCTCCGCACCCCCTTCGCGGCCCCGCCGGGCCCGGTCCGGCGTCGAGGGCCGCGTTGAGCAGCAACGATCCTGGTGGGGCGCGGGTTCCCGAGCGGGGTTTCGATTTCCTCCGGATGAACGCCGGATGACCTGCGATCCCATGAGCAACCCGCCAGCGGCACCTTCGGTCCCACATTTCGGACGGAGCGGACACCCGGCTCGGTCGAAAGGCTGGAATGCCATGTGAAGAAATTCACGAAGGTTCTCGGCGCGACACGCCGGGCGGCCCGGCGCGGGGCCGCCCGGCGGGCCGGGTCAGGCGATCGACCAGGCGATTCCGTCCAGGATGTCGTGCTCGCTGACCAGCAGTTCGGTGGCCCCGGTGCGCTCCATGACCTCCAGCAGCACCAGCGCGCCGGCCGCGATCACGTCCACCCGGCCGGGGTGCATCACGGGGATCGCGGCCCGCTCGGCGTGCGAGGAGTGCAGCAGCCACTCGGCGGTCTCCCGGACCTGCCGGACGTCCAGCACCGCGTGGTGGATCAGCTCGGACTCGTAGCCGGGCAGTTCCAGGGCGATCCCGGCGACCGTGGTGACGGTGCCGGCCAGGCCGACCAGGGTGGCGCCGGTGTCCAGCGGGACGGTGCGCGCGACGGCGTCCAGGGCGGCCCGGATGTCGGCCCGGGCGGCCTCGATCTGCGCCTCGGTGGGCTGCCCGCCCGCGAAGTGACGCTCCGTCATCCGCACGCAGCCGATGTCCATCGAGTGCGCGGCCCGGACGTCCCGCTCGCCGAGCACGAATTCGGTGGAGCCGCCGCCGAGGTCGAACACCAGGTACGGCGGGCGGTGCGGGCCGCCGAGCAGTTCGCGGGTGGCGCCGGTGAAGGAGAGCCGGGCCTCCTCCTCGCCGCTCACCACGGTCGGGGTGACGCCGAGAATCTCCTTGACGCCGGCGGTGAACTCGGCGGCGTTCTCGGCGTCCCGGGAGGCGGAGGTGGCGACCATCCGGACCCGGTCCGGGGCGACCCCGTGCGCGGCGATCACCTCCGCGTACTCGCGGCAGGCCGCGAAGGTGCGGTCCAGCGCCTCGGGGTGCAGGCGGCCGGTCCGGTCGACGCCCTGGCCGAGCCGAACGATCAGCATCCGGCGGTCCAGGTCCGCGATCTCCCCGGTCTCCGGGTCGAGTTCGGCGATCAGCAGGCGGATCGAGTTGGTGCCGCAGTCGATCGCGGCGACCCGGGTGGTGGTCACGGCTGCCCGTCCTCCTCGGTGTCGGCGTCGGCGTCGCTGTCGGCGTCGGCCGCGGCCTTGCGGGCCGCCCGCTCGGCGCTCAGCGCCTCCTTGGCGGCGATGACCGCCGCGTGGTCCTGGTCCTTGGCCCGGTTGCGGGCCACCCGCTCGCCGGCCGCGTCGACCTCGGCGGGGCTGACGCAGGGGCCCTTGGCCCACCAGTCCTCCAGCAGGCCGATCGCCTCGTCGCCGAGCGGGTTGACGCCCTCGCCGGCCGCCAGCGAGTGGCCGACCAGCACGTGCAGGCACTTGACCCGGTCGGGCATGCCGCCGGCGCTCGGGAAGCCCTCCAGCACCTCGATGGCGTCCCGGCGGGCGATGTAGTCCTCGTGCGCCCGCCGGTACGCGGCGGCGAGTTCCGGGTCCTCGGCGAGCCGGGCGGTCTGCTCCTTCATCACGCCCTCCGCCTCCAGGGTGCCGATCAGCGAGGCGGCCCGGGGGCAGGTCAGGTAGTACAGCGTCGGGAAGGGCGTGCCGTCGGGCAGCCGGGGCGCGGTCTCCACCACGTCCGGGTTGCCGCAGGGGCAGCGGTGGGCGACGCCGCGCAGGCCGCGCGGCACCCGGCCGAGCTGGGCGGCGATGGCGGCGACGTCGCGGTCGGACACGTCGGGGGCGTCGGACGCGGGAGGGTTCTGGTTGCTCATCAGGGGTCTGTTCGTCAGGGGGACGGGGGCAAGTGGCGGGGCGTCAGGGGCGTTCGGCGGGCGGCCAGGTGCGGGCGGGCGGGCGGGGCGGCGTCGGCCGCGTCGGCGGCGTCCACCGACCCCCAGAGGGTGGTGTACCAGGGCCGCAGGGCCTTCGGCTGCCCGGCGGCGGCGTCCGCCGAGGAGGCGGCGGCGCCGGCGGGCCGCGGGCCGACCGAGACGAACGGGGTCTCGCCGGGCAGCGCGTAGTGCAGCCGCTGCCGGGCCTGTGCCTTGACGTACTCCGGGTCCTGCCAGCGGGCCTTCTCCCGGCGGAGCTCGTCGACCTGCTGGCGGGCGTGCTCGGCCTTGGCGCGCTGCTGGGCGATCTCGCCGCGCTGGGCGATGTACTGGCGGGCCGGGTAGGCGAGTATCGCCACCAGCGAGCACAGCACGAGCAGCAGTACGGTGGCCCGGCTGGTGAAGCGCGGTCGCGCCGCCAACCCGGGAATCCTCCACTTGGCCATCTGCTCGCCCCTCCTGCGCATGCCGGTGCCCCGGCTCCCACCCTACGCGGTGGGAGCCGGGGCACCGGTCACAACAGGCTCGGCCGTGCGTCGGCCCTCGCTGCGCCCGTCAGTTCGCGGCGCGGAACCGCGGGAACGCGGAGCGGCCCGCGTACTCGGCGGCGTCGTCGAGGATCTCCTCGATGCGCAGCAGCTGGTTGTACTTGGCGACGCGCTCGGAGCGGGCCGGGGCGCCGGTCTTGATCTGGCCGCAGTTGGTGGCGACGGCGAGGTCGGCGATGGTGACGTCCTCGGTCTCGCCGGAGCGGTGCGACATCATGCAGCGGTAGCCGTTGCGCTGGGCCAGCTCGACGGCGTCCAGGGTCTCGGTGAGCGAGCCGATCTGGTTGACCTTGACCAGCAGCGCGTTGGCGGTGCCGGTCTCGATGCCCTTGCGCAGGCGCTCCGGGTTGGTGACGAACAGGTCGTCGCCGACCAGCTGGACCTTGTCGCCGATCGCGTCGGTGATGGCCTTCCAGCCGTCCCAGTCCGACTCGTCCAGCGGGTCCTCGATGGAGACCAGCGGGTAGTCGGCGACCAGCTCGGCGTAGTACGCGATCAGGTCGGCGGAGGAGAGCGCCTTGCCCTCGAACTGGTAGGCGCCGTCCTCGAAGAACTCGGAGGCGGCGACGTCCAGGGCGAGCGCGACGTCCTTGCCCGGGGTGTAGCCGGCCTTCTTGATCGCCTCGGTGATCAGATCGAGGGCCTCGCGGTTGGAGTCCAGGTTGGGGGCGAAGCCGCCCTCGTCGCCCAGGCCGGTGGAGAGGCCGCGCTCCTTCAGCACGCCCTTGAGCGTGTGGTAGACCTCGACGCCCCAGCGGACGGCCTCGGAGAAGGACTCCGCGCCGATCGGGGCGATCATGAACTCCTGGATGTCGACGTTGGAGTCCGCGTGCGAGCCGCCGTTGAGGATGTTCATCATCGGGACGGGCAGCACGTGGGCGTTCGGGCCGCCCAGGTAGCGGAACAGCGGCAGGTCGCTGGCCTCGGAGGCGGCGTGCGCCACGGCGAGCGAGACGCCGAGGATGGCGTTGGCGCCGAGCGAGGACTTGTCCGGGGTGGCGTCCAGGTCGAGCATGGCCTGGTCGATCAGGCGCTGCTCGGTGGCGTCGTAGCCGACCAGCTCGGGGCCGATCTGCTCGATCACGGCGAGGACGGCCTTCTCGACGCCCTTGCCGAAGTAGCGGTTCTTGTCGCCGTCGCGGAGCTCCAGGGCCTCGAAGGCGCCGGTGGAGGCGCCGGACGGGACGGCCGCGCGACCGGTGCTGCCGTCGTCGAGACCGACCTCGACCTCGACCGTGGGGTTGCCGCGGGAGTCGAGGATCTCACGGGCTACGACGACATCAATGGACGGCACGAGGCATCTCCTAGCGGAAGCGGATGTGTGGTCGTTACGACCAGAGCCTAGCCGCAGACCGCCCCGGGGCCACGCCCGGCCGGGCCCCGTCTCACGGTGTGGCCCGGCTACTCATCGGTAGTTCACCTGAATGCCGACCGCTCCGCCGCTCCGGGCGGCGCGAACTGCGCGGCGCGCGCCCGGAGTGGACGGAGCGTCAGCCGGTCATCGGGCCGGGGCCCGGCGGGGTCAGAGCGCGAGCACCTGTCCGGGCTCGATCAGGTCGGGGTCGGCGCCGATCACCGCGCGGTTCGCCGTGTAGAGGTGCTCCCAGCCGCCGGCCAGGTTCCGCGCGGCGGCGATCCCGGAGAGCGTGTCGCCGTCCTGGACGGTGTAGCCGCCGGCAGCGGGGGCGGCCTGCGGGGCGGGCGACTGCGCGGGGGCGGGCGCGGCCGGCTTCGCGGGCTTGGCGGCGGGCTTCGTGGCGGGCTTGGCCGGCTGCGGGGCGGCCGGGCGCTCCTGGCCGCGGGAGGCGGTGTCGGCGGGCGCGCCGCCCCGGGCGAGCCCGGCGCGCTTGGAGCAGACCGGCCAGGCGCCGGGGCCCTGCGCGGCGAGCACCCGCTCGGCCACCGCGATCTGCTCGGCCCGGCCGGCCTGGTCGGCGCGCGGCGCGTACTGGGCGCCGCCGAAGGAGCGCCAGGTGGCGGAGGTGAACTGCAGGCCGCCGTAGAAACCGTTTCCGGTGTTGATGCTCCAGTCGCCGCCGCTCTCGCACTGGGCCACCCGGTCCCAGACGTCGTTCGGCGCGGCGGCCGCCTGGGTGGCGGCGAGCAGGGGCAGGGCCAGGCCGATCGAAGCGACGCCGGCGGCGGCGACGAACTTCTCGGCCTTGGTACTACGGCGGTGACGACCGTTGGAGGAGAACAGCACGGGATTTCCTCTCCGCACGCCTGCGGGGTGAGCTGTCGGGTTCGGACCGGGAGGTTGGCCCGGCCGCCGGCGGGACCGGACGCGGCTGCGTCCGCTCCCCGGCGGCTTCACCCCTAGTGCCGCGTCAGGCAACCTTTGCCGTCAAGGAGCGGCGGTCGGTGCGTGCTCTCGGCGTGCCGGCCGGAAGCCCTCGTACTGGGTGTACTTGGGTTTTCGGCCGGTGCGGCGAGAGTGCGTGCCGGGCGTCGCGACGGGCGAAGGTTGCCTGACGCGGCACTAGCCGTTGGGACGACGGCGTTCACACTGGTTCCCCCACTCCTGTCCGGTACCTGTTTCGGTGGCCCGGGGACGCGGCGGACAGGACTCGGCGTGCCGCGCTCGGGGCCCACGGCTGCGGGCAGTTCGGAGACTAGGCAGAGCTGACGGAGGATCACAAGCTCATATCACCGCAATCACGCCGAAATTACGCACTCTCACTTCTCGTGCACAAACCATCCACGTATGTCCGGGTTTGTCCGTGGCCCGAGCGTGGAACGCGCCCCCGCCGGACGCGCCGTCGGCCCAAGGGGGCAGCGGCCTCCGGCCGCTGAAACGGCGTCAGCGGGGCGTGAAGGAGACCGGGAGGTCGCGCAGCCCGCGCATGATCAGCCCGCCCCGCCAACGCAGCTCGGCCGGATCGGCCGCCAGCCGGAGGTCCGGAAGCCTGGTCAGTAGGCTGCCGATCGCCCGCTGCCCCTCCAGTCGGGCCAGCGGGGCGCCGATGCAGTAGTGGATGCCGTGGCCGAAACCGAGGTGCGGATTGTCCGAACGCGCCAGGTCGAGGGTGTTCTCGGCGGCGAACCGGGCCGGGTCGCGGTCCGCCGCGGCCAGCACCACCAGCACCGGGTCGCCGACCGGGATCTCCACCCCGCCGATCCGCAGCGGCGCGGTGGCGAACCGCCAGGTGGCCAGCTCCACCGGGCCGTCGTAGCGCAGCAGTTCCTCGACGCCGGTCTCCAGCAGGGCGGACTCGCCGCGCCCCAGCGACTCCTGCAGCAGGGTGCGCTGCCCCGGGTCGCGCAGCAGCGCGTACATGCCGTTGCCGATCAGGTTGATGGTGGTCTCGAACCCGGCGAAGAGCAGGATGAAGGCCATCGCCGCGGCCTCGTTCTCGGTCAGGTGCTCGCCGTGGTCGCTCGCCCGGATCAGGCCGGAGATCAGGTCGTCGCCGAGGTCGGCCCGCTTGCGGTGGATCAGGTCGGCCAGGTAGCCGCGGATCTGCTTGACCGCGCGGCCGACCCCGCCGCGCTTCCCGCCGGTGTGCCGGATCATCATCCCGGCCCAGTCGCGCAGGTCGTCCTGGTCCTCGGCCGGCACGCCGAGCAGGTCGCAGATCGCGTAGATGGGGAGCGGGAAGGCGAACTCGTGGATCAGGTCGGCCTCGCCGCACCCGGCGAAGGAGTCGATCAGCCGGTCGGTGAGCTGCTGCACCCGCGGTTCGAACTCGGCGACCCGGCGCGGGGTGAACGCCTTCGACACCAGGCGGCGCAGCCGGGTGTGGTCGGGCGGGTCGATGTTCAGCAGGTGGGTCATCAGGTCGGCCTGCCGCTCCCCCGGGATGCCGACCCGGCCGGTGCGGTGCGCCTGCTCGCTGTGGTGCGCAGGGTTCTTGGAGAGCCGGGCGTCGGCGAGCGCCTGCCGGGCGTCCGCGTACCGGGTGACCAGCCAGGCGTCGACGCCGCTCGGCAGGGTGGTGCGGTGCACCGGCGCGTGTTCCCGCAGCCAGGCGTACGCCGGGTACGGGTCGGCGGCGAACTCCCAGGTGAAGAGTGGCGGGCGGGTGTCGTGGGGCTGGTCTGGCATGTCTTGACCGTATCGGGAAGCGCCGTCGCGTGAGTCTGGTCACCTGGTGGGTAATCCCTGTTGCGGAGCGTCGGGGCGTGCCTACGATCCTCCGACAACCAGAGTGGGTGGCGTGCGGGCTGCCCACGGGTTCGCTCTGTGAAGGGAGCAGACCATGCGAGTAGCCGGTGCAGTGGTGGTCATCGCGGTGCTCGACGGAGGTTCGGGGGTCGACCTGGCCCGCCGGTTCTCCGCCGCCGGCGCCGCCGGTCTGCTCATCGCCGACCTGCGACCCGGTGCCGCCGAGGACCTCGCCGCCGAACTCGACCGCCCCGGCTGCCCGGTGGTCGGCGTCTCCGGCGACATCCACCACCCCGCGGACCTCGCCGCGCTGGTCGACACCGCCGCCAAGCACCTCGGCCCGATCGACCTGTTCGCGGTGACCGGGCCGGACGGCGAGCGGATCGTCCAGCTCGCCGACCTGCCCCGCCACCTCGACCCGCTGGCCGAACTGCTCGCCCTGGTCGGCGAGGCGATCGGCGAGGTCGTCGTGCCGCTCCAGCGCCGCCCCGTCCAGGACGTCCCGCTGGCGGGCTGACGGCCCGTCAGTCCTCGTCCGGCCCGTCAGCCCCGTCGGTCCGGCCCGTCAGTCCTCGTCCGGCCCGTCAGCCCCGTCGGTCCGGCCCGTCAGTCCTCGTCCGACAGGCCCTCGGCCGCCCGGACCGCCGCGCGGTAGCGCCGGGCCGCCGCGCGCAGGGCCGCGTCCACGTCCACGCCCCGGTCGTGGGCACGCTGGGCGACCGCCAGCAGCAGCTCCCCCGCCGACTCCGCGGTGAGCTCGGCGGGCAGCGCGTACGCCGCGTCCGGCACGCCGGTGAACTCCGCCCGGCGCACCCGGGAGACCAGCTTCGCCGCGTACGCCAGCGCGGGCAGGCCCGCCGGGACACCGTCCAGCACCGATTCGCGCTGCTTCTCGGCCGCCTTCAGCTGCTCCCAGTTGGCCTCGGTCTCGGCCGAGCCGGTCACGCTCACGTCGCCGAACACGTGCGGGTGGCGGTACGTCAGCTTCTCCACGATGTCGCCGGCCACGTCGTCGATCGAGAACGGGTCCTCGGCGTGCTCCTCGGCGATCCGGGAGTGGAAGAACACCTGGAGCAGCACGTCGCCGAGCTCCTCGCGCAGGGTGGGCCGGTCGCCCTCCTCGATCGCCTCGACCAGCTCGAACGCCTCCTCGACCAGGTACTTCACCAGGCTCTCGTGGGTCTGCTCGGCGTCCCACGGGCAGCCGCCGGGCGAGCGCAGCCGGTCCATCACCGCGACCAGGTCCAGCAGCCGGGCGCCCGGCAGGTCGTACGAGCCCGGCAGCACCTCGATCTCCGGGTGCTCGCCGGCCTCCTCCACCGCGATCCGGGCCAGCGCGTCGGTCAGCCCCGGGTCGCCGTCCGGGCTCTCCAGCCACACCGCGGGGGCCTGCGCCAGCAGTTCGCGGGCCAGCGCGGGCGCGGAGCCGCGCTCGATCACCCGGGGCTCGACCCCGGCCGCGCGCAGCGCGGGCAGCTGCGGGTGGTCGGCGGCGCCGACCAGCACGGCGGGCGCGGAGCGGAGCGCGTCCCAGGCGGGCCAGGAGAGCAGGCCGGGGGCGACGCGGTGGGTGGTGGTCAACAGGGTCAGCTTCGGAGTCTCCACGAGGTCGAACTTACGCGACCCCGGTCGGCTCCCGGGCCTGGTGCCGGGCTCAGGGCCGGCGGCGGGCCCGGGCGAGCAGGGCGAGCAGGCCGGCCAGCAGGACTCCGAGCGCGGCCAGGCCGACCATCGGGAGCACCTCGGGGGTGCCGGCGGCGGGGAGTTCGGCCACCGGAGCGGGGTCGGCCGCCATCGGGTCGGCCGCCACCGGTTCGGCCGCCACCGGTTCGGCTGCCGGGGCCGGACCGGCCGGGCGGTGGACGGCGACGGCGGCGGTGACGCCGGGCGCCGCCGGGGCGGAGGTCACTGCGGGCACTGCGGGCACTGCGGGCGCCGCGGCGAGCGGGAGGAGCAGGGCCGCGCACAGCGCGCCCAGCAGTCGCGGGAGGAACGGACGGCGGTCGACCACGGGGAACCTCGCAACCGGGGCGGCAGGGCTGGGCAGAGGTGCCCAGCCTCACCGGCCCGGGCGGCTTCCCGGCCCCACCACGCGGGCCCGGTCGCCCGACCGGCCGAGCCCGCCGGCCGCCACCGGAGGGCGGCCCCGGCCGGGGAGCCGGGCCTAGGGTCCTGTCGTCAAACCCCCGCCTGCCCCACGGCTCCCCCAGCCCCAGGGGGGCTGGCACGCACCCTCCTCACCCGCCCTCGGACAGGAGGGGACCGCTCGCCGCACCGGACACCGCGGGGCCGCGCCGGGGGTTCGACGACCGGCCCTGGGACCACTGGGGAACCCCGCCACCGGGACGGCGGCGCCCACCGGTGCAGGAACGCCCGGCCTGCCGACAGCCGGCCGCCGAGTGTCGAGCCGGGCCGTCGCCGCCGCGCTACTGGAGGGGGAGCATGGCCGGGAGCCAGTTGTCGAGGGTGTCGGTCATGCCGATCCGGGCGGCGTTCCAGTTGCCGTAGCGCGGGTTGACGGTGATGTGCAGGGCGGTGCCGGCGTCGACCAGGGCCTTGCGGATCGCGGCGTCGCCCTCGGGGCCGGACGGGTCCTGGCCGCCGGCCAGCTTGGCCAGGCCGACCTGTCGCCGGTAGAAGGCGTCGATGCCGTCCGCGGGCACGCCCTGCTTGGTGAGCAGGAGTTGGACCAGGGCGGCGTCGCTGCCGACGGTGCGGGCGTCGCCGGCCCGGGCGGCGTCCACCTCGGCCGCGCTGACGTCGAGGTGGCGGTCGGCCAGGGCGCGGTCGACGACCTTCGCCAGGATCAGATCGGAGACGGCGTGCCTGGTCAGGCCGGGCTGCTCCTGGGCGGCGCCGGCCCGGGTGTCGGCGGCCTGCGCGGCCACACCGTCGCGGACGGCCCCGACCCGGGCCTCGACCTGCGCGATGCTGATCCGCTCGTCGCCGACCACGGCGGCGGCCCCCTGGCGGGCCGGTCCGGCGCCGCAGGCGGTGAGCGCGGCGACGGCGGCCGCGACGCCGAGGGCGGCGCGCAGGCGGCGGGCGGAGCTGGTGCGGATCACTGGGGCCTCCTGGCGGCTGGAGCGCGGTCCGGTGGTGCTCTCTGCGCGCGTGCGACGGAAGCGCACGGCTGGGACGAACAATAGGGAGCGGCGCCGCCCGGTGCCAGACCCCGCGCGCGGACACGCCCCGGAGATCCACCGCGAACCCCCTTCGACCGCACATCCGTTCGCATAGGATCGGCCACCTGATCGACAACTGCCGAGGGGGGAAAGGGACATGACGACCCGACGGAACCTGCTGCGGGCCGCGGCGGCCGGCGCCGGGCTGGGCGCGGCGGCGACGCTCGGCACCGGGACGGCCGAGGCGGCGGCCCAGCCCGGCCTGCTGAACGTCCGGACGGACTACGGCGCGCAGGGCGACGGCACGGCCGACGACACCGTGAAGCTGCAGCAGGCGCTGGACGCCGCCCGCCCCGGCGACGTGGTGCTGCTGCCGAACGGCAACTACCGGATCTCGGCGCCGCTGACCGTGCCGAGCGGGGTCAGGGTGCAGGGCAGCGGCTCGTCCTGGTACTCGGGCGGCGGGCAGAACGAGACGGTGATCAACGCGGCGGCCTCGTTCAGCGGCGCCCAGCTGGTCAGGATCGGCGGCGCCACCGGCCCGAACAGCACCGCGGTGTCGATCCGGGACCTCACCCTGCGCGCCGCCGACGCGCCGGCCGGTCAGGCCCTGGTCGGCCTGGAGGCCACCGGCGCGGTCTCCCAGCTGCTGCTGGAGAACGTCCAGGTGACGCAGACCGGGGGCAGCGCGATCCGGCTCGCCGCGGCGGGCGGCAGTGCGCCGACCGGCGTCCGGTTCCACCAGGTCGCCACCTGGAAGGCGGCCGGGAACGGCTTCGAACTGGACGTCCGGGACGCCCAGTTCTCGCAGTGCCTGGCGTTCGGCAGCGGCCTGTCGGGGTGGCGCTTCACCCGCTCCAGCAACAACCAGCTGGTGCAGTGCCGTTCCGAGCACAGCGGACGGCACGGCTTCGAGTGGACCGACGACCAGCCGATCGGCGGCGTGGTGTTCACCGCCTGCACCACCGACCAGAACCTGCAGGACGGCTTCCACCTGGAGCGGATCGGCGGCGGCGCGGCCGTCCAGTTCGACGGCTGCTGCGCCCGCCGGGACGGCAGCACCGACGGCGGCCGGTTCTCCGGCTTCTCGGTGGCCGGCTGCACCGCGGCCGTACTGCTCACCGGCACAGTGGTCACCGCGTTCCGCTCGGACGGCAAGGTCCCCGGCACCGACCGGTACGTCGAGTCCCCGTACTACGGCCTGACCGTGACGGGGTCGGCCTCGGTCGGCGTGCAGGCCGCGGCGCTGTCCACCGCCGCCGGCGGCCGGGCCGTCAACTGGGACGGGCAGGGCAGCCTGTCCACCGGCCCGAACCTGGTCACCGGCGAGTACGCGAACAACGCCACCGGCTGGCGCCCCGCCCCGGACGGCCTGCGCAGCGGCCCCGGCCAGCTGTCCTTCGCCAGTGCGGACACCGTCACCCCGCTGCTCGACCCGTCCCCGCACCCCGCCGACCAGGGCCTGCTGACCTGGTCCTTCGACCCGTCCGCGCTGGGCAGCACCGGAGTGCCCGCGACCGGCGTGCTGCAGCTGGTCCGGGTGCTGCTGCGCACCCCGCAGCAGGTCACCGCCGCCGTGGTCGCGGTGACCTCGGCGGGGTCCGGCCTGACGGTCGGTCAGAACCTGGTGGGCCTGTACGGGGCGAACGGCGTCCAGCTGGCCGCGGGCGGCGACCAGAGCGCGGCCTGGAGCTCGACCGGGGTGCGGACCGCCCCACTGACCCCGGCGCCGGGAGCGCCCGCCGTGCTGCCCGCCGGGGCGTACTGGGTGGCGCTGCTCGCCAACGGCGCCACCCCGCCGGGCTTCGGGCGCGGCTCCTTCGTCAGCACCTCGGCGATCAACCTCGGCCTGCCCGGGGCCCCGCCGCGCTACGGCCGGACCGGCTCCGGCCTGACCGCACTGCCCGGGCAACTGGCCTTCGACCAGGCCACCGAGGGGACCAGCGCGTTCTGGGTGGCGCTGCGCTGACGGTCGTTCAGCCCGGGTAGGGGTGGGTGGTGCCGGTGCGGTGGGTGCCGAGCTGTTCGAGGTGGGCACGCAGGCGGCGGACGTCGGGGTGGTGCGGGCCGTGCCGGCGCTCGGTCTCCAGCAGGAGTTCCAGCAGGGTCTGCCAGCCGGTCGCGGCGTGGCCGGTGGCGGCCAGCAGCAGGCCGATCCGCTCGCGCAGTTCGGCGGTGGCCGGGGCCTCGGGCGGGAGCGCGGCGAGCACCGCGCGGTACTCGGCCAGCGCCTCGGCCCGGTGCCCGAGGTGCTCCAGGCAGCGGGCGGCGTGCCGGCGGTGGTCGAGGGCGGCGGGGTCGTGCGGGGCGGCGGTGGCGGCGAGCCGGCGCAGTTCGGGCAGCGCGTCGGCCCAGCGCCGCTCGGTGAGCAGGGTGCGGGCCCGGATCGCCCGGACGGTGCGCACCAGCGGGGCGTCCTCGCCCTGTTCGGCGACGGCCCGGGGCAGCAGCGCGGCGGACAGGTCGAGCACCTCGGCGTGCCGTCCGGCACCGACCAGGTCGGAGAGTCGGGCGCAGGCCCCGGCCAGCGTCTCCTGCCCGGCGGCGGGGTGCGGCAGCACCGGGCGGGGCGTCCCGGGGACGGCCGGCGGGGGTTCGGCGGCGGCGGGCGGCGGGGGCTCGGCGGGGTGGCCGGGCTGCGGGTGGTGCGGGTAGCGGTAGGGGTCGCCGGGGTCGGGGACGGCGGGCAGCCGGGTGCGGACCCGGCCGGTCGGGGCGGGCAGCATCGGCAGCAGCATGGCGTGCACCTCGGCGGCCTCGGCGGGCCGTTCCGCGGGGCGCTTGGCGAGCAGCCGCAGCACCAGCGCCTCCAGCGCGGCGGGCACCTCGGCGCGCAGCCGGCGCAGCGGGACGGGCGGGTCGTCGACCTGGCGGCGCAGCACGCCGAGCGCGGTGGGGGCGGGGAACGGGGGTTCGCCGGCCAGCATCTCGTGCAGCATGCAGCCGAGCGCGTAGAGGTCGCTGCGGTGGTCGGCCTCGGCGGCCATCGCCTGTTCGGGGGCCATGTAGGCGGGGCTGCCGAGCGGGCTGCCGGTGAGGGTGAGCCGGGTGGCGCCGGGGTCGAGGGCGGCGGCGATGCCGAGGTCGAGCAGGACCGCCCGCCCGTCCGGACGGATCATCACATTGCTGGGCTTCAGGTCGCGGTGGACCACCCGGGCCCCGTGCACGGCGCCGAGCGCGGCGCAGAGCTGGCCTGCGACGGCCACGGCCTGCTCGACCGGCAGCGGGCCCTCCTCGGCCACCAGGTCGGCCAGGCTGAGACCGGGGACGCGCTGCATCACCAGGTACAGCTCCTCGCCGTCGGCGCCGGCGTCGTACACGGTGACCAGGCCGGGGTGGTCGAGCCCGGCGCCGATCCGGCACTCGCGCAGGAAGCGCTGCCGCAGCAGGTCGTCCCGGCCGTCGCCGGGGCCGGTCGCGCCGGGCAGCAGGTCGGCGCGCAGCAGCTTGACCGCGACCCGGCGTTCGAGCCGCTCGTCGTGGGCGGCCCAGACCTGGCCCATCCCGCCGTGGCCGATCTTCTCGGCCAGCCGGTACCGCCCGCCGACCACCCGGCTCACGGCTGCCCGTCCCCGGCCTGCCGGCGCAGCAGTTCGCCGAGTTCGCGCAGCTCGGCGGCCCCGGTCTGGCCGGGCGCGATCGGTGCGGCGGGCGCGGCCGGGGCGGGCGTCGCGGCAGCGGGCGTGACGGGGACGGCAGGTGCGACGGGCGCGGCGGGCTGATACGGCGTCAGGTACGGGTTGACCGGCGGGGCGGGCTGCGCCGGGGTCGGGTACGCGGGGTACGCCACGGCCGGGTAGGTCGGGGCCGGCCAGCCCTGCGGCCCGACCGCCTGGGGCGGGTACCCGTAGGCCGCGGGGTCGGTCTTGGTGACCGGCCAGAACCGGCGTTGGTTCATCAGCAGGAAGTGCACCGGCGTGCCGATCCACAGCGGCACCAGGACCAGCGCCCCGACCAGGTTGCTGATCTGACCGTCCTTCGGGGTCAGGCCCATCTCGATGTACAGCACCAGCTGCATCAGCCCGATGACGACCGCACCGACCACGTCGGCCCGGCGCCGCCGGCCGACGGCCAGCACCACGGACGGCGCCATGCCGAGGATGCCGAGGGTCAGCACCGGGATCGCGGCGCACACCACCGTGACCCAGGTCCGGTAGGGGCCGGACACGGCGCGGGCGGACATGGGCGCTCCTCGGTGACGGCGGTGCTCGGCAGTGCTGCGCACACGCTACCTTCACCGGACGGACCGTCCCACGCCCGTTACCCGGTCGATGCCGGTCCGGTGCCGGCCCGAACGGAATCCGCAGCTCCGGCGGGAACGGCGCGGGGCGCGCAGGCGGTCTCCCGCACTGCGCGCCCCGGTCGGAGCCTCCCGGCCCCGCTACCGCTTCAGGTCGTCGAACATCGTGGTGAGGAACTCGGCGCACCAGGCCAGCAGTTCCCGCCCGACCAGCGGCTTGCCGCCGATCCGGCTGCCGGTGCTGGGCCGCGGCACCAGCAGTTGCTGGGCCGAGGACTTCACCTGGGTGCGCGGGTAGAGCCGGTTCAGCCGCAGCTCCTGGGACTCGCGCAGCTCGACCGGGCCGAACCGGACGAAGTTGCCCTGCAGGGTGATGTCGCCGACGCCGCAGCGCCGGGCGAACAACCGCAGGCCCGCCACCAGCAGCAGGTTCTCCACCGGCTCGGGCAGCTTGCCGTAACGGTCCGTCAGCTCCTCGCGGACGTGCGCGATGTCCTGCTCGGAGTTGACGGCGGCGATCGAGCGGTACGCCTGCAGCCGCAGGCGCTCGCCGGGCGCGTAGTCGTGCGGGACGTGCGCGTCGACCGGCAGCTCGATCTTCACCTCCAGCGGCTCCTCCTCCGGCTCGCCGCCCCCGCCCTCCAGCGACTCGCGGAACTCCGCGACGGCCTCGCCGACCATCCGCATGTAGAGGTCGAAGCCGACGCCCGCGATGTGGCCGGACTGCTCGCCGCCGAGCAGGTTGCCGGCGCCGCGGATCTCCAGATCCTTCATCGCCACGTACATGCCCGCGCCCATCTCGGTGTGCTGGGCGATGGTGGCGAGCCGCTCGTGCGCGGTCTCGGTCAGCGGCTTCTCCGGCGGGTACAGCATGTACGCGTAGCCGCGCTCCCGGCCGCGGCCGACCCGGCCGCGCAGCTGGTGCAGCTGGGACAGGCCGAAGGTGTCGCCGCGCTCGACGATCAGCGTGTTGGCGTTGGAGATGTCGATGCCGGACTCGACGATCGTGGTGGAGACCAGGACGTCGAACTCCTTCTCCCAGAAGTCGACCACCACCTTCTCCAGCTGGGTCTCCCCCATCTGCCCGTGCGCGGTGGCGATCCGCGCCTCCGGCACCAGGTCCTTCAGCCGGGCGGCCGCCTTGTCGATCGACTCGACCCGGTTGTGGATGTAGAACACCTGGCCCTCGCGCAGCAGTTCGCGCCGGATCGCGGCCGAGATCTGCTTCTCGTCGTACGGGCCGACGAAGGTCAGCACCGGGTGCCGCTCCTCCGGCGGGGTGGTGATGGTGGACATCTCGCGGATGCCGGTGACCGCCATCTCCAGGGTGCGCGGGATCGGGGTCGCGGACATGGTCAGCACGTCCACGTTGGCCCGCAGCTTCTTCAGCTGCTCCTTGTGCTCGACGCCGAAGCGCTGCTCCTCGTCGACGATGACCAGGCCGAGGTCCTTGAACCTGGTCTCCGAGGAGAACAGCCGGTGGGTGCCGATCACCACGTCCACCGAGCCCTCGAACAGGCCCTCCAGGACGGCCTTCGCCTCGGTGTCGGTCTGGAAGCGGGACAGCGCCTTCACGGTGACCGGGAAGTTGGCGTACCGCTCGGCGAAGGTCGAGAAGTGCTGCTGCACCAGCAGTGTGGTCGGCACCAGCACCGCCACCTGCTTGCCGTCCTGCACCGCCTTGAAGGCCGCGCGCACAGCGATCTCGGTCTTGCCGTAGCCGACGTCGCCGCAGATCAGCCGGTCCATCGGGACGGACTTCTCCATGTCCGACTTGACCTCGCCGATGGTGGTCAGCTGGTCGGGCGTCTCCGCGTACGGGAAGGCGTCCTCCAGTTCGCGCTGCCACGGGGTGTCCGGGCCGAAGGCGTGGCCGGGGGCCGCCATCCGGGCCGAGTACAGCTTGATCAGGTCGGCGGCGATCTCCTTGACCGCCTTCTTGGCCCGCTGCTTGGTCTTCGCCCAGTCCGCGCCGCCGAGCCGGTGCAGCGTCGGGGCCTCACCGCCGACGTACTTGGTGACCTGGTCGAGCTGGTCGGTCGGCACGAACAGCCGGTCGCCGGGGTGGCCGCGCTTGGCGGGCGCGTACTCCAGCACCAGGTACTCGCGGGTGGCGCCCTGCACGGTGCGCTGCACCATCTCCACGTACCGGCCGACGCCGTGCTGCTCGTGCACCACGTAGTCGCCGGCCGCCAGCGTCAGCGGGTCGACCGCGTTGCGGCGGCGGGACGGCATCCGGCGCATGTCCTTGGTGGAGGACTTCTGGCCGGACAGGTCGGTCTCGGTGATGACGGTGAGCTTCAACTCCTCGTCCACGAAGCCGTGTTCGATCGAGCCGCAGGAGACGTGGACCACGTCCCGGGTCGGGGCCCCGTCGAGGTCGGCGACCAGCCGGGCCGCGATGCCCTCGTTGCCGAGCACCTCCGCCAGCCGGGACGCCGGGCCGTGGCCCTCCGTCACCATGACGACCCGCCAGTCGGCGGCCAGCCGCTCCTTGGCGTCGGCGATCGCCCGCGCGGTGTCGCCCCGGTACGCCTCCACGGCGTGCATGCCGAGGGTGAGGGTGTCGGCGTCGCGTTCGAGGATGCCGTTGACACTGGAGTCGCTGGTGGCGAACGGGCTGACCGACCACCAGGGCAGGCCGATGCCCGCCGCGTGCTCGCGGACGTCCGCCAGCGACCGCAGCGAGGCCGCCGAGACGTCGATCACCTCCAGGTCGATCGGCCGGTCGGCACCCGCCGCCGCGGCCACCCAGGACGCCGCCAGGAACTCCTGGCTGGTGGCGACCAGGTCGGCGGCCCGGGTGCGGACCCGCTCCGGGTCGCAGACCACCGCGACCGAGCCGGCCGGCAGCACGTCCAGCAGCAGTTCCATGTCGTCGACCAGCACCGGGGCCAGCGACTCCATGCCCTCGACCGCGATGCCCTGCGCGATCTTGTCCAGGATCTCGCCCAACTCGGGGTGCTCCGCCGCGAGTTCGGCCGCCCGGGCGCGCACCTGGTCGGTCAGCAGCAGCTCCCGGCAGGGCGGCGCCCACAGCCCGTGCTCGGCGATCTCCAGCGAGCGCTGGTCGGCGACCTTGAAGTAGCGGATCTCCTCGACGTCGTCGCCCCAGAACTCCACCCGCAGCGGGTGCTCCTCGGTCGGCGGGAAGACGTCCAGGATGCCGCCGCGGACGGCGAACTCGCCGCGCTTCTCGACCAGTTCGACCCGGACGTAGGCGGCGGCCGCCAGCTTGCGGGCCACCTCGTCCAGGTCGTGCTGCTCGCCCCGGCGCAGCGCCACCGGCTCCAGCTCGGCCAGGCCCTTGACCTGCGGCTGGAGCACGCTGCGCACCGGCGCGACCACCACCTGCACCGGCCCGGCGGCCGGGTCGTCGGCCCTGGGGTGGACGATCCGGCGGAGCACCGCGAGGCGGCGGCCGACGGTGTCCGAGCGCGGGGAGAGCCGCTCGTGCGGCAGCGTCTCCCAGGCCGGGAACTCGGCCACCGCGTCGGGGGGCAGCAGCGAGCGCAGCGAGGCGGCGAGGTCCTCGGCCTCCCGGCCGGTGGCGGTCACCGCCAGCACCGGGCGGCCCCGCTCACCGGCGCGGGCGGCCAGCGAGCGGGCCAGCGCGGCGATGGCGAACGGCCGGGCAGCGGGTGGGCCGACCAGGTCGAGGTGCTGCCTGTGTCCCGTGGCCGCCGCCTCGATCGCCTCGGCGAGGGCGGCGTCCCGTACGACGACATCGAGCAGTCCGGACAGGCTCATACGTCAAGTTCTCCACGGCGGGGAGTGGCCCGGCGCCCGCGGGGCGGCCGGGCAGCGCGACAGGCCCGGAACGCGGTGCGCCCGGGGGGTGTCCAGCCTACGCCGCGCCGCGCCCGGGTACGCGGCGCGGCGGCCCGACCGGCCGGTCGGCCCGAACTCACCGGTATTCGACGCGGCTCGTCCAGAGATCATGCGGTCGACACATTGCTGTCACTGTGCGTCCATGGTCACCGCGCAGGATTGAGCTCAGCGCAGGCCGCACCCAACCGTGGGGGATGGTTGCGGAAGCGCGGTCGCACCTCGATGGGGGTCGGGAGTGCGAAGGCCGGGCGACCCTGGGTGGGGGCGCCCGTGCCACTCACGCCGGGACTCGCGGCGCCCGCTCCGGCGGGCGCCGCGGATCTCGGCGTCGCCGCGTTCGCACACGGCCCGCCGCGCCCGTCCGCGGACCCGCCCCGACCGTCCCCGGCCACTTCGGGCGAAGCGCCCCGCACGGAGGCCGCGGCTCCGTACCCTCGTGTGAAGAAGGTGTGGGGACGCCGGTCATTTCCAGGGGGTTACTTCGTCATGCGCGTTGTCATCGCAGGTCAGGGCTACGTCGGACTCCCGCTCGCGGTTCGCGCCGCCGAGGTCGGCCACCGGGTCGTCGGGTACGACGTGGACGAACGCCGGATCAAGCGGCTCGCCGTCGGCGAGTCCTACGTGGAGGACATCCCGGGCGAGCGGCTGCGCCCGCTGCTGGACTCCGGGCGGTACCTGCCGACCGCCGACCCGGCCGACGTGGCGGGCTTCGACGTCGCCGTGATCACCGTCCCCACCCCGCTCCGGGACGGCGTGCCCGACCTCTCCTACATCGAGGCGTCCGCGAAGCTGCTGGCCCGGCACCTGAAGGCCGGCGCGACCGTGGTGCTGGAGTCCACCACCTACCCCGGCACCACCGAGGAACTGCTCGCCCCGCTGCTGGAGGCCGGCTCCGGCCTGCGGGCCGGCGCCGACTTCCACCTCGGCTACAGCCCGGAGCGGATCGACCCGGGCAACCCGGTGTGGAAGCTGGAGAACACCCCGAAGGTGGTCTCCGGGACGACGCCCGCGGGCCTGGCCGCCGTCGGCGACTTCTACGGGCAGCTGGTCGAGCGGACGGTACCGGTGTCCTCCTGCAAGGAGGCCGAGCTGACGAAGCTACTGGAGAACACCTTCCGGCACGTCAACATCGCGCTGGTCAACGAGCTGGCGATGTTCGCCCACGACCTGGGCATCGACGTCTGGGAGGCCATCGACGCGGCCTCCACCAAGCCCTTCGGCTTCCTCCGCTTCACCCCCGGCCCCGGCGTCGGCGGGCACTGCCTGCCGATCGACCCGTCCTACCTGTCCTGGCGGGTGGAGCGCGCCCTCGGCCAGTCCTTCCGCTTCGTCGAGCTGGCCAACGACGTCAACAGCCACATGCCCGACTACGTGGTGCGCCGCCTCGCCGACGCGCTCAACCAGCGGCGCCGCTCGGTCAACGGCTCCCGGGTGCTGGTGCTCGGCCTGGCGTACAAGAAGAACACCGGCGACGCCCGCGAGACGCCCGCCGCCCGGGTGGTCGAGCTGCTGACCCGGATGGGCGCCGAGGTCCGGGCCGCCGACCCGCACGTGGTGGCGGGCGTGCACGTCGCCGAGCCGCACATCCCTGGCCAGCGCGCCGCCGAGCACGACGGCGGCCCGCTGGCCGGCGTCCGCCGGGTCGAGGCCACCCCCGAGGAGCTGGCCGCCGCCGACGCGGTGGTCCTGCTCGCCGACCACGACGAGTTCGACTACGCGGCGATCACCGAGCACGCCCGGTACGTCCTGGACTGCCGCCGCCGCCTGACCGGCGCCGCCGTCGAGGTGCTCTGACCCGCACCGCCCCGGGCCCTTCGCGGGGCCCGGGGCGGTGGCGGCTCAGCCCTTGCGCTGGATGCGGTTGCGGTCCGGGCGGGTGTCGTGGTCGATACCGTCGTCCACGATCACGATCTTCGGGATGATCTTGGTCTCGGCCTCGGGCGCGGGCTCGGCGGCCGGGGCCGGAGCCGGGGCCGTCCCGGGCTTCGGCGGGGCGGCCGGCGGGGTCGCGGGCGCGGCCGGGAGCGGCTCCTTGGCGAAGCTCGCGGGCTTGGCCGGCGGAGCGGCCTCGGGCGCGGCGTAGGGCTTGCGCGGGTCCTCGGCCCGGGGCTGCCCGGCGGGGGCCCGGTCCGCGGGCTCCTTGTCCAGGACGGGCTTGAGGACGGTGGTGGGCTGGTCCACGGCCGGGGCGGTGGTCGGCTTGTCGGCGACCGGCTTGTCGGCGGGAGCCTTGCCGGCAGGCGCCTTGTCCCCGACCGGCTTGTCCCCGACCGCCTTGTCCCCGACCGCCTTGGCCAGGTCGGCCTTCAGCGCGCCGAGGTCGACCTCCTCGACGGCGCCGACGGCGGCGCCGGTGAGCGAGGCCAGGGTGCCCTTGATGTGGTCCAGGTGGGTCTGCACCTTGTCGAGGCGCTTGGTGAAGTCGGCCTGCTCCCGCTCGCTGGCGATCTTGATCCGGGCGGCCTTCTCCCGGGCCCCGGCCAGCGCGGCGTCGGCCTTGGCCTGGGCGTCGGTGTCCAGCCGGCGGGCCTCGGCGAGCATCGCCTCGCGGTGCTGCTCGGCCTCCCGGACCCGGCGCTCGGCGTCGGCGGTGATCTTCGCGACCGCCTCGTCGGCCTTGGTCTCGGCGAGGGCGACCTCCACGTCGGCCTTCCGGCGGCGCTCGGCGAGCGCGGCCTCGGACTGCTCGGAGGCCTGCGCGGCGGAGACCCGGACCCGGGCGGCGTGGCCGGTCGCGGCGTGCACCACGGCCCGGGCCTCGGCGTCGGCCTCGGCGCGGATCCG
The DNA here is from genome assembly GCF_044741705.1 of Kitasatospora sp. NPDC088134. NCBI lineage: Bacteria > Bacillati > Actinomycetota > Actinomycetes > Kitasatosporales > Streptomycetaceae > Kitasatospora > Kitasatospora sp. NPDC088134. Next base: position 66,234 of record NZ_JBIUTD010000002.1, on the reverse strand, counting down.
CTCGGCCTCGGCCCGGGAGCGCTCGTCGGTGCGGCGGGCGGCCTGGTCGGCGGCCTCCCGCAGCTTGGCGGCGTACTCCTTGGCGTCCCGGGCGGCGGCCTCGCCGGCCTCGTGCGCGGCGTCCCGGGCGTCCTCGCCGGAGCGCTTGGCCTTGGCGTGGATGGCGTCGGCCTCGTTCAGGGCGATCCCGAGCAGGGCCGCGGCCTGGTCGCTGAGCTCGCCGAAGTCGGGGTCGGGGGCGTCCTCGGCGGCCTGCCGGACGTCGGCGAGGCGCTTCTCCATCTCGCGCAGCCCGGCGCCGAGCACGCTCAGCCGCTCCCAGGCCCGGTCGCGGTCCCGGCTGAGCGCGGTGACGGCCGCGTCGACCTGGTCGGGCGCGTAGCCGCGCCGGGAGACGGTGAAGCCGTACTGGGACACGGCGTCGCTCATTTCGGCTGTTCTCCTCGTGCTCGCGGGCTGCGCAGCCCCGCCGGGTGCGTGGTTCGGGTGGGGCGGCGATGCCGTCCCATTGACCTATTTTGCGCAGATACGAACGCAAACCAAACAGGCCACTGCCGCGCGGCCGGGCGAACCGGCCGCGGGGCGGGGTGCGGCGGACCGCCTACAGCAGGCCGTCCCAGAGCTGTTCGACCAGGACCGCCCACCAGCTCTCGGGGGTCTGCAGGGCCGCCGGGTCGGCGGCCAGCAGCTGGGCCTGGAAGTCGGTGGTCCAGCGGCCCGCCTGCTCGGGGGTCAGCCCGTGGCGCAGCCGCCACATCCGGGCCAGCACCAGCAGGCAGTGGACGAACTCGGGGACGCCGCTGTTGACGAACCGGGGCGGCTCGGCCGGGTTCTCTACGTCCACGGCGACCACCGCGGCCGTGCCGTACTGGACGCACAGCTGCCGGCCGTAGTCGTTGCCGAGCACCAGGTAGCCGCCGAAGTCCGGGCCGGGCGGCAGGCCGCGCTCGGCGGCCAGCTCGGCCAGCGTCGGGATCGGCCGGCCCTCCTGGGCCTGGGCCCAGAAGAACGGCGGGAACTCGCGCGGCAGGCCGACCCACATCAGGGTCTGCGCGACCGGCTCCGGCACGCCCTGCCGGGCCACCGCACGCTGCTCGAACCGGAACATTCCGTGGCCGAACAGCTGCCCGAACTCGCCGGCCAGCTGCTGCGGCGGCGGCACCGGCGACGGCGGCACCGAGCCCGGCGCGGGCAGCGGCACCCGGACGGTGCGCGGGCGCGGCGGCGCGGACACCAGCTGGTGCAGCTGCTCGACGTGCTCGTTCAGCACCGCCATGCCGGCCTGCCGGGCCGCGGTGTCCCGGCCGTACGGGGCGGTGTGGCTGATCCGGGCGTTCGGCCAGGACGCCTTGACCATCCGGGCGCAGTAGCCGGCCGGCAGGTCGCACAGCTCCAGGTCGGTGTGCACCTCCAGCACCTGGTCCGGCGGCACGCCGAGGCGGCGCAGCTCCTGCAGCGCCTTCCACTCCGGGTGCGGGGTGCCCGGCTCGGAGGTCATCACCAGGCTGCGCTCGGAGCCGTCCGGCGCCCGGTAGTTGACCACCGCGGTCGAGCCGGGGCCGATGGTGGGCGTGCCGGACGGCGGCGCGGCCGGGGCCGGACCGCCGGGCGGGAAGCCCTGGCCCGGCGGCGGGAACGGCGCGCCCTGCGGCGGGGGCACCGGCGCGCCCGGGAACGGCGGCGGGGCCTGGAACGGGGCCCCCTGCGGCGCACCGGGGAACGGCGGCGGGACGGCGCCGCCCGGCGGCGGCACGGGCAGCTCGATCGCCGGGGCCAGCTGGGTCGCCTGGTACGCCACGGCGGCGGCCTCGGACCCGGCGGCGGGCGCCGCGGTCGGCGGGGCGGCCGGGGCCGGCTGTCCGCCGTCGGGGCGCAGCTCGCCGGGGGCGGGCGGCGGGGGCGCGCCGGGGCCGCCCCGGCCGGTGCCGGAGGACGCGGGGCCGCCGCCGGTGTTCGGCAGCAGCTCGTTCGGCGGGGGCGGCGGCGGGGTGCCGGGGCCGCCGCGACCGGTGCCGGAGGGCGCCGGGCCGCCGCCGTTGGCCAGCAGCTGGCCGGGCGGGGGCGGCGGGGGTGCGCCGGCACCGCCGCGACCGGCCGGGGCGGGGCCGCCGGGTCGACCGGGGGCGCCGGGCAGGCCCATCAGCCCGGGCGGGCCGTCGGTGGCGAGCATGGTCGCGGCGTGCTCCAGCCCGGGCACACCGGGGGCAGGCGCCCCGGGCGGGGGCGGGACCGCCCCGGGCGGGCCGCCGACGGGGTACGGCGGGGTGGCGCCGGGCGGCGGGGCGAGCAGCGTGGCCGCCGGGTCCGCGCCGGGCGCGGGGAACGGCGGGGTGGCCCCGGGTGGCGGCGGCACGGGGCCCGCCGGGCCGTCGGGCGGGAACGGCAGGCCGGGCGCGAGCACGGTCGCCGCCTCGGAGCCCGGCGGGGGCGGAACCGGGGCGCCGGGGAACGGGGTTGACGGGCCGTCACCGGACGGGAACGGCACCCCGGGGGCGAGCACCGTCGCGGCCTCCGAACCGGGCGGCGGCGGGACGGGCGTGCCGGGCGCGGGGGTCCCGGTGGCACCCGTGAAGTAGCTGGGGCCCTCCCCGCCGGGCTCCGGCAGGCGGGCCGGCGGCGCGGCGGACACCGGCGGCGCGGGCGGCGCGGGAACGTTCCCGCCCGGACCGGCGTTGCCGCCCAGGCTCGCGGCCTCGGCCGCGATCGCGGCCGCCCCGGCCTCCTGGAGCCACTGCGGGGGGCTGAGCAGGAAGGAAGTCGCCTCGACCGCGCCGCGGACCGGCTTGGCCGGGCCGGCCGGGTTGGGCTCGCTCGGGGCGCCGTACAGCTCCTCGAACTGCCGGACCACCTCGTTGACCGGCAGCGGCGGCCAGAGCGTGCTGGCGCCGCTGTCGCGGGCGATCACCAGGCGCGGCGAGGTGCCGGGGCCGCCACCGGTCTCGCTGCCGTCGACGGCCCAGCAGACGTAGCCGAGGTCGAACTCGCGGACCTTCACCTCGCGGTGCTGCGAGCGCGGCACCCCGGCGTTGATCCAGTCCTCGGCGGTCTCCTGCGCCTGCGCGTACGTGGTCACCACGTCTCGTCCCACCCCTGTCGTTCGGTCAGTTCACCGGGACGGCGCGGGCGAAGCCGCCGTCCACCATGAGTTCGGCGACGGTCTCCAGCTCCGCGGGGCTGCCCGCGAGGCGCAGCAGGAACGCGTCGAAGCTGTCGCCGCAGGGCAGCAGCAGGCGCTGCACGCGCTGCTCGGGGGCCTCCTCGGCGCCCGCGTCGCGGGCGTCGTCGTAGGGCAGGAACCAGACCGAACCGGTCCGCTCGCCGCGCACCTTGAGGGCGAGCAGGCCGCCCTGCAGGTAGGCGACGGCCAGGTAGTCCTTGGTGAGGTGGTCGCGCAGGCACTTGTTGGCGTACACCAGGTCGTGGGTGCCGTACTCCTCGCTGAGGGTGAGGAACGGCTGGTCGACCAGCAGGCCGAGGTCGACGTCCAGGGCGACGCCGACCGGGCCGCGGCCGCCGGTGAGCTTCAGGAAGTCCCGGTAGGGGGCCGGCAGCGGGTGGCCGAGGCGCTGTTCGGCGCGCTGCACCAGGTCCTCGGTGACGACCAGCGGGTCGCCGCCGTCCTTGGTGAGCGAGAAGTGGACGGGGCGGTGCTCCTGGAGCGGGCGGGTGCCGCGCCGGGTGTGGTCGGCGGTGGAGCGGGACAGGCCGCCGTGGTGCCGCAGCAGTGCCTTGACCTCGACCGGGACGAGTTCCATCCGGCGCCAGCCGGCGGGGGCGCCGCCGACGGCGTGGTGCCAGGTCCAGCCGGGCGGGGTGGCGACGGCGGTGTCCAGGTCGGCCCAGAGCTCGTGGCCCTTGGTGTACAGCGCGGCGTTCGCCGACACGTAGTCGGTCAGGCGCAGTTCGTCGACGCCGAAGCCCTCCGGCGGGTCGGCCACCTCGGCGGCGGCCGCCGCGTACGGCGCGAAGTCCGGGTACCCGGCCTCGTCGATGCGCACGCCGCGGGGGTGCCGCTCGGCCCGGACCGGGTCCGGGAACTGCACCACCTGGCCCGCGTACGCGGCGTTGGGCACGGCGGCAGCGGCGGTGCCGGGCCGACCTGTCGTCATCTGTGGTCCCCCACTGGCTCAAGCCGAAATCCTCGGGGACCAGCGTAGGGCAACGGCCTCCCGGGTTCGGGGCCGCGGTGGGTACCCGGCCGGTTGTCGCCCGGCCGGGTACCGGGACGGTCTCAGCGGCCGCGCAGCGCGGCGGTCAGCGCCTCCGCGACCCGGACCTGCTGCCCCTCGGTGAGCTGCGGGAACAGCGGCAGGGTGAGCAGCTGCCCGGCGGCCCGCTCGGTGACCGGGAAAGCGCCTTCCGCGTGCCCCAGCTGCCGGAACGCCGGCTGCAGGTGCACCGGCACCGGGTAGTGCACGCCGGCCCCGATCCCGGCTTCCTGGAGGGCCGCCAGCACGCCGTCGCGGTCCCGCTCGACCCGGACCGCGTACAGGTGCCAGACGTGCTCGTTGCCGGGCAGGGTATGCGGCAGGGTGATCCCGTCCAAACCGCCGAGCAGCTTGTCGTACCGCTCGGCGGCCGCCCGTCGGGCCTCGTTCCAGGCCGGGAGCCGGCGCAGCTTGGCCCGCAGCACCACGGCCTGCAGGGTGTCCATCCGCGAGTTGAACCCGAACCGCTCGTGGACGTACTTCCGGGCCGAACCGTGGTCCCCGATCAGCCGGACGGCCCGCGCCAGCTCCGCGTCGTCGGTGACCACCGCGCCCGCGTCGCCGTACGCGCCGAGGTTCTTGCCCGGGTAGAAACTGGTCGCCGAGATCCGCCCCCAGCTGCCGGAGACCCGCCCGTGCCGGGTCGCCCCCTGCGACTGGGCCCCGTCCTCCACCACCGGTAGGCCCCCGGCGATCTCCAACAGGCTTTCCATCGGCGCGAGTTGCCCGTTCAGGTGGACCGGCATCAGCGCGACGGCGTCCCCCAGCCGCTCGGCGGCCCGCTCGACGTCGATCAGCAGGTGCTCCTCGTCCACGTCCACCAGCACCGGCGTCAGCCCGGCCCGCACCACCGCCTCCGCGGTCGCCACGAAGGTGTTCGCGGGCAGCACCACTCCCCCGCCGGGCGGCAACTCCATTGCCCGCAAGGCCAGTTCCAACGCATCGGTGCCGTTCGCCGTCCCCACCGCGTGCCGCACCCCGGAGAACGCCGCGTACTCCCCCTCGAACGCCACCACGTCGGGGCCCTTGATGTAGGCCCCGCTCGCCAGTACCGCCTCGAAGCCCGCCCGGACCTCGTCGGCGATCTCGGCGTGCGAGGCGTGCAGGTCGACCAGCGGAATGTCGGTCACAGTAAGAACCCTCTCAAGCTCGAGCCAGGGACGCGGATGCCTACGCGCACGCGTGAAACCGGGGGCGCGAGGAACTGCGCGAAGCGGAAGGAGAATGCGGGAAAGGTCGCGGCACGGACAGCGGGTTGCAGGTGGGTGCGCCCCCGCGTCAACGCCCCAGCGCCGCGAGCAGCGCCGAAACCACCTGCTCCTGCTGCTCGTGGGTCAGCGAGTGGTACAGCGGCAGGATCAGCGACCGCGAGGTGATCAGCTCGGTGACAGGGAGCGGCGCCCGCGCCGTCCCCTTGTACGGGGCCTCCAGGTGCGCCGCCATGATGCCGCGCCGCGCGGAAACGCCGTCGGCGGCGAGCCGGCCGAGCACCTCGCCCCGGTCCGGGGCGTCCTCGGGGAGCAGCAGCCAGAGCGACTGGAAGTTGGAGCTGCCGTGCGCCGGGTCGGCGACCAGCCGGGCGGCCAGCTCGGGGCCGAGCAACTCCCGGTAGCGGTCGGCGAGTTCGCGCCGCCGGGCGACCATGGCCGGCAGCTTGCCGAGCTGGACCAGGCCGATCGCGGCCTGCACGTCGGTCATCCGGTAGTTGAAGGCGATCTCGTCGTAGGTCTCCACCACGCCCGCCCCGCCCGCGCCGGCGTGCCGGTCGGCGGCCGAGATGCTCATCCCGTGCTCGCGCAACCGCCGCAGCCGGGCGGCGAGTTCGCCGTCCTGGAGGGTGATCATGCCGCCCTCGCCGGTGGTGAGCAGCTTGCGCGGGTGGAAGGAGTACGCGGCGATCGCGGCGCCCGCGCCGGCCGGGCGGCCCCGGTAGAGCGAGCCGGCGGCGCACGCGGCGTCCTCGACCACGGCGATGCCGCGCGGTTCGACCAGCGTGCGGATCGCGTCCAGGTCGACGGGGACGCCGCCCTGGTCGACGGCGATCACGGCGCGGGTGCGGTCGGTGAGCAGCGGGGCGACGGTGTCGGGGGTGAGGTTGGCGGTGGCCGGGTCGACGTCGGCGAAGACGGGGACGGCGCCGACGTAGGTGACGGCGTTGGCGGTGGCGATGAAGGAGAGCGAGGGGACGACCACCTCGTCGCCGGGGCCGACGCCGGCCCCGATCAGGGCGAGGTGCAGGGCGGTGGTGCAGTTGGAGACCGCGACGGCGTGCGGCGCGCCGGTGGACTCGGCGAACGCCTGCTCGAACGCGGCCACCCGGGGGCCCTGCGCGACCCAGCCGGAGCGGACGGCGTCGGCGGCGGCCCGGGCCTCCTCCTCGCCGAGCCAGGGGATCATGACGGGGATGGTGGACATGGGACTCCTTCGCGTCGGGGGTCGCGCCCACCTGCAACTGGCCCGTCCCGGCGCGATCCTGCTGACGGGAGCCTTCCGATCCGCGCGGTTCCCCGCGCCCCTGCTCACGCGGCCCGGCGGGCGGCTACTGCTCGCGCCACCAGGCGACGAGCTTGCGGAGGCCGTCGGTGAGCCCCAGCTCCGGCTTCCAGCCGAGGTCGCGCTCGGCGGCGGAGATGTCGGCGAGCCGGCGGACCACGCCGCCGGCGGTGTCGCGGGCGGGTCCGTGCTCGACGCCGAGGTCGGAGTCCATGGCTTCGAGCAGCGCGTCGGCGAGGCCGCGCAGCGAGACCTCGGTGCCGGAGGCGATGTTGTAGACCCGGTCGGTGACGGGGGCGGTCGCGGCGAGCAGGTTGGCCCGGGCGATGTCCTCGGTGTAGACGAAGTCCATGGTCTGGGCGCCGTCGCCGAAGATCAGCGGCTGCTGCCCGGCGGCGATCCGCTCCATCCAGCGGATGAACACCTCGGTGTAGCGGCCGTGCACGTCCATCCGGGGGCCGTACACGTTGAAGTAGCGCAGCGCGACGTAGTCCAGGCCGTGCATGGCGTGGAAGCTGCGCAGCAGGCCCTCGTTGAAGACCTTGGCGGCGCCGTACAGGGTGTCGTTGTGGTACGGGTGCTGGGTCTCGGGTGTCGGGAAGGTGTCGGCGAGGCCGTACACCGAGGCCGTGGAGGAGGCGATCACCTTGCCGACGCCGACCTCCGCCGCGGCCTCGACCACGTCGAAGGTGCCGTCGACCATGATCTCCAGGGCGAGCCGGGGTTCGGCGGCGCACTGGGTGATCCGGATCGCGGCGAGGTGGAACAGCGCGTCGGTGCCGGGCGCGAGCAGTTCGCGCAGCAGGGCGCGGTCGCGGATGTCGCCGTCGACCACCCGCAGTTGCCCGGGGGCGGCGGTCTCCCGGGCGTGCGCCAGGTTCTCCAGCCGGCCGCGGACGAAGTTGTCGAGGACGACCACCTCGCGGGCGCCGGCTTCGAGGAGCTGGTCGACGACGGTGGAGCCGATGGTGCCGGCGCCGCCGGTGACCAGGCAGCGGGAGCCTTCGAGGGGGACAGCGGCGTTCATCGTGCGGCGGCCTTCTGCTGGGCTTGGGCGTGGAGTTGACGGATGATCAGGTCGGTGTCGGAGCCGGTGGCGTCCACGGGGACGGTCGCGCCGCCGAGTTCGAGGCTGCGGGAGGCGGCGTGCAGCAGGCGCAGCACGCGCAGTCCGGCCCGGCCGTCGGTGAGCGGGGCCCGGCCCTCGGTGATGGCGGCGGCGAACTCGCCCATCACGTTCCGCAGCGCCTCCTGCTCGACCAGGGCGGGGGCGACCATGTCGCCGACCCGGTAGGAGATCAGGGCGCGGTGCCGGATGGCGTCGGTGAGTTCGTCGGGCGGGGTGAGGTCGACGCCGCGGTCGTGGATCGCGAGCCGGGCCTGCGGGTTGAGGTCGTCCCAGACCAGGGTGCGGCGGGAGCCGCCGATCATGGTGGTGCGGACCTTGGTCGGGGAGAGCCAGTTGACGTGGCAGTGCGCGAGCGCGCCGTTGGACAGCCGGAGCGTCAGGTAGGCGACGCAGGCCCGGCCGGCGCCGATCGGGTCGGCGGCCTGGGCGCTGACGCCGACCGGTTCGACGCCGGGCGGCAGCACGAAGTCGAGGATCGACAGGTCGTGCGGGGCGAGGTCCCAGAGCACGTCGACGTCGGGCTGGACCAGGCCGAGGTTGATCCGGACCGAGTCGAAGAACTGGACGTCGCCGAGCTCGCCGGCGTGCACGAGTTCGCGGATCCGCCGCACCACGGGGGTGTAGCAGAAGGTGTGGTCGCACATCAGGACCAGGCCGCGCCGCTCGGCGAGGGCGACCAGGTCGGCGGCCTCCTCGACGGTGGTGGTGATCGGCTTCTCGACCAGGACGTGCTTGCCGGCCTCCAGGGCGGCCCGGGCCAGCCGGTGGTGGGCGGCGGCGGGCGTGGCGATGGCGACCGCCTGCACCCGCTCGTCGGCCAGCACCTCGTCGAAGGAGGTGGTGGCGGCGACCGTGGAGTACTCGCCGAGGACCCGGCGGGAGCGCTGCTCGTCCAGGTCGCACAGCCAGTGCAGCCGCAGGGCGGCGGTCTGCTGGGCGTTGCGGACCAGGTTCGGGCCCCAGTAGCCGGCCCCGACCACCGCGAGTCCGATCCGCCGGTCGGGCTGTCGTTCGGTGCTGCCCGGTGTGGGCACGTGTTCCCCTGGCGCCTCGTGCGCCACGACGTTCGACCCCATCGCAAGACCCCCCTTGCCGCCGCGTCGCTCGAACGGTACCGGCCCGGCCGGGGCCGTCGGGGGACAATCGGCAAAACCGGGGGCGGCCGCCCGGGGCGCGCGCGGCGGCGGTTCGGCCCTCCGTACACCTCCGTGCGCCCCGTGTCCGGACCCCGGCGCCGCGGGCGTCGGTGCGGTTTGGCAGGCTGGACGTCCCGGGGTGAGGATTCACTCTCCGTGGACCGTCCGGCCCGCGGGTTTTCACCCTCCGTCAGCAGACCCCCGGCAGCTGAGAACTGCCGGTGCGCCGCACCGAAGCCGAGGAGCAGTCATGGATGAGTCGGGCCCGCCCCCGGTGCTGCGGCACCAGCGCGACAGCCTGCTGCCCGCGGTGGCCGCGGCGCTGTCGCTGCGCGGCGGCGAGGTGCACACGCTGGCCGGGGAGAAGTCCGCGCCGGCCCCGATGCTGCACCCGCTGGTCGGCGAGTTCCTGGCGGCGCTGCCGGTGGAGAAGCGCGAGCGCTTCCTCGGCCGCTGCCCGGAGGCGGCGCTGCTGTCGCAGTACCTGGCGCAGGTGGACGCCTCCCGGTCGAAGCGGGCGGCGCGCAAGCCGATGACGCTGCACGAGGCCCGCAAGGCGCTCAAGGGGGCCCGGATGACCACGGTGCGGATCCGCGAGGAGGGCGACCCGGCGCACGGCACGCACGCCCCGCCGTGCCGCTCCTGCGGCCCGCTGCTGGATCATCTGAACGTGGCCAGCGTGCAGGTCGGACCGTCCGGCCGCTGACCGCACCGCACTGCACGCATCGCACGTCCCGCCGCCGGCCGCAGCACGCGTCCTGCCGCACCGCACGTCCCCCGTCCCCGAACCACGGAGCCCGCCCTGAACGCCAGCACCGTCCGCAACCGGCCCAGGTTCCCGGCCGACGTCGCCGCCGCGCTCAAGCAGGCCGGCTGGCACCCCGGCCGCTGGGAGATCCGGCAGGCCGAGCAGTGGGCCGACGCCCTGGTCGCGCACGGCGGCCCGCTGGAGCCGCAGCACGCGGTGTTCCCGGCCGCGATCGAGGCCTGGGCCGAGTTCGGCGGCCTGGCCTTCGACGTGCCGGGCCCGGGGCAGGTGCTGGCCCGCACGCCGTTCCTGCTGGACCCGCGGTGCGGCCTGCATGCCCCGCGCGCGCTGGCCGACCTGGGCCGGGCCCTGGACACCCGGCTGGCCCCGCTCGGCGAGGAGCTGCACGGGCAGGCGCTGCTGGCCATCGACGAGCAGGGCCGGGTCTACAGCCTCGACCACACCGGCGAGTGGTTCCTCGGGCACGGCGTCGACCGGGCGATCGCCACCCTGGTGCTCGGTCTGGCCCCGCACCGGCTGCGCACCGCCGAGGACTGACCGCCGGGGCCCCGACCCCGCTGACGGCCCGTCAGCCCGGCGTCCGGTCAGCCCAGTGGCCCGTCAGCCCAGCGGCTCGCGGGCCAGCCGCAGCCGGGAGGGCAGCACCGCCTCGACCCGGAAGCCGCCGTCCGGCTCCGGCCCGGAGTGGAACGCCCCGCCGAGCGCCAGCACCCGTTCCCGCATGCCGACCAGGCCGTTGCCGCCGCTCGGCAGCGCCACCCCGTCCGCGCCCGGGCAGTCGTTGACCACCGACACCCGCACCCCGTTGGGCACGTACGCCAGCAGCACCGCCACCCGGGCCCCGCCGGCGTGCTTGTGCGCGTTGGTCAGGCCCTCCTGCACCACCCGGTAGGCGGTCTGCTCGGCCTCGGCGGCGTACCCGGCCGGGTCGCCGCTGACGGTCAGCGACACCGCCATGCCCGCGATCCTGGACTGCTCGACCAGTTCCGGCAGTTCACCGAGGCCGCCGACCGGGGCCTCCACCTGCTCCCGCGGCTCGGTCATCCGCAGCACGCCGAGGATCTCCCGCAGCTCGTCCAGCGCCTGCCGGCCGGTCTCGCCGATCAGCTTCGCCGACTGCTGGGCCTTCACCGGGTCCTTGGGGACGATCCGCTCCACCGCGGCGGCGTGCACCACCATCAGGCTGACCCGGTGCGCGACCACGTCGTGCATCTCGCGGGCGATCCTGGTGCGCTCCTCGGCCCGGGCCCGCCAGGCCCGCTCCCTGGCCTGCTCGGCCAGCAGCGTCAGCTCCGTCTCCAGGCCCTGGGCGCGGTCCTTCAGCGACTCCACCAGCCGCCGCCGCGCGCCCACGTACAGGCCGCTGACCACCGGGGCCACCGCCATGCCGACCGCGACGAAGGCCGCCGTCACGGCGTACACCCAGGTCGGCGGCAGCGGTTCGGCGGGCGGCGTCTTCGGCGGCGCCGACATGGCGAACCAGACCATCCCGAAGGTCTCCACCATGGCGAGCGCGGCGAGCCCGACCACCCGGCCGCGCCGCAAGGGCCACTCCCAGGTCGCCGCCAGCGTGTACAGCGACACCACCAGCAGCACCACGCCGAAGAACCCGGGCACGAACACCAGCGCCACCACCACCGGCAGCACCGGCCACCGGCGCCGCACCAGCAGCGAGGCCCCCGCGAGCGCCCCCAGCACCACGCACACCACGGCGGCCGGGACGCCCAGGTGCAGCCGGTCCTGGATCAGCCCGTACGCCCCGAAGGCGCACTCCAGCCCCGAGACCACCGCCAGCCCCACGTCCAGTACCGCACTGCGTCGCCGCGCCCACCACCACACGCCGTCCCCCGCCGGCTTCTCACTCATGCGGCCACGATACGCAACCCCCTGCGGGGGGCCGCGCGGAAACCTGCACAAACGGGGGCGGCGGGGAAAACCGCGCGACCTGTCCGGCATCCGGCCACCTCTCCGTTCTGGCACCCCGTGCCACCTATGCTGTTGCCCGTCGGACAGCGCGGTCCGCACCCGTCACCCGCACCGCGGTGATGGCAGAGCCGTTGCCGAACCCCACCACCACAGGGAGCCAGCCGTGACCGCTCCGGTCCCCACCTCGGCGGACAACCCATCCCCGATCGCCGACGCAGAAGCAGAGAACGCCGCCCTGCGCGCGGACATCCGCCGCCTCGGCGACCTGCTCGGCGAGACCCTCGTGCGCCAGGAGGGCCCCGAACTGCTGGGCCTGGTCGAGCAGGTGCGGCTGCTGAGCCGCACCGACGGCGAGGCGACCGCGCAACTGCTGGCCGAGATCGACCTGGACACCGCGGCGAAGCTGGTGCGGGCGTTCTCCACCTACTTCCACCTGGCCAACGTCACCGAACAGGTGCACCGCGGCCGGGAGTTCGCGGCCCGCCGGGCCCGCGAGGGCTCGCTGCTCTCGCAGACCGTGGACGAGCTGAAGGAGGCGGACCCGAAGCACCTGGCGGACACCCTGGCCAACCTCGCGGTGCGCCCGGTGTTCACCGCGCACCCGACCGAGGCGGCCCGCCGCAGCGTGCTGAACAAGCTGCGCCGGATCGGCGAGCTGCTGGAGCGGATCCACCGCGAGCAGGCCGCCACCGGCCGGGTCGACAGCGCCCGGCAGACCTCGGCCCGCCGCCAGGCGGACCGCCGGCTCGCCGAGGTGATCGACCTGCTCTGGCAGACCGACGAGCTGCGGATCGCCCGCCCGGAGCCCACCGACGAGGCCCGCAACGCCGTCTACTACCTGGACGAGCTGTACCGGGACGCCGTCCCGGAGGTGCTGGAGGAGCTGCACGAGGAGCTGGCCCGGGTCGGGCTGACGCTGCCCGAGGGCGTGCGCCCGCTGACCTTCGGCACCTGGATCGGCGGCGACCGGGACGGCAACCCGAACGTCACCCCGCGGGTCACCTGGGACGTGCTCAACCTGCAGCACGAGTACGGCATCAAGGACGCCCTGGAGGCGGTCGACGACCTGCGCGCCTCGCTCTCCACCTCGGTGCGGCTCGCCGGGGCCTCGGAGGAGCTGTTGGCCTCGCTGGACGCCGACCTGGCACACCTGCCGGAGCTGAGCCCGCGCTACAAGCGGATGAACGCCGAGGAGCCGTACCGGCTGAAGGCCACCTGCGTCCGGATCAAGCTGGAGAACACCCGGGACCGGCTGGCCGCGGGCACCGCGCCCAGCCCGGGCCGCGACTACGTCGGCACCAAGGACCTGATCGCCGACCTGCGGCTGATCCAGGACTCGCTGCGGGCGCACCGCGGCGGCCTGATCGCCGACGGCCGCCTCGCCCGGGCGATCCGCACCATCGAGGCATTCGGCCTGCAGCTCGCCACCATGGACGTGCGCGAGCACGCCGAGGCGCACCACCACGCGCTGGGCCAGCTGTTCGACCGGCTCGGCGAGGAGGCGTGGCGCTACACCGACATGCCGCGCGAGTACCGCCAGCGCCTGCTGTCGAAGGAGATGCGCTCGCGCCGCCCGCTGGCCCCGACCCCGGCGCCGCTGGACGCCGCGGGTGCCAAGACGCTGGGCGTGTTCACCACCATCCGCGAGGGCTTCGAGCGGTTCGGCGACGAGATCGTCGAGTCGTACATCATCTCGATGTGCCAGGGCGCGGACGACGTGTTCGCGGCCGCGGTGCTGGCCCGCGAGGCCGGCCTGATCGACCTGCACGCGGGCATCGCCAAGATCGGCATCGTGCCGCTGCTGGAGACCACCGACGAGCTCCAGGAGGCCGACCGGATCCTGGACGAGATGCTCTCCGACCCGTCGTACCGGCTGCTGGTGTCGCTGCGCGGCGACATCCAGGAGGTCATGCTCGGCTACTCGGACTCCTCGAAGTTCGGCGGCATCACCACCTCGCAGTGGGAGATCCACCGGGCCCAGCGCCGGCTGCGCGACGTCGCGCACCGGTACGGCATCCGGCTGCGGCTGTTCCACGGCCGCGGCGGCACGGTCGGCCGCGGCGGCGGCCCCTCGCACGAGGCGATCCTCGCGCAGCCGTGGGGCACGCTGGAGGGCGAGATCAAGGTCACCGAGCAGGGCGAGGTGATCTCCGACAAGTACCTGCTGCCGTCGCTGGCCCGGGAGAACCTGGAGCTGACCCTCTCCGCCACGCTGGCCGCGTCCGCGCTGCACACCGCGCCCCGGCAGGCTCCGGAGGAGCTGGCCCGCTGGGACGCCGCGATGGACCGGGTCTCCGAGGCCGCGCACACCGCGTACCGGGCGCTGGTCGAGCAGGAGGACCTGCCGAAGTACTTCTTCGCCGCCACCCCGGTCGACCAGTTGGCCTCGCTGCACCTGGGCTCCCGCCCGTCCCGCCGCCCGGACTCCGGCGCGGGCCTGGACGGCCTGCGGGCGATCCCGTGGGTGTTCGGCTGGACCCAGTCCCGGCAGATCGTGCCCGGCTGGTACGGCGTCGGCTCCGGCCTGGCGGCGGCCCGCGCGGCGGGCCTGGGCGACGTGCTGGACGAGATGCACGCCAACTGGCACTTCTTCCGCAACTTCCTGTCCAACGTCGCGATGACGCTGGCCAAGACGGACCTGCGGATCGCCCGGCACTACGTCGAGCAGCTGGTCCCGGCCGAGCTGCACCACGTCTTCGACCAGATCGTGGCCGAGCACGACCTGACCCTGCGCGAGGTGCTGCGGCTCACCGGCGAGAGCGAACTCCTGGAGCACAACGAGGTGTTGAAGCAGACCTTCAACGTCCGCGACGCCTACCTGGACCCGATCTCCTACCTGCAGGTGGCGCTGCTGCGCCGCCAGCGCGAGGAGGTGGCGGCGGGCCGCCCGGAGGACCCGCTGCGGGCCCGGGCGCTGCTGCTGACCGTGAACGGCATCGCGGCGGGCCTGCGCAACACCGGCTGACCGGGGCCCGCCCGGAACGGCCGCGGCCCGGCTCCCTCCGGGGAGCCGGGCCGCAGTGCGTTCAGACCTTCTTGCGCTTGCGCAGCCAGGTGGCCGCGCCGCCGGCCGCCACGACCAGGCCGCCGCCGACGGCGTACACGCCGACCGCGCCCACCGAGCCGGTGGGCGGGGCGAGCCTGGCGGCGGCGGGCTCGGGGCCGGCGCTGGGTTCGGCGGCCGCGGCGGGCGCGGCGCCCCACCCCCCGGCGGCCAGGCACAGCACGGCTCCTCCGACGACCTTGCCCATCCGCTTCGACCGGATCACGGCCTTACCCCCAGAGACGGCACTTCAATCCTTGTGGACCGACTCCGACGGTATCCGATCCGGGGCCGCTGCTGACCCCCAGTCAGCTTCCACCGGGCAAGCGTTGCATGAACGTTGTGCACGGAGCGTGGTGTGCACCGGGGGTCAGGAGTGGTAGTTCTGCTGGGCCCGCTCCAGGCCGTCCTGGAGCAGCGCCTCGACCGCGTCGGCGGACCGGTCGACGAACCAGTCCAGGTCCTTGCGCTCGGTGGCGGAGAAGTCCTTGAGCACGAAGTCGGCGACCTCCATCCGGCCGGGCGGGCGGCCGATGCCGCAGCGCACCCGGTAGTAGTCCGGCCCGAGCGACTTGGTGATCGACTTCAGGCCGTTGTGGCCGTTGTCGCCGCCGCCCAGCTTGAGCCGCAACGCCGAGTAGTCCAGGTCGAGTTCGTCGTGCACGGCGACGATCGCGGCGGTCGGGACCTTGTAGAAGTCGCGCAGCGCGGTGACCGGTCCGCCGGAGAGGTTCATGAAGGTCATCGGCTCGGCGAGCACCACCCGCCGGCCGGCCAGCCGCCCCTCGGCGACCTGGGCGCGGCTCTTGTGGGCCTTGAACCTGGCGCCCATCCGCTGCGCCAGCAGTTCGACCACCATGAAGCCGATGTTGTGCCGGTTGCGGGCGTACTCCTTGCCGGGGTTGCCGAGGCCCACCACCAGCCAGGGGCCGTCGTACTCGCTCATGCCGCTCCTCACGCGGGTGTTCTCCGTACCGCCATCATCCCGGTACCGCCGCCGTCCCGGACACGCCGCTGCCCCGGCCGTCCACGCGGGTGCGGGACGGCCGGGGCAGCGGGCGGGAGGTGGTCAGGCCTCGGCGGACTCGTCGCCGGCGGCCTCGTCCTCGACGGCCTCGGGGGCCTGGGCGCCGATGACCTGCAGCACGACGGTGTCGGCCTCGACGGCCAGGGTCACGCCGGAGGGCAGGGTGATGTCGCCGGCGGTGATGGAGGTACCGGCCTCCAGGCCCTCGACCGAGACGGTGACGGCCTCGGGCAGGTGGGTGGCCTCGGCCTCGACCGGGAGGGCGTTCAGCACGTTCTCGATCAGGTTGCCGCCGGGGGCCAGCTCGCCCTCGGTGTGGACCGGGATCTCGACGGTGACCTTCTCGCCGCGCTTGACCAGCAGCAGGTCGACGTGCTCGATGTTGCGCTTGATGGCCTCGCGCTGGACGGCCTTCGGCAGCACGAACTCGTCCTTGCCGTCGATCGGGACGACCAGCAGCGCGTTCGGGGTCTTCAGGGCCATCATCAGGTCGTGGCCGGGCAGGTTCAGGTGCACCGGGGCGTGGCCGTGGCCGTACACGACACCGGGGACGAAGCCGGCGCGGCGGGCGCGACGGGCGGCACCCTTGCCGAACTCGGTGCGGGCTTCGGCGGCAAGGCGGATCTCGGACACGACTGCGCTCCTCGGGAAGGCGAAGGGGTGCAGGAACGACAGAACCGCCGGGCCACACCCTCAGTGTTTCAGGGGGACGCTCGGCGGTTCGATCAAGGCGCATCGTTCTCGCGCGTCGATCACGGAGCACCTTGTGAAGGGCTACCCTCGCCGAGCATTCTCCCCAGCCTAACCGGGCGATGGCGCGGACGTGAAATCGGCCCCCGGCTCCGGGGCGGAGCAGGGGGCCGACCGGGGTCCGACGAGGGGTCAGTGCACGCCCTCGAAGAGGCTGGTGACCGAGCCGTCCTCGAACACCTCGCGCACCGCGGCGGCGATCGACGGGGCGATCGACAGCGTGGTGATCTTGTCCAGGTTGAGCTGGGCCGGGGTCGGCAGGGTGTTGGTGAACACGAACTCGCTGACCCGGGAGTTCTTCAGCCGGTCCGCGGCGGGGCCGGAGAGCACGCCGTGGGTGGCCGCGACGATGACGTCGGCGGCGCCCGCGTCGAACAGCGCGTCGGCGGCGGCGCAGATGGTGCCGGCGGTGTCGATCATGTCGTCGACCAGGACGCAGACCCGGTCCTTGACGTCACCGACCACCTCGGCGGAGAGGATGGTGTTGGCCTGCGACATGTCGCGGCGCTTGTGGATGATCGCCAGCGGGGCACCGAGGCGGTCGCACCACTGGTCGGCGACCTTCACCCGGCCGGCGTCCGGGGAGACGACGGTCAGCTTGGAGCGGTCCGGGACGCGGTCGCCCACGTAGTCGGCCAGCATCGGCAGCGCGAACAGGTGGTCCACCGGGCCGTCGAAGAAGCCCTGGATCTGCGCGGTGTGCAGGTCCACGGCCATCAGCCGGTCGGCACCGGCCTGGCGGAGCAGGTCGGCGACCAGGCGGGCCGAGATGGGCTCGCGGCCGAGGTGCTTCTTGTCCTGCCGGGCGTAGCCGTAGAACGGGAGGATCGCGGTGATGCTGCGGGCCGACGCGCGCTTCAGCGCGTCGATCATGATCAGCTGCTCCATGATCCACTGGTTGATCGGAGCCGTGTGGCTCTGGATCACGAAGCAGTCCGCGCCGCGGGCGGACTCCAGGAAGCGGACGTAGATCTCGCCGTTGGCGAAGTCCAGGGCCTTGGTCGGGACGAGTTCGGTGCCCAGCTCCCGGGCGACCTCCTCGGCAAGTTCGTGGTGGGCACGGCCGGAGAAGAGTTTGAGCTTCTTCTCGCCGGAGGTCGTGATCCCGCTCACTGCACCGTCTCCTCGGGTTGCTGCAACGCTGAGTGAGTACGCCGGGGCACGGCCGAGCAGGCCCGATGGCGCACGTGTGTACTTCAGGTTACGCGCCCCGGGCCGCGACCGGCGGCCGGGGACCACTCCTCAAGATCCCCGGCAACCCCTCCCGGCTACTCCGTCCCACCGGCCTCGGCGGCCGCGCGGGCGGAGGCGGAACCGGGCCGCTTGCGGGCCACCCAGCCCGCGATGTTGCGCTGCTGGGCCCGGGCCACGCCGAGCGAACCCGCAGGTACGTCATGGGTGATGACCGATCCGGCGGCGGTGTAGGCCCCGTCACCGACCGTCACCGGGGCGATGAACATGTTGTCCGAACCGGTGCGGCAGTGCGCCCCGATGACGGTCCGGTGCTTGTCCACGCCGTCGTAGTTCACTGTGACGGACGCCGCACCCACGTTGGTGCCCTCGCCGATCGTCGCGTCCCCGATGTACGACAGGTGCGGGACCTTCGCCCCCTCGCCCAGCTCGGAGTTCTTGATCTCCACGTAGGTGCCGGCCTTCGCCTTCCGGGCCAGCTTCGTGCCGGGCCGCAGGTACGCGTACGGGCCGACCACGGCCTCCGGGCCGATCTCGGCGCGCTCGGCCGTGGTGTTGCTCACCCGGGCCCCGGCGCCGACCGAGGTGTCGGTCAGCGTGGTGTTCGGGCCGACCTCGCAGCCCTCGCCCAGCCGGGTGGCGCCGTGCAGCTGGGTGTTCGGGTGGACCAGCGCGTCCGGCTCGTAGGTCACCCGGACGTCGAACCAGGTGGAGGCGGGGTCGACCACGGTGACGCCGGCCCGCATGGCGTTCTCCAGCAGCCGGTCGTTCAGCAGCCGGCGGGCCTCGGCCAGCTGGACCCGGTCGTTGATGCCGACGATCTCCCGGTGGTCGGCGGCCACCACCGCGCCCACCCGGTGGCCCTCCCGGCGGAGGATCTCCAGGGTGTCGGTCAGGTACTCCTCGCCCTGCGCGTTGTCGGTGCCGACCAGCGAGAGGGCGAGCGCCAGCAGCTCGGCGTCGAAGGCGAACACCCCGGAGTTGATCTCGGTGATCGCCAACTGCTCGGCGGTGGCGTCCTTGTGCTCGACGATCGCGGCGACCGCGCCGTCCGCGCCGCGCAGGATGCGCCCGTAGCCGGTGGCGTCCGGGACCACCGCGGTCAGCACGGTGACGCCGTTGCCCTGCTCGGCGTGCGCGGCGGCCAGCGCGCCCAGCGTGGCGCCGGTCAGCAGCGGGGCGTCGCCGGTGGTGACCAGCACGGTGCCGTCCAGCTTCACGCCGTCCGCGGCCAGCGCCTGCAGCGCGGTGCGCACCGCGTGGCCGGTGCCGTTCTGCTGCTCCTGCACCACCGGGCGGGCCGCCGGGTACTGCTCGGCCAGGTGCGCCTCGACCAGCTCGCGCAGGTGGCCGACCACCACGACCAGCTGACCCGGCGTCAACTCCTCGGCCGCGGCGACCGCGTGGCCCACCAGCGAGCGGCCGCAGATCTCGTGCAGCACCTTCGGCAGGGCCCTGGACTTCATCCGCGTGCCGCCGCCGGCGGCGAGCACGATCACGGCAGCGGGCTGGTTGGCACTCACGCGGGGGAGCTCCTCGGTCGATGCGGGACGAGCGTGCACCGAGAATACCGAGACGAGCTGGACGAAAAGCGTCCGAAACGGTCGGAACGGGCTCCGCCGCTAGGATTCGAACCCAGACAAAGGCCTCCAAAGGGCCCTGTGCTGCCATTACACCACGGCGGAAAAGCGCGTCTCCGCGCCCAGCACAGCCTACGGGCTGACGGCCCGTAGCTCCACCACCTTCCGTCAAGGCACCCGAACGACGCCCCGGCCCCCGCGCGCCGACCGGTCGGAATCCGCCGGGCGAACACTGCGACACGGCGCCCGGGCCCTCTTCCGCTTCCCCGCCCGCACTACCTACGATGCCGTAAGTTACGCAGACGTAGGTACTCGTCGCACCCCACCCCTCCTCCCCCCGGGAAGCGCCATGACCATCGAGGCCGGGCAGGCGCCGCCGCGCGCCGCCGAGGACCACCCGATCCCCCAGCAGCTCTCCGCCACCAGGGGCGGCGAGCGCCAGGGCCCCCTGGAACGCGTCGCCCTCGCCCTGTTCATCGCGGTGCCCTTCCTGGCACTGGCCGCCGCCGTCCCGGTGGCCTGGGGCCGCGGGCTGTCCTGGCTGGACGCCGGGCTGGGCGTCTTCATGTACTTCCTCACCTGCCACGGCATCACCGTCGGCTACCACCGCTACTTCACCCACGGCTCCTTCAAGGCCGGCCGCGGCCTGCACCTGGCGCTCGCCGTGGCCGGCTCGATGGCCGTCGAGGGCCCGCTGGTGCGCTGGGTCGCCGACCACCGCAAGCACCACCGCTACTCCGACAAGGACGGCGACCCGCACTCCCCCTGGCGCTACGGCGAGAGCCTGCCCGCGCTGCTCAAGGGCCTGTGGTGGGCGCACATGGGCTGGCTGTTCGACGAGGAGCAGACCTCGCAGCTCACCTACGCCCCCGACCTGGTCCGCGATCCGGCCATAAGGACGATCTCCCGGCTGTTCTGGCTCTGGACGCTGATCTCGCTGGCCGTTCCGCCGGTGGTCGGCGGCCTGGTCACCTGGAGCTGGCAGGGCGCGCTGTCCGCCTTCTTCTGGGGCTCGCTGGTCCGGGTCGCGCTGCTGCACCACGTCACCTGGTCGATCAACTCGATCTGCCACGCGGTGGGTTCGCGCCCCTTCAAGTCCCGCGACCGGTCCGGCAACGTGTGGTGGCTGGCCGTGCTGTCCTGCGGCGAGTCCTGGCACAACCTGCACCACTCCGACCCCACCTCGGCCCGGCACGGCGTGCTGCGCGGCCAGGTCGACTCCTCCGCCCGGATCATCCGCTGGTTCGAGCAGGCGGGTTGGGCCCGGGACGTCCGCTGGCCCGGCGCGGAGCGGATCGCCGCCCGCCGCGCCGCATGAGTCAGCGCCTACAGCATGATGGAGGGGTGAACGGGACCAACGGAGACAGCGCCGGCCATCAGCAGCCCCCGCGACGCGGCGGGGGCCGGAGCGGCCGCGTGCGGATGACCGGCAAGCAGCGCCGCGAGCAGTTGCTGGAGATCGGCCGGTCGGTCTTCGCCGAACGCGGCTACGACGGCACCTCGGTGGAGGAGATCGCCGAGCGCGCCGGGGTCTCCAAGCCCGTCGTCTACGAGCACTTCGGCGGCAAGGAGGGGCTGTACGCGGTGGTCGTCGACCGCGAGATGCAGCTCCTGCTCGACATGGTCACCGGCGCGCTCACCGGCGGGCACTCCCGCGAGCTGCTGGAGCAGGCCGCCTTCGCGCTGATGGACTACATCGACACCTCCACCAACGGCTTCAAGATCCTGGTCCGGGACTCCCCCGTCGCCCAGTCCACCGGCTCGTTCGCCTCGCTGATCGGCGACATCGCCACCCAGGTCGAGGACATCCTCGGCCTGGAGTTCAAGTCCCGCGGCTTCGACGCCCGGCTGGCGCCGATGTACTCGCAGATGCTGGTCGGCATGGTGGCGCTGACCGGCCAGTGGTGGCTGGAGGTCCGCAAGCCCGGCAAGGCGGAGGTCGCCGCCCACCTGGTCAACCTGGCCTGGCACGGCCTGGAGGGCCTGGAGCGGCACCCCAAACTGGTCGGCGACCGCAAGAACTGACGGACCGTCCGTCCTCCGCTCACTGCTTGACCGCCACCGCGAAGACCCGGCGGAACGGGAACACCGTGCCGTGCTCCCCCGCCGGGTACGCCGCGCGCAGCAGCGCCCCGTACTCGGCCAGGAACGCGGCCCGCTCCGCCTCCTCGGGCAGCAGGTCCAGCACCGGGCGCAGCGCGGAGCCCTTGACCCACTCCAGCACCGGGTCCGCCCCCGTCAGGACGGTCAGGTACGTGGTCTCCCAGACGTCCGCGGTGCAGCCCGCCGCCGCCAGCGCCGCCAGGTAGCGCTCCGGGGCGTGGCAGGAGGCGTCCGGGCGGGCGGCGGCCAGCCGGTCGCGCCAGCGCGGGCCGCGGCGCAGCTCGGCCAGCAGGGTGTGGCTGGGGGCGGCGAAGTTCCCCGGCAGCTGGAAGGCGATCACCCCGCCGGGGCGCAGCGCCGCCGCCCAGCGCGGCAGCAGCTCCAGGTGGTCGGCGGTGTCGGTGTCCATCCAGTGCAGGGCGGCATTGGAGGCGATCAGGTCCGGGTGCTCGGGCGCCGGGTCGTAGGCCGTGACGTCCTGCTCCCGGTACTCCGCGGACGGCTCGCCGGCCGTCCGGGCCTCGGCCAGCAGGGCGGCCGAGTTGTCCAGCCCCAGCAAACGGGCGTCCGGCCAGCGGCGGCGGAGCGCGGCGGTGGAGTTCCCCGGGCCGCAACCGAGGTCCAGGATGCGTGGCGCGGGCGGGAGTTCGGGCACCCGGGCGAGCAGGTCGGCCATCGGGCGGGCGCGTTCGCGGGCGTAGCGCAGGTACTGCTCGGCGTCCCAGGCGGCGGGCACGGCGGACCTCCGAAGTATCTCGACGTCAAGATATCTCTGTCGCGCCGAAGACTTCCTTTGTTATCTCTTGATGTCAAGAGACTTCACATCGACACAACCCCCGATACACTGATCGTCATGGAGGACGAGGTCGACCGCCTGGTCGCAGCATGGCGCCGAGAGCGCCCCGACCTCGACGTGGACCCGCTGGAGGTCCTCAGTCGAGTGAGCCGCCTCGCCCGCCACCTCGACCGGGCCCGGCGCACCGCGTTCGCCGAGCACGGCCTCGAACCCTGGGAGTTCGACGTCCTCACCGCCCTGCGCCGGGCCGGCTCCCCCTACCAGCTCTCCCCCGGTCAGCTCCTCACCCAGACCCTGGTCACCTCGGGCACCATGACCAACCGGATCGACCGCCTCACCACGAAGGGCCTGGTCGTCCGCCTCCCCGACCCCGACGACCGCCGCGGCGTCCTGGTCCGGCTCACCGACGAGGGCCGCGACAAGGCCGACCAGGCACTGGCCGGCCTGCTCTCCCACGAACGCGAGATCCTCTCCCAGCTCGCCCCCGCCCAGCAGACCGAACTCGCCACCCTCCTCCGCCAGTTGGTCGCCCCCTTCGACCGCGCAGGCTGAGCCTCCGGGAGCAAAGCTCCACGGGCCCGCCGGGAGCGAAACTCCGCCCTGGGAGCGAAGCTCCAGGGGCCCGGGGAACGGCGGTGCCGAGGGGCGGGTGACCGACGGGCCGCGAAGCGCCGACCCCGTTTCGGGCCGAAGGTCTTTTGGCCGACGCCCCGTAGCGCCCCACTGTGTCCCGGCGATCAGCCCCTCGGCTCCGCCGTTCCCCGGGCCCCTGAATGCCGTCTCGTGTGCCGCAAAGTTTCCCCGGGCCCCTGATTACTCAGCGTCTGCCGCAGAGTTTCCCCGGGCCCCTGGTTCTGCCCTCCCGAGCCTCCTGGTTTCAGAAGCCGTCCGGGTACGGAGTGGTCAGGGCCGGGGTGCGCGGGTGGGCGGTCTGGTAGCCGGGGAGCAGCGCCGCCAGGCGCTCGCGGACTTCGGGGTCGGAGTTGACCGTCGCCGCGTCGTAGAGCCCGGTGAGGCCGCCGGCCAGGTCCTCGGGGACGGTCGCGTGGTCGGCGACGGTGGCGAAGATCCGGGGGTGGACGGTGGGGAGGCGTTCCTCGGCGTCGGAGAACAGCGCCTCGTTCAGCTTCTCGCCGGCCCGCAGGCCGGTGTAGCGGATCTCGACCTCGTCCGCCCCGAGCTGCACCTGTTCGGCGAAGTTGTGCACCAGGTCGACGATCCGGACCGGCTCGCCCATGTCGAGGACGAAGACCTCGCCGCCCTCGGCCATCCGCCCGGCTTCCAGGACCAGGCCGACGGCCTCCTCGATGGTCATGAAGAAGCGGGTGACGTCGGGGTGGGTGACCGTCACCGGCCCGCCGCTGCGCAGCTGTTCCTCCAGCACGGACAGCAGCGAGCCGCGCGAGCCGAGCACGTTGCCGAAGCGGACGGCGGCGAAGACCCCGGTGCCGAGGTTGCGGGCGTCCCGGGCGTTGGCCTGGACGATCAGCTCGGCGAGCCGCTTGCTCGCGCCGAGCACGGACGTCGGGTCGGCGGCCTTGTCGGTGGAGATCAGCACGAAGCGTTCGACGCCGGTGGCGAGCGCGGCCTCGACCAGGTGGTCGGTGCCGAGCACGTTGGACTTGACGGCCTCGCTGGGGTGGCGCTCCAGCAGCGGGAGGTGCTTGTGCGCGGCGGCGTGGAAGACCACGTCGGGGCGGAGGTCGCGGAAGATCTGCTGGATCCGGGGGCGGTCCCGGATGTCGGCAATCACCAGGGACTCGTCGGTGAGCAGCGCCTCGCCCCAGATGTCGAGCTGGAGCCGGTGCAGGTTGGACTCGTCGTGGTCGAGCATGTAGAGCGCGGCCGGCCCGAACGCCTGGACCTGGCGGCAGAGTTCGCTGCCGATCGAGCCGCCCGCGCCGGTGACCAGGACGCGCCGGCCCTCGATGACGGTGCGGACGTCCGGGGAGACCACGTGCACCTCGTGCCGGCCGATCAGCCGGTTGACGTCCAGGGTGCGCATGTCGGAGCCGACCACCTCGCGGCGGAGCGCGGAGAGGAAGGACGGCAGGTAGCGGACGGCGGCGCCGGCCGCGGCGGCGGCGGTGGCGAGTTCGCGGACCCGCTGGTGCGGGAGGCCGGGGATGGCGAGCACCACCACCTGGGCGCGGTGGGCCAGGGCCAGGTGGGTGAGGTCGGCCAGGCGGCCCAGCACGCGACTGCCCGAGACCTCCTGCCCGGCCTTGCCCGGGTCGTCGTCGAGCACCCCGACCGGGACGAGCCCGAACTCCGGGGTCCGGCCCAGGTCGCGGACCAGCGCGGTTCCGGCGGCCCCGCCCCCGACCACGAGGGTGCGCAGGCCGGTGGAGCCGGTCCGCTGGGCGGGCGTGCGAAC
This sequence comes from Kitasatospora sp. NPDC088134, assembly GCF_044741705.1. Lineage (NCBI taxonomy): Bacteria > Bacillati > Actinomycetota > Actinomycetes > Kitasatosporales > Streptomycetaceae > Kitasatospora > Kitasatospora sp. NPDC088134. The sequence continues at coordinate 41,706 of NZ_JBIUTD010000002.1, read as the reverse complement.
ACCTGACGCTTCGGGGCGTGCGGCAGTGGGGTGCGGCGACATCTGTCCTCCGGTATCCCTGACTCGACTCACGGAGTGGAACGTGCGGGAAGGCGGGGCTCGGTCAGCCCGCGCCGGGGCCTGTGGTTGAGGCGACGGTCGGCGGGGGGACGGGCGCGGGGAACGGACCCGGGGGTTCGGAGGGGGCGATCCCGGCCCGACGGGCGACGGCGACCGCGGCGAGCGTGGAGTGCACCCCCAGCTTGCCCAGGACGTTCTGCATGTGGGTGCGGACGGTGTGCGGGGAGAGGAACAGCCGCTCGGCGACCGCCTGCCGGCCGAGGCCGGCCACCATGCAGCGCAGTACCTCCTCCTCGCGGGGGGTGAGCGCGGCGACCAGGCGCTCGCTCTCCGAGCGGTCCCGGCGGGCGGAGGTGAGTTCGCGGATCACGCCGGTCAGCAGCGCGGGCGGCAGGTGGGTCTCGTCGCGCAGCACGCCGCGCACCACGGCCATCAGCGCGCCGAGCGAACTCTCGCGCGCCACCCAGCCGTTGGCGCCGGCCTGGAGGGCGCGGGCGGCCCGCTGCGGGTCGTCGGCGGCGGCCAGCACCACGGCGCGCAGCTCCGGGTGGGCCCGGCGGACCCGGGCGACCAGTGCGGTGCCGTCGGGCAGCGGCCGGCCCTCGGCGGGCAGCTGATGGACCGTCAGCGGTGCTGCCGCGGGCCGCTGCTGGGGCCCGGCCGGGACGCTCCGGGGCGGCGGCACCACAGTCGGGCGGGCGGGTGCCGGGGTGGCGCCGAGGTCGACGTCGATCAGCACCACGTCGTACGGGCGGCGTTCGGTCGCCGCCCGTTCCAGTGCGCGTTCGGCCGCTGCCGCGCTGCCCGCCGCCCCGACGTCCACGTCGGGTTCGGCGGCCAGTGCGGTCGCCAGCGCCTCGGCGAAGATCCGGTGGCCGTCGACCACCAGGACGCGAATCCGCCCCATTCGTCCTTGCCCCCCTGCTCGTGGCCCGACCCCCACCGGTGCCGCACTCAGCGTACGGGCGGACGCCCGGGCGGCGTGGGGGTTTGGTGAAGTTCCTGTACACAGGGACTTCGGGGGTCGGGGCCGGGCTCGGGAGCGGGCAGGTCAGGCGCGGTGGGCGACGGTGAACTCCCAGGCGTCGGCGACGATCTCGTCCAGGTTCGGGCGCTTCGGGACCCAGCCGAGGGCGTCCCGGGCGCGGTCCGCGGCGGCCACCAGGACGGCCGGGTCGCCGGGGCGGCGGCCGGCCACCTGGACCGGGATCTCCCGGCCGGTGACCCGCTTGACGGACTCGATCACCTCGCGCACCGAGAAGCCGGTGCCGTTGCCGAGGTTGCAGATCAGGTGCTCGCCGGGCTTGGCGGCGGCGATCGCCAGCAGGTGCGCCTCGGCCAGGTCGGCGATGTGGATGTAGTCGCGGATGCAGGTGCCGTCCGGGGTCGGGTAGTCCTCGCCGAACACCGAGATGTGCGGGCGCTGCCCGAGCGCGGCCTGGAACACCAGCGGGATCAGGTGCGACTCCGGGTCGTGCCGCTCGCCGTAACGGCCGTACGCCCCGGCCACGTTGAAGTAGCGCAGGCTGACGGCGGCCAGGCCGTGGGCGATCGCCTCGGAGGTGATCAGGTGGTCCACGGCGAGCTTGGTGGCGCCGTAGGCGTTGGTCGGCGAGGTGCGCGCAGTCTCCTTGATCGGCACCTCCTCCGGCTCGCCGTACACGGCGGCGGTCGAGGAGAAGACCAGTCGGCCCACGCCGGCCTTGCGCATCGCCGTCACCAGTTCGAGCGAACCGGCGACGTTGTTGCGCCAGTACTTCTCCGGGTCGGCCACCGACTCGCCGACCTGCGAGGAGGCGGCGAAGTGCAGCACGCCGTCGAAGGAGGGGTCGAGCACGTCGGCGGCGTCCTGGATCCGGCCGCGGACGAACTCGGCGCCGTCCGGCACCCCTTCGGCGAACCCGGTGGACAGGTCGTCCAGCACCGTCACCTGGTGGCCGGCCTCCAGCAGGTGCGCCGCCACCACGCTCCCCACGTAGCCGGCTCCGCCCGTGACCAGGTACTTGCTCATGCCCTCGACCTCCGCGACATTCAGGTGTTCCTGGTCCGGAGCATAGGACATCCGCCTGAACCGGCAGTTTCCCGAGGCTTTCCGAGCCCGAGGAGCGAAGCCCCGTCAGGGGCCCGGGGAACGGCGGAGCCGAGGGGCCGGTGTCCGACGGGCCGCTGGGCGCCACCCCGTTCCGGGTCGGAGGTCCTCGGCGACAGCCCCGTCGCGCCCCACCGTGCCCCGACCCGAAGCCTCTCGGCCCCGCCGTTCCCCGGGCCCCTGATCTCTCCCGTCCGCGTGCCTGCAAGTTCCCTGGTTCTCAGGCCAGTTGGTCGAGCAGGCCGGTCCGGGCGGCGAGCGCCGCCGCCTCCAGTCGGGAGCGCGCGCCCAGCTTGGTGAGCACCCGCTGCACGTGCGTCCGGGCGGTGGACGGGGCGATCCGCATGGCGGCGGCGATCGCCGCGGTGTCCTCGCCGTCCGCGATCCGTGCCAGCACCTGGACCTCCCGGCGGGTGAGCAGGCGCAGCAGCCGGACCGCCTCGTCGTCCGGCTCGGCGACCGGCCACAGCAGGTGGTCGAAGGCGGCCCGCAGCACGTCGACCGCGACCGCTGCCTCCCCGGCCCGCACCCGGGCGATCGCCCGGTCCACCACGTCGATCCGCTCGTCACTGCGCACGTAGCCGACCGCGCCCGCGGCGAACGCCGCCGCCACCCGGGCCGGCGCGCCCAGCGGGCCGAGCACCACGACGGCGATCTCCGGCCGCTCCCGGCGCAGTCGGCGCAGCGGTTCGAACGGGTCCTCCGGCCGGTCCCCGGTGCCGAGCAGGCAGACCTCGGGGCGGCGTCCCGCGACCAGGTCGAGCACTCCGGCGCACGGCGATCCGACGCCCAGCACCCGGTGCCCGCGCTGCTGCAGGGCGGACCCCAGGGCCTCGGCCATCAACCGGTGGTCGTCCGCCACCACGAGCCGCGCACTCATCCCCGCCACCTCCCCGGTCCGGCCGACCGACCGACGCACCATCACAGCGCACAATCGCCCGGCCCGCCAGAGGACCCTCCGGGAAAACGCGGAAGGCCCCGCCTCACGGCGGAGCCTTCTGGTTCCGAGCCCCCATGCGGAATCGAACCGCAGACCTTCTCCTTACCATGGAGACGCTCTACCGACTGAGCTATAGGGGCTTGTTGCTCGGTTCCACCTCGCGGCTTCCCCTTGCGACGAGGAAGACATTACATGCTCGCCCGACCCGTTGGGAAATCCGCTTCCGCCAGGTCGGAGGGCTAAACTGCCCGAGAAGACCCGATCTGCCGTGCAATGTCGCCCAGCAGCCGCGAACTCCATTGCAGCGAAGGCGCGTGATCCTGTGTCAGCTCCCGGCCGCGGTCGTGCTCCCCGGACGGGGTCCGCCTGGTGGGCGCTGGCGCTGCGGCCGAGCCGGCCGGCGGTGGCGTGGGGGCCGATGGTGCGGGCCGCGCTGGGGACGGCGGTGCCGCTGTTCGCGGGGCTGCTGGGCGGGCGGCTGGACCTCGGGGTGTTCGCGGCGCTCGGGGCGCTGCACGCGACGATGAACGACCGGGTGGAGCCGCTGCGGCTGCGGGCGCCGCGGATCGGGCTGGCGCTGGCCGCGTCCACCGGCGGGATGCTGATCGGGGCGGGCCTGCAGCACGCCGGCGCGGGCGGCCTGCCGACCGGGGCGGCGCTGACGGTCGTCGGCTTCGCGGGCGGGGCGCTCTCCGCGACCGGCCCGCGCGGCTCGGCGGCCGGGATGCTGCTGCTGGTCTCGGCCGCGCTGGGCGGCGGGATGGCGCTGCCGCACCCGTGGTGGGCGGCGCCCGCGATGCTGCCGTGCGGCGCGGCCCTGGTGCTGCTGCTGGGCCTGCGCTACCGCACCGACGTCCGGACCGATCCGCGCGCCCGGGCCCTCGCCGACGTCTACACCGCGCTCGGCGGCCTGCTGGCCGCGCTCGGCACCGCGGAGGGCCCGGCGGCCCGCCGCCTGCTGACCGGGCGGCTCAACCACCTGCAGGACCTGCTGCCGCCGCTCCGGCCGGGCCGGGCCGAGTCGGAGCGGCTGGGCCGGCTGCGGCGCTCGTACGAGGCGGCGCTCGGCGCGACCGAGGCCGCGGCGGGGCTGCTCTGGGCCTGGCGGCCGGTGCCGCCGGAGGTGGCGGAGCTGCCGGTCCGGCTGGCGGCGCAGATCACCGGCGGCCCCGAGCCGCGGTATCCGGACTGGGTGCCGGACACCCCGTCCCGGACGGCCTTCGACACCGCGCTGCGGGCCGCCGCCGACACCGTGGCGGGCCGCCCGGCCGCGCTGGGCACCGCCGCCCCGCCGCCGCCCGACCCGTGGCGGCTGCGGGCCCGGCTGCTCTCCCGCGGCTCGGTGCGCTACGGCCTGCGGGTGGCGCTGTGCGTGGCGGTCGCCGAGGCGGTGGTCAACGGGCTGACACTGGAGCGCAGTTACTGGGTGCCGATGACGGTGGCGTTCGTCCTGAAGCCGGACCTGGGCTCGGTGTTCCAGCGCGCCGTCAGCCGGGCGCTGGGCACGGTGCTGGGCGTCGCGGTGACGGCGGTGCTGCTGGCCCTGACCACCGACTCCTGGGTGCTGGCGGCGGTCGTCTCGGGCTGCGTGGCGCTGCTGCCGTACTCGGCGGCCGCGCACTACGGGCTGAACACCGCGGTGATCACGCCGGTGGCGCTGCTGCTGGTGCAGCTCGGCGGCGGGAGCGGGGCCGCCGAGTTCTGGCCCCGGGTGCTGGACACCGTGCTGGCCAGTGCGATCGTGCTGGTCTTCGGCTACCTGCTGTGGCCGGAGCGCCCGCCGCACCGGATCGAGCCGGGCATCGTGGCCGCCGCCGCGGCCGTCCGCGCCTACCTGGCCTCGGTGGTGGCGGGCCGGGACGAGCCGGTGGCCCAGGTGTGGCTGCGCCGGACGGCGTACCGGGCGCTGGCGGACGCCCGGCAGCAGGTGGCCCTGGGCCTGTCCGAGCCGCCGCCGGCCGGGCGGCTGGCCGAGCGGTGGCTGCCCGCGACGGCCGCCCTGGAGCGGCTGTCCGGGGCGGTGGCCGCGTACGCCGCCCAGTTGCGCTACGGCGGGCGGGAGCCCGAACCGGCCGTGGTGGCACGGGTGCTGGACGCGCTGGACCGGCTGACCGGGGCGGCCCGGGCGCACCGGCCGCCGGCCGGGCGGACCGAGCGGCCGACCGGCCCGCACGACCCGGACCGCAGCGCGCTGGCCCGGGCCGCCGACGAGCTTGACCAGCTGCTGGCGGGGTGAGCGCTCAGACCTGGTCGGCCAGCTCCAGCCAGGCCAGCTCCAGCTCCTCCTTCTCCTCGCGGACCTTGCGCAGCTGCCCGTCCAGCTCGGCGACCTTGGAGAAGTCGGCGGCGTGCTCGGCGAGTTGGGTGTGCAGCTTGGACTCCTGCTGGTCCAGCTTGGCGATCTGCCGCTCCAGCTTCTGCATCTCCTTCTTGGCGGCCCGCAGGTCGCCGGCGGAGAGGCCGGAGGGGTCCGCGGCGGCGGCCGGGACCTGGGCGGCGGCAGCGGCCGCGGCGGCCTCGGCCATCGCGGTGCGGCGCTCCAGGTACTCGTCGACGCCGTTCGGCAGCATCCGCATCCGGCGGTCGCCGAGCAGCGCGTAGCAGGTGTCGGTGGTGCGCTCGATGAAGAACCGGTCGTGGCTGATCACCACCATCGAGCCCGGCCAGCCGTCGAGCAGGTCCTCCAGCTGGTTGAGGGTCTCGATGTCGAGGTCGTTGGTGGGCTCGTCGAGGAACAGCACGTTCGGCTCGTCCATCAGCAGCCGCAGCAGCTGGAGCCGGCGCCGCTCGCCGCCGGAGAGGTCGCCGACCGGCGTCCACTGCTTGTCCTTGCCGAAGCCGAACTGCTCGCACAGCTGCCCGGCGCTCATCTCCCGGCCCTTGCCGAGGTCGACCCGGCCGCGGACCTGCTCGACGGCCTGCAGCACCCGGGTGGCCGGGTCGAGCTCGGCGACCTCCTGGGAAAGGTAGGCGAGCCGGACGGTCTTGCCGACCTTGATCACGCCGCCGGCCGGCTGCACGTCGCCCTCGGTCGCGTACGCGGCCTGCATGGCGCGCAGCAGCGAGGTCTTGCCGGCGCCGTTGACGCCGAGCAGGCCGATCCGGTCGCCCGGGCCGAGCTGCCAGGTCAGCTGCTCCAGCAGCAGCTTGTCGCCGGCCTTGACGGTCACGTCCTCCAGGTCGAAGACGGTGCGGCCGAGGCGGGCGTTGGCGAACTTCATCAGCTCGGACTTGTCGCGCGGCTCCGGCACGTCCGCGATCAGCGCGTTCGCGGCCTCGATCCGGTAGCGCGGCTTGGAGGTCCGGGCCGGGGCGCCGCGGCGCAGCCAGGCCAGCTCCTTGCGGGCCAGGTTCTGCCGCTTCTGCTCCTCGGTGGCCTCGATCCGGGAGCGCTCGGCGCGGGCGAACACGTAGTCCGAGTAGCCGCCCTCGTACTCCCGGACCTCGCCGCGCTGGACGTCCCACATCCGGGTGCAGACCTGGTCGAGGAACCACCGGTCGTGGGTGACGCAGACCAGCGCGGAGCGGCGGTTCTGCAGGTGCTTGGCGAGCCAGGCGATGCCCTCGACGTCGAGGTGGTTGGTGGGCTCGTCCAGCACCACCAGATCGGGCTCGCCGAGCAGCAGCTTGGCGAGCGCGATCCGGCGGCGCTCGCCGCCGGAGAGCGGGCCGATCACGGTGTCCAGGCCGTTCGGGAAGCCCGGCAGGTCGAGGCCGCCGAACAGGCCCTGGATGATGTCGCGGATCCGGGCGTCGCCCAGCCACTCGTGGTCGGCCCGGTCGGCGATCACCTCGTGCCGGATGGTGGCCTCCGGGTCCAGCGAGTCGTGCTGGGTGAGCACCGCCATCTGCAGCCCGCCGGAGTGGGTGACCCGCCCGCTGTCGGGCTCCTCCAGCCCCGCCAGCATCCGGATCAGCGTCGTCTTGCCGTCGCCGTTGCGGCCCACCACGCCGATCCGGTCGCCCTCACTGACGCCGAGGCTGACCCCGTCCAGCAGGGCCCTGGTGCCGTACACCTTGGTGACGGACTCGATGGTGGCGAGGTTGACGGCCACGAAGCTGCACTCCTGAGGAAGGGGCTGTAACGAACCTCCAGCCTAGTGCCGCGCGGCCGTGCTCCCCGTCCTACCGGGCGGCGTCCAGCAACGCCCGCTGTTCGGCGGTCAGTTCCAGGTCGAGCGCGGCCAGGCTCTCGTCCAGCTGCGCCACCGAGGAGGCGCCGACCAGCGGGATGACCGGGAGTTCGCCGCCGAGCAGCCAGGCCAGCACGACCTGGTTGCGGGTGGCGCCGGTCTCCCGGGCCACGGTGTCGAGCGCGGCGAGCCGGGTGGGGGTGCCGGCGTGGTCGAAGGACGGGCCGAGCGGCTTGTCCGCCCGGACGTAGCCGCCGCCGAGCAGCGGCGAGTAGGCGACCAGGGTCAGCTCCGGGCTCTCCTTCAGGTACGTGATCAGGTCGCCCTGGACGGCGGCCTGGTCGCCGTCCGCGCAGGTCAGGCCGGGCAGGTCACCGCGCCGCCGCAGGTAGCTGTGCCCGTACTGGAGCACCTCGTACCCCGGCAGGCCCGCCTGCGCGGCGAGGTTGCGGGCCCGCTCGACCCGCCAGGACCAGTGGTTGGAGACGCCGAGCAGGCCGACCGTCCCCTCGTTCACCAGTTCCCCGAACGCGTGCACGGTCTCCGCCAGCGGCACCGTCCGGTCCTCGATGTGCGCGTACAGCAGGTCGAGCTTGTCGACGCCGAGACGCTTCCGGCTGGCCTCCGAGGAGGTCCGGATCACCTCGGCGGACAGGCCCTCGCCGTTCTCGACGAACCCGGTGCCGGGGGCCTTCGGGCGGGCGCCGAGCTTGGTGGCGATCACCACCTCGTCGGTGATCCCGCGACTGGCCCGCCACCGCCCGATCACCTCTTCGCTGACGCCGCCCTGGCTGCCGTCCTGCCAGTACGCGTAGTTGTTGGCGGTGTCGACGAACGTGCCGCCCGCCTCGACGTACCGGTCCAGCACCGCGAAGGAGGTCGCCTCGTCGGTGAGCGTGCCGAACAGCATCGCCCCCAGGCTGAGCACGCTGACCTCGCGCCGGGTCCGCGGATCGGTACCGATGGTGCGCTTGCGCATGGCCGGGATTCCCCTCGTCTCCGCGACCCGCCCGGTGCGGGCCGCGTCCACGAGTCTGGAACCCGGAGCGCGCTCCAGGTCAAGCAGAGGTCTGAACCACCACCCGCGCACGGCGGACGGCGGGCGCCCGTCGTCTCCCTGCCCGTCGCCGCGGCGCGGTACCGTGCGAGGACCACGACGGTGAGCCGGAGGTTGTGATGACGGCGGTGGAGAACCGGCCGCAGATGCTGGCCGAGGAGTTCGAGCGCATCGCGCTGGCGGCCGAGCGCGAGGGTGTCCGGATGGAGTTCATCCACGGACGGATCGGAGTCAAGGCGGTGCCCGACGGCGACCACGACGAGATCATCCGCTGGGTGATGAAGCAGTGCATGCAGCAACGCCCCGACCTGTGGCTGTACCCCGAACGCGGCCTGCGGGTGGAGACCTACCGCAAGGGCAACGCCAAGCCGGACGGCGTGCTCGCCCCCGACGGAAACTTCGCCGGCCAAGGTGAGTGGGCCGACCCCGACCAGGTCGTCATGGTCGTCGAGGTGACCTCGTACGACAGCGACACCGACCGCCGCGACCGGGACGAGAAGCCGCGGGCCTACGCCGAGACCGGCATCCCGGTCTACCTGCTGGTCGACCGGGACAGCTGCGAGGTGCTGGTGCACAGCGAGCCCGAGGACGGCCAGTACGTGAGCCTGGTGCGGCGGCCCTTCGGCAAGCCCGCCGTGCTGCCCGACCCGGTCGGGATCACCCTGGACACCGAGGCGTTCAAGGCCTGGGTGCGCTGACCACCTGGGCGCCCGGGACCGGGCCGTGGGTGGGGTGGGCGGTGCGGCAGGTGCCGGAGGTGCGGAGGGCGGCGGCGAGGGTGGTGGCGGCGTCGGCGTCCTTGGCGAGGAAGGCGCAGGTGGGGCCGGAGCCGGAGACCAGGGCGGCCAGGGCGCCGGCCTCGGTGCCGGCCCGCAGGGTGGCGGCGAGCGAGGGGCGCAGCGAGACGGCGGCGGCCTGCAGGTCGTTGGTGAGGGCGGCGGCGAGGGCGACGGGGTCGCCGGCGGCGAGGGCGGCGAGCAGGGCGGGGTCGGCGTCCGGGTCCGGGATGTCAGCGGCGGACGATCCCAGGCCGGCTTCTTCCCTCAGGCGGTCGCACTCACGGTAGACGGCCGGGGTGGAGAGTCCGCCGTCGGCGACCGCGAACACCCAGTGGAAGATGCCGGTGACCGGCAGCGGTTCCAGTAGCTCGCCCCGGCCGCGGCCCAGCGCGACGCCGCCGAGCAGCGCGAACGGGACGTCGGAGCCGAGTTCGGCGGCGAGTGCGAGCAGGGTCTCGAACGGGGTGTCCAGCCCCCACAGCGCGTCGCAGGCGAGCAGCGCGGCGGCACCGTCCGCGCTGCCGCCGGCCATGCCGCCGGCCACCGGGATCGCCTTGTCGATGTGCAGGTGCACGCCCGGGTCGGCGAGGCCGTGGTGGGCGGCGAGCAGGCGGGCGGCGCGGGCGGCCAGGTTGCTGTCGTCGAGCGGGACGGCGGCCGCGTCCGGCCCGGTGCAGCTGAGCGTGACGCCCTCGCCCGGGGTGGCGGTGACCTGGTCGCCGAGCGCGACGGCGAAGAAGACGTTCGCCAGGTCGTGGTAGCCGTCGGGACGGACCCCGCCGACGCCGAGCTGCACGTTGACCTTGGCGGGGACGCGGACGGTGACCATCACTGCTCCTGGGGCTGGGACTTCGGCTTGTGCTCGGCGATCGCGGCGAACTGCTCCACCGTCAGCATCTCGCCGCGCAGCGTGTGGTCGATGCCGGCGCCGCGCAGCGCCTCCTCGGCGGCGGCGGGTGAGCCGGCCCAGGACGCGAGGGCGGCCCGCAGGGTCTTGCGGCGCTGCGCGAACGCGGCGTCGACCACGGCGAACACCTCGCGGCGGGTGGCGGTGGTGACCGGCGGGTCGCGGCGGATCAGCGAGACCAGGCCGGAGTCGACGTTCGGCGCGGGCCAGAACACGTTCCGGCCGATCGCCCCGGCGCGCTTCACGTCCGCGTACCAGTTGGCCTTCACGGACGGCACGCCGTACACCTTGTTGCCGGGCTTGGCGGCGAGCCGGTCGGCGACCTCGCTCTGCACCATCACCAGGGTGCGCTCGATGCTGGGGAAGGTTTCCAGCATGTGCAGCAGCACCGGGACGGCGACGTTGTACGGCAGGTTCGCCACCAGCGCGGTCGGCGCGGGGCCGGGCAGCTCGGTGACCTCCATCGCGTCGCTGAGCACCAGGTCGAAGCCGTCCGCCTTGGCGGGCATCCGGCCCTTGACGGTGTCCGGCAGGTGCCGGGCCAGCACCGGGTCGATCTCCACCGCCGTGACGTGCCGCGCCACCTCCAGCAGCGCCAGCGTCAGCGACCCGAGCCCCGGCCCGACCTCGACCACCGCGTCCTCGTCCGTCACCCCCGCCGCCCGGACGATCCGCCGCACGGTGTTCCCGTCGATGACGAAGTTCTGCCCGCGCTGCTTGGTCGGCTTCACGCCGAACGCCTCGGCCAGCGCACGGATGTCGGCGGCTCCCAGCAGGTGGCCGTCAGAGGTGGGTTCGGTGGTGCTCACCCGCCAAGGATAAGGCTCAGAGCTCCACCAACTGCTTGAGGTCGATCTCGACGGGGAACGGCAGCTCGGTGCGGAGCAACCCTTCGTGCACGGCGACGGGGAGGTAGACGCCCTGCAACTCGTCACGCCGGAACTCGTGGACGACGGGCAGGTCGTCGTCACCGCGCTCGACACGCCAGTAGGAGGGGATGCCCTTCTCGGCGTACATTCCGGGCTTGCTGAAGCGGTCCATGACACGTGAGCCGGGCGACACCACCTCAACGGCCAGGACTACCGACTCGGGCGGAGTGCACTCCAGCTCGAACACGTTCAAGCCGGTCTTGTCGAAGACGACGACATCGGGCAGGAGGACGGTGTACTCGTCGAACAGAACGCACCTCTCGGCGTCCGCGACATAGGGCTCGACCCGAGCCCCCCGAAGCGCCGAGTACAGCTCGTTGCGCACCCGGTCATGCCACCACTTCGTCTGCCCACGGACCACGATCGCTCCGTCCACCAGTTCCCATTTGAACGGCAGATCGATCACGCTGAGCTGGTCGTACGTCCAGCCGTTGGAGGGCGGGCGCATCCAGTCGATCGGTTCGGCGGTCATCACAGCCTCCTCACTGCCTCCATGCTAACGAGCACGCCCGCCATCCGGATGCGCTCAGTAGCCGAAGGCTCGGGCCGTGTTCGCCGCGATCGCCGTCGCCAACTCGTCCTCGCCCAGGGCCAGGTGGTCGGCCATCGCGCGCAGGGTGACCGGGATCAGGTACGGGGCGTTGGGGCGGCCGCGGTAGGGGTGGGGGGGGAGGAAGGGGGCGTCGGTCTCGATCAGGACGCGGTCGAGGGGGGTGGCGGTGAGGGCTTCGCGGAGGGGGTGGTTGGCCTTGTAGGTGACGGGGCCGGCGAAGGAGAGGTACCAGCCGTGTTCGGCGCAGGTGCGGGCCATCGCGGCGTCGCCGGAGTAGCAGTGGAAGACGGTGCGTTCGGGGGCGCCCTCTTCGAGGAGCAGGGCGATGACGTCGTCGTGGGCGTCGCGGTCGTGGATGACCAGGGCCTTGCCGTGCCGCTTGGCGATCTCGATGTGCCGGCGGAAGGACTCCTTCTGCAGGTCGACGCCCTCGGGGCCGGTGCGGAAGTAGTCGAGGCCGGTCTCGCCGACGGCCAGGACGTGCGGGAGGGCGGCGAGGCGGTCGATCTCGGCGAGGGCTTCTTCCAGGGCCTTCTGGCCGCCGGGGGCGCGGCGCTGCCCGGACCAACCGTCGGGGTCGCCGAGGAAGATCCGCGGGGCCTCGTTGGGGTGCAGGGCGACGGCGGCGTGCACCTGCTCGTACTGCGCGGCGAGGTCGGCGGCCCAGCGCGAGCCGGGGACGTCGCAGCCGACCTGGACCACGGTGGTCACGCCGACCGACGCGGCCCGGGCCAGCCCCTCGGCGGGGGTGCCGGACTGCATGTCGAGGTGGGTGTGCGAGTCGGCGACGGGGACCGCGAGCGGCTCGGGGAGCGGCGGCGGGGTGCGGTCCTGTTCCTTCTTGCCGGCCATCAGGAGACTGCTTTCTCTTCGAGTCGGGGGAAGAGGATCTCACCCTTGGTGACGGTGACCCCGGCGGGCAGCCGCCCCCAGTCGGCGACGGTGGCGATCCGCTGCTCGGCGAGCGCGCCGAGCGCGGGCTCGGCGCCGAGCGAGGCCCAGAGCTTGGCGGCGGAGTCCGGCATCAGCGGATTGAGCAGGACGGCGGTGGCCCGCAGCGCCTCGGCGGCGGTGTACAGAACGGTGGCGAGCCGGTCCTGCCCGTCGGGGGACTTGGCGGCCTTCCAGGGCTCCTGCTCGGTGAGGTAGCCGTTGACCAGCTTGACGAACTCGAAGACGGCCGCGATGCCGCCCGCGAAGTCGAGCTCCTCGCCGATCTTCCGGTCGGCCTCGGCGGTGGCCTTCACCAGTGCGTCGGCGAGGGCCTGTTCGGCGGGGCCGGGCGCGGTGGCGGCGGGGAGCGCGCCGTCGAAGTACTTGCCGACCATGGCGGCGACCCGGGAGGCCAGGTTACCGAAGTCGTTGGCGAGTTCGGAGGTGTAGCGGGCGGTGAAGTCCTCCCAGGAGAACGACCCGTCGGTGCCGAACGGGATGGCCCGCAGGAAGTAGTAGCGGTACGCGTCGACGCCGAAGTGCGAGGTCAGGTCGGTGGGTGCGATGCCGGTCAGGTTGGACTTGCTCATCTTCTCGCCGCCGACCATCAGCCAGCCGTTGGCGACCACCCGGCGCGGCAGCGGCAGTCCGGCGGCCATCAGCATGGCGGGCCAGATGACGGCGTGGAAGCGCAGGATGTCCTTGCCGACCAGGTGCACGGAGGCGGGCCAGAGCCGGGCGAAGCGCTCGGGGTCGGTGCCGTAGCCGGCCGCGGTGATGTAGTTCTGCAGGGCATCGACCCACACGTACAGGACGTGCTTGTCGTCCCAGGGCAGCGGGACTCCCCAGTCGAAGGTGGAGCGGGAGATCGACAGGTCCTTGAGGTCCTGCTCGACGAAGCGCAGCACCTCGTTGCGGGCGGAGGCGGGCTGGATGAAGTCCGGGTGGGCGGCGTAGAACTCCAGCAGCCTCGGGCCGTACGCGGAGAGCCGGAAGAAGTAGTTCTCCTCCTCCAGCCACTCGACGGGGCGCTTGTGGACGGGGCAGAGCTTCTCCGCGTCCGTCGCGCCGGGCAGCAGTTCGCCGGGGAGCTTGTACTCCTCGCAGCCGACGCAGTACGGGCCGGTGTAACTGCCCCGGTAGATCTCGCCCTTGTCGTACAGGTCCTGGACGAACTCCTGGACCCGGTCGGTGTGCCGGGCCTGGGTGGTGCGGATGAAGTCGTCGTTGGCGATCCGCAGGTGCTCCCAGAGCGGCTTCCAGGCCTCCTCGACCAGCTGGTCGCACCACTGCTGCGGGGTGACGCCGTTGGCCTCGGCGGTGCGCAGGATCTTCTGGCCGTGCTCGTCGGTGCCGGTGAGGTACCAGACGTCCTCGCCGCGCTGGCGGTGCCAGCGGGTCAGCACGTCACCCGCGACGGTGGTGTACGCGTGCCCCAGGTGGGGCCGGTCGTTCACGTAGTAGATCGGGGTGGTGACGTAGTACGCGTCGGTGCTGGTGTGCTCTTCCGGGGCCGCCATACCCCGGAATCCTAGTGGTCCGGCCGCCTCGTCCGTTCTCTCGGGCCCTGCGTTCACCGCTCGGACCCGGTGCTCGACCCGCGCGCCGACCGGGGGCGTTACCACCGGTTCGAGCCGCCGCACGGCTCCCGGACCATCGCCGAGCACACGTCCGACCCGCATGCTCCGCACCCCCGGGCGCGTCCTGGCCGAGTCCGACGCGCCCTGGCGGAGCCCGGGACTTTCGTCGGCCCGGCCCGGCCCGGGCGGGGCCAGCGGGGTCAGTCGGTGCGGCGGAAGCGGAAGAAGAGGCGGCGGCGGGCCCGGAGGCGGGTGGGTTCCGGGGGGCCCTCGGGTTCGGCGGTGGGGGGCCAGCCGGGGGCCGGCAGGGTGGCGACGCCGGCGACCCGGCCGGCCCGCATGATCCGGACGCGTTCACCGCCGCAGCCCGGGCAGACCAGTTCGCGCAGCGGCGAGGGCACCCGCACGCCGTTCGCCTTGTACTCCACCACGGTGCGGCCGTCGCGGCCGACGTGGTGCTCGATGTCGTAGGCCTGCTCCCAGCCGTAGCCGCAGTTGAGGCAGGCGAAGGAGTAGGCCTCGCGGACCGTCTCCACGACGGTGCGCGGCCTGCTGGCCACGCCGAGTCCGCTGGGTTCTCCGCCGTTCCGGGGGCTGTCGATCGTGTCGCTCATGCGCCACCTCGCTTCGCTCGGAGCCCGGCACCGGACCTGGGGTCCGGTGCGGGTCTTTCCATCCCAGGGAATGCCCGGGAGGCTCCGTCCGATGCCCGGCTTGCCAAGTCTTGGTCCCGAATTGGCCCTCCGCTGGGGTGCTCATTCCAACGTACGCGCGAATCCGGCCATTGCCATACAAGCCGATCAGCACATGGTGTTTCGCGCCGGTCAGGGCGCGTGCTTGGCGGCCACCACGGCGTCGAAGACGATCGACTTGCGCAGGCCCAGCTCGACCGCGACCGCCGCGATCGCCTCCTTGCGGCGCTCCCCGGCCTCCTCGCGGACGGCGACCAGCCGGGCCAGCTCGGCAGGGCCGACCTCCTCGGGGGCGGCCGGCGGGGCGCCGGCCACCACCACGGTGATCTCGCCCCGGACGCCCTCGGCCGCCCACGCGGCCAGCTCGCCGAGCGGGCCGCGCCGGACCTCCTCGTAGGTCTTGGTCAGCTCCCGGCAGACCGCGGCGGGCCGGTCGGCGCCGAACGCCTCGGCCATCGCCGCCAGCGTCTCGGCGATCCGGTGCGGGGCCTCGAAGAACACCATGGTGCGCGGCTCGGCGGCGACCTGGGCGAGCTGCCGGGACCGGTCGCCGGCCTTGCGCGGCAGGAAGCCCTCGAAGGTGAACCGGTCGACCGGCAGCGCGGACAGCGCCAGCGCCGTCAGCACCGCGGACGGCCCGGGCACCGCCGTCACCTTGATCCCGGCGGCCACCGCCGCGTCCACCAGCCGGTAGCCGGGGTCGGACACCGAGGGCATGCCGGCGTCGGTGACCAGCAGCACCCGGGAGCCGTCCAGCAGCGCGGCGACCAGCTCGGGAGTGCGGCCGACCTCGTTGCCCTCGAAGTAGGAGACCACCCGGCCGGCCGGGACCACGCCGAGCGCCTGGGTCAGCCGGCGCAGCCGCCGGGTGTCCTCGGCCGCGATCACGTCGGCCCCGGCGAGTTCGGCGCGCAGTCGGGGCGGCGCGTCCTCGACGTCGCCGATGGGGGTACCTGCCAGTACGAGAACACCAGTCACGGCACCATCCTCCCCTACCCGGAGCGGTGCTGGGCAGGACGGCCGCGCCCCGGCCCGGACCGGGGCCGGTGGGTGCCCCTTGTGACTTCCGCCGTTGCCCCTACGATGTGGCCGTGAACGGCGACATGGAGAGTGGTATGGACCACCCCGAGCGGGGCGGCGTGACCGTGCTGGATTCGGCCGACCCGGCCGCCGTTCCGGCGCCGCGCGCGGAGAGCGGACCGGCCTCCCGATGGGCCCGTGCCCTGGTCGGCGCGGGCTACCGCGCACCGCGCCGCCCGCCGCTGGACGAGCAGTTGGTGCCGCCGATGCCGGACGGCCCGGGCGTGACCCCCGCCGTGGTCGAGCCGTCCCCGCTGCTGGCCCGGCTCGGCCTGCGGGTCCCCGCGCCGCTCTGGTCCTGGCTGTGCCGCTGGTCCGGCTGGCTCGGCCCGCTGCTGGTCGCGGTCTTCGCCGGCGTGCTGCGCTTCGTGAACCTCGGCAACCCGCACGCGCTGATCTTCGACGAGACGTACTACGCCAAGGACGCGTACACGGTCTGGCACGGCGGCTACGAGACGAACTGGCCCGACGACGCCAACGGCCTGATCACCGCGCCCAACCCGTTCGTCTCGCCGCGCCCGGACGCGGCCTACGTGGTGCACCCGCCGGTCGGCAAGTGGATCATCGGCCTGGGCGAGTGGCTGTTCCACATGACGCCGTTCGGCTGGCGATCCATGGTCGCCGTGCTCGGCACCCTGTCGGTGCTGATGATCGCCCGGATCGCCCGCCGGATGTTCCGCTCGACCCTGCTGGGCTGCGTGGCCGGGCTGCTGCTCTCCGTGGACGGCCTGCACTTCGTGCTCAGCCGCACCGCGATCCTCGACCTGATCGTGATGTTCTGGTTCCTCGCCGCGTTCGGCCTGCTGCTGATCGACCGGGACCGCAGCCGGGCGCTGATCGCCGAGCGGGCCGCGCGGGGCCTGGACGGCGGCTGGTGGGTCCTCGGGTGGCGCCCCTATCGGATCGCCGCCGGCGTCTGCCTGGGTCTGATGATGGGCACCAAGTGGAGCGGCGGCCCGGCGATCCTCGCCTTCGTGCTGCTCACCGCCCTCTGGGAGTCCTCGGCCCGCCGCCTGGTCGGCGGCCGCCTGCGGACCCCGCTCGACGAGCTGGCCGCGCCCGGGTCGTCCGCGCCATGGCTGCAGCGCCGGATCGCCCTGCTGCTGGTCATGCTGCGCGGCGGCTGGGACCTCTTCTGGTCCGGCCTGACCATCGGCGCCTCCGCGCTGGTCACCTACCTGGTGTCCTGGAGCGGCTGGATCGCCTCCTCCACCGAGCCCGGCCAGGGCGGCTACTACCGCAACTGGGCGACCGGGCGCAGCACCGACTACCCCTGGATCCCGGAGTGGGTGCGCAGCCTGTGGCACTACCACCACGAGGTCTGGGAGTTCCACACCCACCTGCACAGCCCGCACACCTACCAGTCCAACCCGTGGAGCTGGCTGGTCCTCGGCCGCCCGGTCTCGTTCTTCTACGAGTCCCCGAAGAACGGCCAGGCCGGCTGCACCACCACCGAGTGCGCCCGCGAGGTGCTGGCGATCGGCACCCCGTTCCTGTGGTGGGCCGGCATCGCCGCGGTGCTCTACTGCCTGTACCGCTGGCTGCTGCGCCGCGACTGGCGGGCCGGCGCGGTGCTGTGCGGCCTGGCGGCCGGCTACCTGCCCTGGTTCCTGTACCAGGAGCGCACCATCTTCCTGTTCTACGCGGTCTGCTTCGTCCCGTTCCTGGTGCTGGCCGTGACGATGATGGTCGGCGCGCTGCTCGGCCCCGCCGACGCCTCCCCCGACCGCCGGCTGGCCGGCGCCACCGGGGCGGGCCTGCTGGTCGCCGCGATCATGTGGAACTTCCTGTACTTCTTCCCGCTGTTCACCGGCGAGACGATCCCGATGCCGGACTGGCGGGCCCGGATGTGGCTCAGCACCTGGATCTGACCGGGCCCGGCCCGGTCGGCGGCCACACCCGTCGACATGTACCGGAACTGTCACAAACGGGGGGCGTGTCGTGAGTGCACGGATGGTGCCCGTTTATGGTGTCGTGGCCGCTGACTGTCGACGGCCACGACTCACCCTGGGGGACTCCACGTGAACAAGGGCGCGAAGATCGGTGTCGCCGCGACCGCCGCGGTGCTGCTCGTCGGCGGCGGCTACGGCGCGTACGCCCTGGTCTCCGGCGGCTCCGGCAAGGCCGAGGCGCCCAAGCCCCGCACCGTGGTCGCCGAGCCTCCCAGCCCCGAACTGGCCGCGTCCGGCGCCAAGGCCTTCCTGGACGCCTGGGGCAAGGGCGACCTGGCCGGCGCCGCGAAGCTCACCGACGACCCGGACCGGGCGCAGGCCGCGCTGCAGGCCTTCCAGACCTCGGTCAAGCCCAGCGCCGTCCACCTGACGGCCGGCGGCCCCACCACGGCGCCCTCCCCCAGCGCGGGCAAGTCCGCCTCGGCGGCGCCCTCGGGTGCGGCGAGCGCCTCCGCGAGCGCCAGTGCGCCGACCGGGCCGACCGGGGTGCTGGAGAGCTTCAAGGCCTCGCTGGAGTTCGCCGACACCGGCGTCCCGTGGAACTACGACGGCGTGCTCGGCGTGGTCAAGATGAGCGACAACACCGCCGCCGTGCACTGGGCGCCGAGCGTGCTGCACCCCAAGCTGAAGACCGGCCAGACCCTCGCGGTGAAGCCCGTCTACGCCGCGCCGTCCACCGTCACCGACCGCAACAACAAGCCGCTCACGGGGTACCCATCGCTGACCGGCCTGCTCAACCAGCTCAAGTCGGCGACGCCGCAGGGCGGGAAGCCCGAGGACGCCGGCAGCGGCGTGGTGATCACCAACGACGGCGGCACCGGGACGCCCGAGAAGCTCTTCACCATCAAGGAGCCGAAGCCCGTCCCCAACCTCAAGCTCACCCTGGACGCGGACCTGCAGGCCGCCGCCGAGTCGGCGATCTCCGCCCAGGGCAAGCCCTCCTCGCTGGTCGCCGTCGAGCCCAGCACCGGCAACATCCTGGCCTACGCCTTCTCCCCCGCGACCGGCCAGAACCGGGCCTTCTCCGGCGGCACCGCGCCCGGCTCCACCATGAAGATCCTCACCTCGGCAGCCCTGCTGGAGGCCGGCATCACGCCGACCACCCCGATGCCCTGCCCCGAGACCACCATGGTCACCGGACGCTCCGTCACCAACGACGAGCCGGGCGCGCACCCCGACTACACGCTCACCGACGCGTTCGTGAACTCCTGCAACACCTCCTTCATCGAGAAGGGCAAGGACGTCCTCAAGCCGAACTCGCTGCCCTCGATCGCCAAGGACGTGTTCGGCCTCGGGCTGGTCTGGAAGACCGGCCTGTCCAACTTCGACACCGACATCCCGGTCGAGAGCAACATGGCGGGCGCGGCCAGCGAGTTCATCGGCCAGGGCAAGGTGCGCACCAACCCGCTCGCCATGGCCTCGGTCGCGGCGACCGTGCAGTCCGGGGTCTTCCGGCAGCCCGTCCTGGTCCCCGGGATGGACCAGGTGAAGGCCGCCCGCACCCTCTCCCCGCAGGTTGCCCAGGATCTGCGCACCCTGATGACCAAGACCGTCCAGAGCGGTACTGCCGCCGTGGTGAAGCCCGCGCTGCCGGCCGGGTCCGGCGCGAAGACCGGCACCGCGGAGGTCGACAACTCGGCCGACACCAACTCCTGGTTCACCGCCTACTCCGGCAACCTCGCCGTCGCCGCGGAGGTCCAGGGCGGCGGCCACGGCGCGGCGGCGGCGGGGCCGGCGGTGTCCAAGCTCCTGCACATCGGCAACAAGTAGGGAACTCTTCGGCAGGCGGGACGGGAGAAATTCAGGGGCCCGGGGAACGGCGGGGCCGAGAGGCGTGGGGCCGGAACCCAGCGGGGCGCTACGGGGCGTCGGCCAAAGACCTTCGGCCCGAAACGGGGTCAGAGCTTCGCGGCCCGTCGGCCACCCGCCCCTCGGCGCCGCCGTTCCCCGGGCCCCTGATTGCCCCGGTGTGCGCCTAGGCGCTGAACTTGCGGAGCAGGTTCTCCGTGACGCGGCGGGTGAAGTCGCCGGCGCGGCCGTCGATGTTGTGGATGGCGCCGTTGCCCGCGGGGCCGGTGGCTTCGAGGGACTCGACCCAGCGCATGGTGCCGGTGGCGAAGACCTGGGCCCCGCTGTGGGCGGTGTAGAGGGCGGTGTCGGCGTAGGAGTGGCGGCCTTCGCAGACCACCGGGGAGTGGGCGAGCAGTTCGATGCCGGCGGGGGTGGGGAAGGACGGGTCGACCCGGTCGTACTCGACGCCGACGAGGTGGGGGAAGCTGTCGCCGTTCTTGGCGCCGGTGCCGGCGAGGAGCCAGTGGCCGGGGTTGGTGACGACGTAGGGGGCGTCGACGGGGTAGCCGTCGTAGAGGACGCCGAGCAGGGAGGATTCGGGGTCGGCGGCGGGCGGGGAGCGGAAGTCGGTGGTGGCGGGGTGGCCGGCCCGGTAGCCGGGGTCGTCCTTCCAGGCGCCCTTCCAACAGACCACGGTGCGGTCGGGGCCGGTCGGTGAGGGTTCGTAACGGACGCGCCGGTAGCAGCAGTTGGCGCCGAGGAAGGCGAGGTGGGTGCCGGCGTCGCGGGCGGCGGTGACGTGGGCGCGCTGTTCGGGGGACCAGTACTCGTCGTGGCCGGGCGAGAGCAGCGCCTTGGCGCCGTGCAGCAGGGCGGGGTCGGCGGCGAGGTCGATGCCGGTGGTGTAGGAGAGCGGGATGCCGAGCTTCTCGGCGAGGGCGAGCAGCGGGGCCTCGTAGACCAGGAAGAGTCCGGCGCCGTCGTCGTACTGGTAGGGGCGGTCGAAGGTGACGGCGAGCGAGCGGGTGGGGAGGCCGCCGGTGGGGCCGTTGTAGAGGTTGTAGCCGCCCCATTCGTTGTAGGCCTGCCAGGTGGCGACGGCGTTGACGAGCACGGTGGTGCCGGCGGTGGCGCGGGAGCGGATCGTCAGCGGGACGTAGCGCTGGCCGGCGCCGCCGTCGGTGTCGAGGCGGAGCAGGTAGCAGCCCTCGGGCCAGCCGGTGGTGTCGAGGGTGGTGCTGCGGGGCCAGGCGGTGCTGACGGTGCGGGTGGCCTTGTCGACGGTGAGCGGGGCCTGGGCGGTGCCGGGGAGCGGGCCGGACTTCCAGACCTTGCGGGCCCGGGCGCCGCCGTACCAGCCCATCCGGTAGGCGGTGACGGTGAAGCCGGGGGCGGTGGTGGAGACGTGCAGGCCGACGGGTTCGCCGGGCAGGGCGCTGACCCGGTCGGCCCAGCCCTCGATCGCCCGGGCCGGTCCGGCGTTGACGATCCGCCAGTCGGCGTCACCGGGGCGGGAGTTCTCGGTGACGGCGGCCCCGGAAGAGGACGGGGAGGGCGCGGGGCCGGGGGTGCCGGTGGCGCCGGGGTGGGCGGGGTGGCCGCCCGGCCCGCAGGCGGTGAGGCCGGCGGCCGCGCCCGCGGCCAGTCCGAGGAAGCGGCGTCGTCCGGTGGCGCCCAATGTCACTCCCGTGTTCGAGCGGTGTGCCTCGGCCACCCTAGCGACGGTCAGCCGCGTTCCAGCTTCGAGTGCCCGGCGCTGTAGCCGAAGTAGAGGACGGCGGCGAGGGCCAGGGCGACGGCGAAGGCGAGGAAGGTGTCGCGGTGCAGCTTGGTGATCAGGTAGACGCAGAACGCGGTGCTGAGCAGCGGGGTGACGGGGTAGAGCGGGACCTTGAAGCCGCGCGGCAGGTCGGGGCGGGTCCGGCGGAGCACGACGATGCCGATCGACACGGCGGTGAACGCCAACAGGGTGCCCATCGAGGTGAGGTCGGCGAGCAGCCGGAGCGGGAAGACCGCGGAGAGCAGGGCGACGGCGGTGCCGACCACGACGGTGTTCCGGACGGGGGTGCCGGTGCGCGGCGAGACCTCGGTGAAGAGGGACGGGAGGAGGCCGTCGCGGCCCATCGCGTACAGGATGCGGGTCTGGCCGTAGATCACCACCAGGGTGATGGAGAAGATCGAGACGATCGCGCCGGCGGCGAAGACCAGCGCGGGCCAGCTCTGGCCGGTGACGTCCTGCAGGATCCGGGCGAGCCCGGCCTCCTGGCCGTCGAACCGCTGCCAGGGCTGGGCGCCGACCGCGGTGACGGCGACGGCGACGTAGAGCAGGGTGACCACGGTGAGCGAGATCAGGATGGCCAGCGGGAGGGTGCGGCGCGGGTCGCGGACCTCCTCGCCGGCGGTGGAGACGGCGTCCAGGCCGATGAAGGAGAAGAAGATGGTGGAGGCGGCGGTCTGGACGCCCTCCCAGCCGTTGGGGGCGAAGGGCGTGAAGTTGCCGGCGCTGAAGCCGGTCAGGCCGACGGCGACGAACAGCACCAGGATGGTCAGCTTGATCGCCACCATCACGGCGTTGACCTTGACGGACTCGCCGATGCCGCGGATCAGCAGGACGGTGACCAGCAGCACCAGGACCACGGCGGGCAGGTTGACCGTGCCGCCGTCGCCGGGCGGGGCGGTGAGCGCGGCGGGCAGCCGGACGCCGAAGGCCAGGTCGGTGAACCGGTCGAGGTACTGGCCCCAGGTGACGGCGATCGCGGAGGCGGAGACGCCGTACTCCATCAGCAGGCAGACGCCGACGCCGAAGGCGACGCCCTCGCCCATGGTGGCGTAGGCGTACGAGTAGGAGGAGCCGGAGACCGGGATGGCGGAGGCGAGTTCGGCGTAGCAGAGGGCGGTGAGGCCGGCGGTGACGGCGGCGATCACGAAGGAGAGGACGACGGCGGGCCCGGCCTCCGGGACGGAGGTGGTGAGGACGAAGAAGATGCCGGTGCCGACGGTGGCGCCGATGCCGATCGCGGCGAGCTGCCAGAGTCCGATCGAGCGGCGCAGGTGGTCGGCGCCGGTGCCGCCCGCCTCGGCGATCAGGGTGTCGACGGGCTTGCGCCGGAGCAGGCGGGTGGTGCTCATCGGTGTCCTGTTCTCCTGGGGTGCGGGTCTCGGCGGACGGGGCTCGGCGGACGGGGCTCGGCGGGCGGGTCTCAGCGGCCGAGCACGGCCTGCATGACGGACTTGGCGATGGGGGCGGCGAGTCCGCCGCCGGTGATCTCGTCGGCCTGGCTGTCGGCGACGACCACGGCGACGGCGACCGGCGGGGTGGCGGTGGAGCCGGCCGGGCGGGCCCAGGCGATGAACCAGGCGTAGGGGGTGCCGGAGTTGTCGACGCCGTGCTGCGCGGTGCCGGTCTTGCCGCCGACCTCGGCGCCGGGGATGCGGGCGTTGCGGCCGGTGCCGTTCTCGACCACGTCGACCATCAGCCGGCGCAGCTGGTTGGCGACGCCGCCGCCGAAGGCCTGCCGGTAGAGGGTGGGGCGCAGCAGCTTCACCTGGCTGCCGTCGGCCTCGGTGAGCCGGTCGACCAGCTGCGGGTACATCACCTGGCCGTCGGCGGCGGCCCCGGCGGCGACCATGGCCATCACCAGCGGGGTGGCGGCGGTGTTGTACTGGCCGATCGAGGAGAGGGCCAGCTGCGACTTGTTCATCGCGGTGTCGAAGTTGGAGCGGGCGGCCCGGACGGGGATGTCGAGCCTGGCGTCGTCGAAGCCGAAGTTCTTCGCCATCGCCACCATCGGGTCGAGTCCGGTCTGCACGCCGAGGTACCCCAGGACGCTGTTGCAGGAGAGCGTCATCGCCTCGTCGAGCGAGAGCCCGGCCCGGTCGCAGGCGGTGGTGTCGTTGTTCAGCGGGGTGGTGGTGCCCGGCATCACGTACGGGAAGGGGGCGTTGGTGGGGGCGTCGACGTCGGCGACCACGCCGTTCGCCAGCGCGGCGGCGGCGGTGACCACCTTGAAGGTGGAGCCGGGCGGGTAGATCTGCCGCAGTGCCCGGTTCAGCATCGGCTGGTCGGGGTCGTCCTGGAGCTTCTTCCAGGCGGCCTGGTCGGCGGCCGAGGTGCCGGCGAAGGTGCCGGGGTCGTAGCTGGGGGTGGAGGCGAGGGCGAGGATCCGGCCGGTGGCGGGTTCGATCGCGGCGACGGCGCCCTTCTGGCCGCCGAGCCCTTGCAGGGCGGCGCGCTGGGCGGCCGGGTCGATGGTGGTCACCACGTCGCCGCCGGGCCGCTGCTTGCAGGTGACGGCGTCCCAGACCGCCCAGCCGGCCAGCGCGGGGTCGGTGCCGGAGAGCAGGTCGTCGTACACGCCCTCCAGCTGGGTGTTGCCGTAGGTCTGCGAGGAGTAGCCGGTGACGGCGGCGTACAGCGCGCCGTCGGTGTAGGTGCGCTTGTACGCGAGCCGGCCGCCGGTGGGGGCGGAGCCGGTGACGGGCTGTCCGGCGACCAGCAGGTTGCCCCGGGGCTGGGCGTAGCGCTGGATCAGCGGGCGCTGGTTGGCGCTGTTGTGGTCGAGCTCGTGCTTCTGGAAGACCTGCACCCGGGTGGCCTGCACGGCGAGGGCGACCATCAGCAGCACGCAGAAGGTGCCGGCCCGGCGGCCGGTGGTGGAGATGCCGGGCAGTCCCTGCGGGCCGCCGTTGGTGCCCTCGGGGCGGGTCGGCCTCACGGGCGCTCCTCGGGGGCGGGCCGCCGGGCCAGGTCGCTCATCCGCACCAGCAGCGCCACGATCACCCAGTTGGTGACCACGGACGAGCCGCCCTGGGCGATGAACGGCAGCGTCATGCCGGTCAGCGGGATCAGGTCGAGGACGCCGCCGGCCACCACGAACACCTGGAGGGCGATCAGCGCGGCCAGGCCGACGGCCAGCAGCCGCCCGAACGGGTCGCGCAGCGCCAGGCCGGTGCGGAAGCCGCGGGAGACCAGCAGCGCGTACAGCAGGAACACCGCGAGCAGGCCGGTCAGGCCGAGTTCCTCGCCGATGGTGGCCAGGATGAAGTCGGACTTGGTGGCGAAGCCGATCAGCGCGGAGTGGCCGAGGCCGAGGCCGGTGCCGAGTTCGCCGCCCCAGGCGAAGGCGAACAGCGACTGGGCGATCTGGTTGGCGCCCCGGCCGGCCTCGATCGAGGCCATCGGGTGCAGCCACTCGGTGACCCGGCTGTGCACGTGCGGGGAGAGCCGGCCGACGCCGACCGCGGCGACGGCGGACAGCAGCAGGCCGATCACGATCCAGCCGGTCCGCGCGGTGGCCACGTACAGCATCACCACGAACAGGCCGAAGAACAGCAGCGAGGTGCCGAGGTCGGTCTCCAGCACCAGCACCCCGACGAAGGCCGCCCAGATCAGCAGCACCGGCCCGAGCACCCGGCCCAGCGGCAGCCGGAACCACAGCACCTGACGGCCGGTCAGGGCGAGCGCGTCCCGGTGCGCGGCCAGGTAGGCGGCGAAGAAGACCGCCAGCAGGATCTTGGCGAACTCGCCGGGCTGGAAGGACAGCGGGCCCAGTTGGATCCAGATCCGCGAGCCGTACACCGGCGGGAAGAACACCGGCAGCACCAGCAGGACCAGCGCCACGAAGGCGCCGACGTAGGCGTAGCGCTGGAGGCGGCGGTGGTCGCGCAGCAGCACCACCACGCCGATGAACAGGCCCACCCCGAGGGTGGACCAGAGCAGTTGGGTGGGGGCGGCCGCGCCGCCCGGGTTGCGGTCCAGCCGGTAGATGACGACCAGTCCGATGCCGTTGAGCAGCACCCCGATCGGCAGCAGCAGCGGGTCCGCCCACTTGGCCCGCCAGCGCACCACCCCGTGCGCGAGCAGTGCCAGCACGCCGAGCGCCCCGCCGTACTGGGCAACGTCCGCCGGGGCCCGGCCGTCCAGGTCGACACCGACCTCGACGTACCCGAACACGGCCAGGCCCACCGCGGCCAGCACCAGCGCCAGTTCGGTCCACCGGCCGGTCCGGGCCCGCGGCGCGCCGGACGCCCGGGCCGGCCGGGTCACCGAGTCGGTCGCCACCGGCGGTCAGAACGTGCCGGTCAGAGCGTCGACGCGGGGTTCGCCGCCTCGGCGATCTCGCGCAGGTGCTCCTCCTCCTCGTGGCTCAGCGAGGTCTGGATCAGCTCGCCGCCGAACTGGGCGATCGCCGGGACCACCTTGTCCTCGGTCGCGGAGCGGACCAGCGCGAACACCGCGGCACTGCCCGGGGCCATCTTCTGCCCGACCTGCCGCATGAAGTTGTCGTCCACCCCGGTGTCGGTGGACGCGCCGACCGCCGCGCCGGTCGCGCCGCCGATCGCCGCGCCGAGGAACGGCATGAAGAACAGCAGGCCGATCACGCCGCCCCAGAGCGCGCCGGAGGCCGCACCGAGACCGGTGTTGGACACCGCCTGGTGCAGCTTGATCTTCCCGTCCTCGCGGCGCTCCACGACGACGACGTCCTCCAGGTCGATCAGCTTCTGCTTCTGCAGGCCGATCAGTTCGTCGCGGACCTTCTGCGCGGTGGAGACGTCCGGGTAGGCGATCGCAAAGAGGTTGCTCACGGCGGGGCTTCCTTCCGACGGGGATGCGGGCACGTCCCCCAGCACCCTAGCCAGGATTCACCGCTTTCCTCCCGATCCCGACCGGTGTGTCCGTTTCCTCGTGCCCGCTACTCGCCCCGGTGCTCGGCCGCCAGCGCGGCCGCCCACCAGCCCGCCGCCGCGAGCAGCGCCGCCACCGGCAGCGTCCACCACGGCACCCCCGCCGCGTGCCGCCGCGACCCCAGCACCAGGGCCCGCACCACCGCGTTCGCGGGCGACCCCGGCACCAGCAGCACCGCCACCACCCCGCCCAGCCCCAGCGGCACCGCGTACTGCGCGCCCACCACCACCGGCCGGTTGCACAGCGCGCCGACGGCCGCCCCCGAGAGCGCGCACACCACCGTCGCCACCACCCCCGCGAGCAGCGCCGCCGGCGAACCCCCGCTGCCCACCAGCAGCACCGCGAGCAGCCCCAGCCCGCCCAGGGCCAGGCCCGCCGACGCTGCCGCGAACAGCGCCGAGAGCTGCACCCGCCGCCAGCCGGCCGCCACCACCAGGCACGCCCGCGACTGCGGCGGCTCCGCCGTCACCGCCCCCCGGGTCAGCCACACCGTCACCGGGACCAGCAGCCCCGCGGAGAACGCCGCCGCCGAGAGCACGTCGTCCCCGCCCGACAGCCCCAACCCCAGCACCACCACGTACGCCAGCCCGGGGGCCAGCCACCTCTGCGAGCGCACCAGCAGCTCCAGGTGATAGCGGGTCAGCACGCGCAGTGTCACGGAGGAATTCCCTTTCGGCAGGCGGAGTCGTATTCAGGGGCCCGCCGGGAGCGAAGCTCCAGGGGCCCGGGGAACGGCGGGGCCGAGGGGCTGGGCGCCGGAACCGAGCGGGGCGCTACGGGGCGTCGGCCAAGGACCTTCGGCCCGAAACGGGGTGGCGCATCGCAGCCTGTTGGACCTCAGCCACTCGGCTCCGCCGTTCCTCGGGCCCCCGGAGCTTCGCTCCCAGCAGGCCCGGAAGGCACAACCCTGGAGCGCACGGCGTGGATGTGCACCGGGGGTGTCGCCGCGAGGAGGCGGCGCAGGACGGTGTCGGAGTGGGTGGCGGGGACGTCCAACTCGGCGGTGCCGTCGGGGTGCAGGGTGTGCGGGGGGAGCCAGGGCGGGAGGGTGGGGGCGGAGACGACGAGGGTGGTGCGGGGGCCGTCCTGGTCGGGGGTGGGGAGGTGGGCGGTGTGCAGGGTGCCGTCCTCGACGGTGCGGACGGCGGTGAGCAGGCCGGCCAGCCGGGTCGGGTCGTGGTCGACGTGGACGACCAGGCCGCCGGCGGCGGCGCGTTCGGCGACCGCCAGGTCGAGTTCGGTGCGGGCGGGCCGGTCGAGTCCGGTCCAGGCTTCGTCGAGCAGGAGGAGTTCGGCCTCGGCGAGCAGGGCCTGGGCGACGGCGACCTTCTGGCAGGTGCCCTTGGAGAGGCGTCCGACGGGGGTGTCCGCGTAGGAGGTGATGCCGAAGCGTTCGAGCCAGTGGTCGGCGCGGCGCAGCGCCTCCGCGGCGGAGAGGCCGCGCAGGCGTCCGTGCCGGCGCAGGTAG
The DNA here is from genome assembly GCF_044741705.1 of Kitasatospora sp. NPDC088134. NCBI lineage: Bacteria > Bacillati > Actinomycetota > Actinomycetes > Kitasatosporales > Streptomycetaceae > Kitasatospora > Kitasatospora sp. NPDC088134. The sequence continues at coordinate 14,078 of NZ_JBIUTD010000002.1, read as the reverse complement.
GCGCGGGCGTCGAACGGCAGGGCGGGCGGGAAGCGTTCGGGGACGTAGGCGCGGCGGGCGGGGGCGGTGAGGGTGCCGGCGCTGGGGCGTTCGAGGCCGCCGAGGAGTTTGAGCAGGGTGGACTTGCCGCTGCCGTTGGCGCCCTCGATCCGGACGATCTCCCCCGGTTCCAGGGAGAGTTCGACCTCGCGCAGGACCCACGGGCCGCCGCGCCCGTACCGCTTGCCGACCCCCGTCAGACGCACCGTCATGGGCTCTCCCCCGTCGCCGCCGTGACCGGTCCCCAGCCTAGGCGGCGGGGTGGACCCGCATTGGGTGATCGCAACTGACGGTCCCTAGGATGCGGCGGGTGATCACCACGAAGACACCACGACGGACGGCCCGCGGGGCCGCGCTGCTCGGTGCGCTCGCGATAGCCGCGGCCACCGTGCTCGGCGGGCTCCCCGCACACGCCGACGAGCCAGGGGCCCCGCCCGCCGCCACCGAACCGCCCAAGGTCGACCTGGTCCTGGATGGTTCGGGGTCGATGCGGACCACCGACATCCAGGGCAAGAGCCGGATGGCGGTGGCCCAGCAGTCGATCAACGAGGTCATCGACGCGCTGCCGGCCGAGACCGAGTTCGGCATCCGGACGCTCGGCGCGACCTACCCGGGCAACGAGCAGAAGGAGGGCTGCAAGGACACCCAGCAGCTCTACCCGGTCGGGAAGACCGACAAGACGCAGGCCAAGACGGCCGTGGCGACGGTCCGGCCGACCGGCTGGACCCCGATCGGGGTGGCGCTGCGGGCGGCCGCGCAGGACCTGGGCACCGGACCGACCACCCGCCGGATCGTGCTGATCACCGACGGCGAGGACACCTGCGCCCCGCCGGACCCGTGCGACGTGGCCCGCGAGCTGGCCGCCCAGGGCATCCACCTGGTGATCGACACGCTGGGCCTGGCGCACGACGACAAGACCCGCCAGCAGCTGCTGTGCATCGCCAACGCGACCGGCGGCACCTTCACCGACGTCCGCACCCAGGAGCAGATGACCCAGCGGGTCAAGCAGCTGGTGAACCGGGCCCAGGACACCCACGCGGTGACCCCGGCGAAGGTGGCCGGTGCGGAGAAGTGCGCGGACGCGCCGGTGCTGACGCCGGGCGTGTACACCGACCGGGAGAAGTTCTCCGAGCACCGGGTGTACCGGGTGCCGGTGCAGCCGGGCCAGGAGCTGCGGGCCTCGGTGAGCGTGACCCCGGACCGGGCGGTGGCCCGGGACTACGGGGTGCTGCTGCAGGCCACCGACAGCACCGGCCAGGAGCTGGTGCGCGGCAACGACGCGGGTTCGGGCCGCACCGACGTGGCGTCCACGGGCGTGCGCTGGTCGGCGCCGGGTTCGGCGGACGACGAGGTCTCGCCCTCGCCGACCGCCGGGTCCAAGGGCGCGGCGGGGCGGACGGTCTGCCTGGTCGTCAGCAACTCCTTCGCCTCGACGGCGAACGTGCAGGCCGACTCCGGTCTGCCGCTGGAGCTGACGGTCGACGTGACGGCGGCCTCCCCGGCGCCCGACGGTCCGGCGATGGGCCTCGGCCGCGGCTGGATCCTGCTCGGTGTCCTCACCCTGGCGGGCCTGCTCGCCGGTCTGATCTTCGGCTGGCTGGCACGCTGGCGGATCGCCGTCTGGCGGGAGAACTGACGATGCGCAAGCTCCTCACCGCGGCGGGTTCCGCCGCCGCCCTGGCCGGGCTGTTCCTGCTGGCGCCCGGCACCGCCTCGGCCGCGTCCCCGGCGGCCTCGGCCTCGCCGTCCGCGAGCGGCACCGCGAAGCCGGTGGTCAACTCGGTCGGCACCAGCTTCCTGACCGCGACCACGCTGGCGGCCGGGCAGGACGCGGACGTCCCGGTCTCCACCGGCGACTACCTGTACTGGGCGTTCCCGGCCTCGGCGGGCCAGACCGCGACCGTGCAGGTCAAGGTCACCCTGCCGGCGGCCGCGGACCGGCACGGCCCGCAGACCTGGTCGGTCGAGCTGTTCGACGGGCTGCGCCGCCGCCAGTCCTGCACGGCCGGGCCGCAGACCAGCACCGCCGAGCAGGGCGCGGGCGCCCTGGAACTGAGCTGCACGCTGCGGCAGATCCGGTCCTGGGCCGAGCCCTGGTCGGGCGACCCGCTGCCCGGCACGTACTACGTGAAGCTGTCCACCACGGACATCCCGCAGACCGACCTCGGCCTGGCCTCCACCGTGCACGTGCACGTGGCGACCAAGGGCGGCGTGGACGACGCGCAGCCCGAGGGCGGCGAGTTGAAGGCCCCGCTGGTGCCGCCGGTGAACGCCGGCGCGACGGCGGCGGCCGGGGCGGGCGGTGCGGGGGCGGGCGCGACGCCGGCTCCGAGCACGAGTGCCGCGCACGCGGCGGCGCCCGTCGCGGAGGAGACCCACTGGTACTCGGACCTCTTCTCCGGCTGGAACACCCGCTGGTGGTGGACGGTCGCCGGTGGCGTGCTGGCCGCGCTGGCCGGGGTGCTCGGCTACACCCTGACCCGGCACCCGCGGGGCCACCGCCACCCGCCGCGGCCGGCGGCCGGTCCCGTCCCGCACCAGGGGCAGCACCAGCAGCAGCAGCAGCAGCAGCCGAACAACTGGCAGTAGCGGTCGGCGGTTTGTGAGGGGGAGGGGTCGTTCGCGGCCCCTCCCCCTGCTGCGTGCCGGCTAGCGGCCGATGGACTGCAGGATGCGCATCGCCGAGGTGCCGAGCTCCGGGGTGACGGCGGTCTTCGGGGCGAAGTGCCGACGCAGCACGTCCTCGCCGTAGCGGTGGCACTGGCGGTGCCAGTTGAGGACGGCGGCCATCCAGTCCTGCAGCCCGCGGACGTAGCCGTCCAGGGCCGCCCCGGCCTCCGCGTCGAGGGCGAAGTCCTCCTTGACCAGCGGGAGTTCGCCGTCGACGACGTGCTGGAACTGGCTCAGCCGGGAAGCCATCAGGTCGGCGACGATGGCGGCGGCCACGGTGTGGTCGCAGGAGAAGAAGTTCTCCACCACCCGGACCAGGTTGTGGAACTCGCCCTCGTACTCGATCTCCTTCTGGTACGAGTGCAGGTCGTTGACCAGGCAGCCGTAGTCCGCCGCCGAGTTCTCGACGGCGCGCACGGTGCCGCTGGCGTAGACGGCCTCGGGGATCACCGAGCCCTGGGCGAGCCGGGCCAGGCCCATCGTCAGGTCGGAGCCGAAGGTGGCGCGGCGCATCTCGATGTAGTCGACGGGGTCCGGGATGCGGTTCTGCGCCTGGTTGGCGAGCTCCCACAGCCAGCTGTCGAGCATGTCGCCGACGCCCTTGCGGAACTTCTCCCGGTCGGCGGTGGAGAACGGGGCGATGGTGCGCCGCCAGAGGTCGGCGAGGCCGGTCTCCAGGGCGTTGCGCGGGGCGAAGGGGAGGGTGCCGTCGATCGTCATCAGCGCGTGCAGGCGCTCGTTGGCGGCCCGGGCGCCGGCCAGGTCGCGCGGGCGGCCGAAGACCACGGGGTAGTAGTCGTCGGCGTAGGTGCCCCAGGTCAGCCAGGCGGACGAGAGGTCGAGCTCGGCGGGGGTGGCGTCGGGGTCGATGCCGGCCGCGCAGAGCGCGAAGTCGTAGTCGCGGAGCTTGCGTTCGCTCCAGATGTCGGAGCCGGGGACGCCGGGCTCGGGGTCGAGCAGGCCGTGCTCGCGGGCCCAGCCGACCACGTACTCGCGGGCGGCGCCCAGGTGCGGATTGAGGGTGAGCGGGTAGGGCATCGGGAACTCGGGCAGCACCGAGGGGCCGACCTTGCGGTGCGGGGTGTGGCTGAAGCTGCGCAGGCCGCGGATGCCCGCGGCGAGGCGGATGTTGGCGGCGGAGGTGCCCAGGCCCCGGGGGCCGGGCACGGGGGCCGCGGCGCCGCCGCCGTTCATGTACCGGCTGGAGCGCATGTGCCACTCGTGGCCGCCGGACTGCCAGTCCTGCATGCCCTTGACGTAGGCGCCGACCCGGGCGATCTGCTCGGCGTCCAGGCCGTGCTCGGCGAACAGCGGGACGAGTTCGGTGAGCGCGGTGTTCTCGAACTGCTGGAGCCGGGAGGTCAGCAGGTCGTTGACGGCGTCCGCGGCCTCCTGGGTGGAGCAGCCGAGGAAGGTCTCCAGGACCAGGACGCCGTTGGAGAGTTCGCCCTCCTCGCCGATCTCCCGCTCGTAGGAGAACAGGTCGTTGCGCAGGTGCACGCCGTCCGAGAAGGCGTCCCGCAGCACCCGCAGCGGGCGGGAGTGCGCGACCGCCTCGGGCACCTCGGCGTTCGCCGCGTACTCGATCAGGCCGGCCGACCAGGGGGCGCCGCCGACCTTGCGGCGCATCTCGATGTACTCGACGGGGTTGGAGATCCGGCCCGCGTTGATGTTCGAGAGCTCCCAGAGCGACTCGTTCAGCAGGTTGCGGGTGGACTCGGCGAACCGGGCCCGCCAGTCGGCGGACATGTGCGGGACGGTGCGCTGCCACAGGTCGGCCAGGCCGGCCTCGACCGGGTTGGTGGCCTCCGGGTACTCGGCGTCCGGGTCCATCGGCATGAAGGCGGGCATCCGGTCCAGGTAGGCCTTGCCGCCCTCGCGGTCCAGCGTCCGCTTGAAGATCTCCAGGAAGTGGTCGTCGAAGAAGAAGACCCAGGTGTACCAGTCGGTGACGAGGTTCAGCGCCTCGCTGTCGCAGTCCGGGTGGGTGTAGGAGCAGAGCAGCGCGTAGTCGTGCGAGTCGAGGTCGTGCTCCTCCCAGACGCCCGATCCCTCCAGCATCCCGAAGGCGCGGGCCCAGTCCTTGGTGTGGACCCGGGCCTCCTCGTAGTGCGGGTTGATCCGCGCCGGGTAGGGCACGTAGAAGTCCGGCAGTTCGAACGGCTGAGCCACTTGGTCCCGCCCCTGATGAATCGTCATGAATCGTCGACAACTGTCGGCGCACGGCCTAACGAGCCCGTGAGCCCGTCGTCACCGGTACCCCGTTGACCCGTCCGGATTCCAAAATCCACTCGGACGAGTGAACACCCGGCGGGCCACCCCGCTGTCCGCCCCACCCGGGAGGATGGTGCCGCCCCGCTTCCCCTCCCCAAGGAGTTCCCCGATGGCCTTCACCGACGAGACCTGGCAGCTCTTCCACGGCACCGAGCCGGCCGGCTCGATCCGGATCACCGAGGCCGACTTCCCCTGGCTGGCGGGCGAGTTCACCCCGGGCCCGGCCTTCCCGGCGGTCGCCCCGCTGTTCGCCGAGACCCGTCGGCTGGCCGACGCGGAGGACCGGGAGGGGTTCGACCGCGCCTACGACGAGATCTCCGCCTCCTGCGCCCTGCACTCCCCCGACGGCCCGGTCGCCGAGTTCCTGCTGCACGTCGAACCGCCCCGGGCCCGGTTCCGGTTCAGCGAGGAGCCGTTCGAGGAGGGGTGACACCCGGTCAGAGCAGCTTCCACTGCTGGTTCGCGTCGGAGGTGCAGGTCCAGACGCCGAGGGTCTTGTTGTCCTCGTCGTAGGTGAGGCAGTTGTCGGCGTCGATCCGGATCTGGTAGCCGACGCCCTTGGCGACCACCTCCCACTTCTGGGTGGCGGCGCCGGTCCAGGCGCTCGCCCCGGCGAAGTAGGTCTTGGTGTTCTCGGTGAGGGCGAGTCCGGTGGCGGTGTTGACGATCTTGTACTTGCCGCCGCCGAGCGGGTTGAAGGTCCAGCCGGTGGCGGCGCTCCCCGAGGGGGCGGCGACCACGCTGCCGCTCTTGACCAGCGGGGTCCGCCCGTTCATGACGGTCGGCCTGAGCGCCTTGACGGTGCTGTCGGTCGACGCGATGCCGCTGGTCATCGGGGCACCCAGGTCGACCGGGGCGGACGGGGTGGACGGGGTGCCCGGGGTGGCGGGCACGCCCGGGGTGATCGGCGTGTTGGGGTCGTACCGGGCGACCGAGCGGTCCGGGAAGTGGATGCGCCGGCCGCCGCTCACCGTGCTGTCGGAGTCCTGGCCGAGGAAGGCCCAGTTCATGAAGCCGCCGTCGCCCTTGTTGACGAAGGTGGAGTCGCCGTAGAACACCCAGATGTAGAACCGGTCGTAGCCGGCGGGGCCGCCGATCGAGTCGTAGTGCTGGAGCTTGACCTCCTGGCTGAAGACCACGCCCCGGAGGCCGGAGGCGTCGAAGTCGTTGTAGAACCACGGGATGTCGTAGCTGTCGGTGCCCATGTACTTGAAGACCAGGATGTTGTAGCCGGGGACCTCCTGGGCGATCCCGCTCACCACCTGCTGGGTGAAGCGGGCGTTGTCGGCCTTCGCCGTGTTGGCGGCGTCGCGCGCCGCGCCGATGGCGGCGGTGACCGCGCCGGTCGTGTTGCAGGTGTTGCCGCAGCCGAACGGGTCGGTGTATTCGGCGGCTGCCGGGCCTGCGGTCGCGACCACCTCGACGGCGGTCGCTCCGGCGCACAGGACGGTGCTCAACAGGCCCGCGACGGTGGCTCGGCCCAGCTTGCTCTTCATGTTCATGTCACTATCCTCGATCGGATGCGATGGGACGGACGGACGTGCCGTGCCGTACGGAGGGGGTGCGGGCCGACCGGTGCGCAGTCGGCGGGGGGGATCCAGCGGGGGATCCGGCGGGGGATCTAGGGGAGGGCGAGCGCGAACGGCTGCCCGTTGCCGCGCGGGTCGAGCCGGTAGCTCCAGCTTGCGGGGACCAGCAGGCAGGCGGCCGCCCGCAGCCGGAAGGCGCGGCGGCGGCCGGCCCCGCCCGGGGGCGGGCTGAGCACCACCTCGCTCGCGCCGCGGCGCTGCACCAGCAGCACGGCGGCGGCGTGCCGCCGCCAGGGGCCGGCCGGGCCGTCGGCGACGGCCAGCACGGTGCGCCGCAGCTCCCGGCGGAGCGCCCCGGCCAGCACGTCGGGCGTGTCCGCCCCGGCCGGCTCCTGTTCGCTCCACAGCAGGGCCGGGTCGGCCCGGCCGGTGGCACCGCGCAGGAAGGTCGCCAACTCGGCTTCCAGCCCGCCGGGTTCGGGCGCCGCCCGGACCGGTTCCAGGTCCTCGTACCACTGCACGGCCGCCACCTCCCGGAGGTTCGCGCCGGTCGGTCCGGCGTCGCTCGCTGTGATGACCATCCTGCGCGGCGGGCGCGGTGACGGACAGTCACGAGAGGCCGGTACCGGGGTCGCGGTCCCGGGGTCCCGTGACACGGCGGGCGGGGTGAGCGGGTGGGCGGTCAGTCCGCGGCCGGTCAGTCCGCGGCCGGCTCCTCCGGCGCGTCGAGCAGGCCGGCCCGGGCGGCGGCGACGCCCGCCTGGAAGCGGCTCTCGGCGCCCAACCGGGCCATGATGTCGGCGATGTGGCGGCGGGCGGTGCGCAGCGAGAGGCCGACCCGGCGGGCCACCGTCTCGTCCTTCAGTCCGGCGGCGAGCAGCTGCAGGATGGTCCGGTCGATCTCCTGGGCGACCTGTTCGAGCCCGTCCTCGGCGGCGGAGGCGAACGGCCGGGCGACCGCCCAACTCTGCTCGAAGATCCCGCACAGGTAGGCGACCATCGACGGTTCGCGGACCACCAGGGCACCCCAGGAGCCGTCGGAGAGCGGGACGAAGGCGGTGCTGCGGTCGAAGACGATGATCCGGCCGAACAGCTCGTGCACGGTGCGGTACTCGGCGCCGAGCGCGGTCGCGGCCTCCACGTAGGTCTGGCTGGGGCCGTTGAACCGGGCGGTGTGGTGGTAGAGGGTGCGCATCCGGACGCCGCGGGAGAGCAGCGCGTGGTCGCGGCGCAGCGCCTCCTGCATCGCCGAGGGGTCGCGGTTGCCGCCGGGCTGGCTGGCCAGCACCTCGGTGCGGCAGTCGGCGGAGGCCCGGTCGAGGGCGGCCCGGACCTCGGGGAGGCTGGGCAGCACCTCGAAGTCGCGGTCGGCGGGGGCGGCCGTCTCCCGGTGCTGCCAGGTGGGCAGGAAGGCGGCCACCCGGGCCTGGTCGGCGGCCAGTTCGGCGCGGCGGCGGGCGATCTCGGCCTCGGCGGGGACGGCCAGGTCGTTCGCGGCGGCGTCCGGCCCGACGGCGCGGGCCCGGTGCGGGTCGGCGGGGTCGCGGTGCACCAGGCGGTGCGCCACCAGCCGGTCGAGGGCGGCGGGGGCGCGGTCCGGGTCGAGGCCGAGGGCGGCGAAGTGCCCGGCGAGGGCGCCGGGTTCGCACCGGCCGTGGCGCAGCACCCAGTCGTAGACGGCGAGTTCGGCCGGGTCGGCGGCGGCGTCGGATCGGGGCCTTGCGGAGCTTATGTCCATGTCTGTCCCCCGGTCAGCTTGTTGCCACCGCAGTTGCTGAGGTGGCCGGACGATGGTGCCGCGACCTGCGCAGGGACATGCTAGGCGCAGGCCGAAAGACGCCCGGCGGCACCGCCGGACCGGCCTCTTCCCCGTGTCCCGTCACCTCCCGGAGACCCCCATGAAGCGCGCCCTCGCCACTGCCGCCCTCACCGCCGCCGTCCTGTTCGCGGGCGCGCCGCTGGTCTCCGCCGTCCCGGTGGCTGTCGTCCCGTCGGCCGCCGGGGGCGCGGCCGAACTGCCGCAACAGCCCGGTCCGGTGGGCGTCCCGCGGGGCATGGACACCGCCTGGGGCGGCGCCTGCGAGCTGCCGCTCTGCCGTCCGCTGTCCTGACCCGCCCCTCTCCACCGCCGTCCCCCAGGAGCCCAGATGCGCACCGCCCCGCCCCCGTCCGCTTCGTCCGTACCGTCCGCCGACGGGTTCAGCCGCCGCGAGTTGGAGGTGCTGCGCCTGGTCGGCGAGGGCGCCAGTTACGCGCTGATCGCCCGGCGGCTCGGGCTCAGCCCGCACACCGTGGACACCTACCTGCGCCGGATCCGGGCCAAAACGGGGGTGACCACGCAGGTGCAACTGGCCCTGCTGGCACACCGGCTGCCCGCCCTGGCGGCGGCCTGACGGCCCGCTGCCCCGACAAGGGGGTGCAGGTGGGCGCAGTGGCGGGCGAAAGCCGGGGCGGGATCGTCGTGGGGGACGGATTCCGGGTGAGAGGCGGACGTCCGTACGGGTGCAGTGGATCGGGCCCACCGCGGTGTTCCTGCTGGCGGCCTTCGTCGGGGCCGGGACGCCGGTGGCGGCGCCGACGGTCCGCCGGTCCGTTCTATGATCCGATGAACCGCTGCCCGGGAGCGGGTCGTCCGTGTGCGCCGACCGCAGGCGTCCCCGGGCGGGAATCGTCCGGGGGTGGGAAGTGACGGCTGTCCGCAGCTGGAGCCGCAGGCCGCTGGCCTGGGTGCTGGTGGTCCTGCTGGTGCTCGGCGGGGGCCTGTTCGGCGCCCGGCGGGCCTGGGGCGCCTGCTGGCCGCTGAGGCCGCACGACGCCCGCGCGTACCGGCAGTACGACTGCGCCAACCTGGGCGGCCCGCGCAACCTGCCCACCCTGCTGCGCTACTACGGCCTGACCCTGCCCAAGGGCGCCGAGGGCGTGCGCTACTACAGCGACGACGACTCGGCCGCGGGCCCGGACGTGTTCTTCCTGCGCTTCGCCCTGCCGCCCGCCGACGCCGAGTCCTACGTCGCCGCCCTGCACGCCTCCCCCTCCGACGCCCACCCCGACGCCGCCCTGCGGGACACCCGGGAGCTGCGCCGCCGGGACGGCGTCGACTGGACCTTCCCCGCCGAACTGCCGCACCGGGTCCTCAACTTCTCCCCCGCCGGGACGGCGGTGCTCACCCCCGAGGGGTCCAGGACGGTCGTCCGAGTGGTCGTCAGCCGGTCCTGACCGCCGCCCGGCGGCGCAGCCCCCGGGTGTCCCGCAGGTGGACGCTCCAGACCAGGGCGGCGGCCAGCAGCAGCGCGACCACGGCGGTCGCCAGGCCCGGGCGCAGGCCGGCGGTGGCGGTGACGGTGCCCGCCACCAGCGCGCCGAGCGGCACGCCCAGACCGGAGGAGAGCGTCCGGCGGGCGGTGTTGACCCGGCCCTGCAGCTCCGGCGGGGTGACCTCCTGCGCGTAGGTCATGGTGTTGACCAGCACGACCAGGTACGCGGTGCCCCAGGCGGCCAGCGCCGGGACGCAGATCCGCCAGTCGGTGGCCAGCACCACCGCGGTGCCCAGCAGCGCCCCGGCCGGCAGCACGCCCAGCAGCAGTTCGAACGCCCCGAAGCGCCGCCGCAGCCGGGGCAGCAGCAGCGAGCCGCCGATGCCGCCGCCGCTCCAGGCCAGGTACAGCAGGCCGATCCGGCCGTCCGCACCGTGCAGGCCCAGGCCCCGGTCGGCGAGCACCACCAACTGCCCGACCACCGCGCCGCCGGAGAACGACTGCAGGGTGCCGACCGCCGTCATGGTGCGCAGCGTCCGGTGGCCGGCCAGGAAGCGCAGGCCCTCGCGGACCTCGGCGACCAGGCCGGGACGGTCCCCGGTCATGGCGCGGGCCTCGGCGGCGGGTCGGGCCTCGGCTGCGGGACGGTCTGCGGTCGCACCCGCCGATCCGAGTGCGCGCAGCAGCAGCGCGGACCCGGCGAAGCTCAGTGCGTCCAGGGCCAGCGCCCCGGCCGGGTCGAACAGCGCGATCAGTCCGCCGGCGACGGCGCTGCCGACGATCCGCACCACCGTCTCCGCGCCGTAGAGCGCGCTGTTGGCCCGGGCCAGCCGCTCCTTGCCGACCAGCGCGGGGACCAGGCCGTACCCGCCCGCGTCGAAGAACAGCGCCAGGCCGGACGCCAGGAAGGCCACGGCCACCACCTGGGCGGCCGTCAGCACGCCGAGCGCCCGGGCGGCGGGGACGGAGGCCAGCGCCAGGGCGCTGAGGGTGTCCGCCGCGACCATCAGGGCCCGCCGGTCTACCCGGTCCGCGAGCGCGCCGGCCGGCAGGCCGAACACCAGGTAGGGCAGGGTGCCGGCCGCCGCGACCAGCGAGACCAGCAGCGGGGACCCGCTCTCCCGGTAGACCAGGACGGGCAGCGCGACGGTGGTGACGGCGGAGCCGAGGCCGGACACCGCCCGGGAGAGCCAGAAGCGGCGGAAGGCCGCGGTCCGTAGCGGGGAAGGGAGTTGACTGTTCGTCATGGCCGGTCGGGCGTCCTCTCGGAGTGGGGCGGGGCGGGGCGCGTCGGCGGTGCGCGGGCATGCCGAAAGCCCGTACCGGGGGCCGGTACGGGTGCGCGGATGGGAGTGGGGGCGGCCGAACCGCCCGGAAAACGAAGAAGGTTCCCGCGTCGGGGAACCTGTGGGGATTCTAGCAGTGGGGTGTCGGAGCCGTCCCGAGGTACCGGAACAGGCCGTCGAGCGGGGCGGGAACGGCGGCCGGGTCGAGGGCCTCGACGAGCAGCCGGCCGTAGCGGATCTTGCGGCCCTTCCGGGTGCCGAGGAAACGGCGCAGGCGCTGCTGCGGTGTCCGCTCCCGCTGGGCGGGCTGGCGCTCGAAGATCCGCCAGGCGGGGAGGTCACCGGCGGACCGGAACACCTCCTCGATCCGGGCGGTGCCGAGGGCCCGGACCAGCTCGTCCTCCAGGTCGGCGGCGCAGACGAAGATGCCGTCCCCGGGCGCCCCGGCCCGCGCCAACCCCCGCTCGTACCAGCCGCGTTCGTTCGCGTCGCAGAGCCCGGCCAGCCGCAGCCCCAACCCGGGCGGGCCGAGCAGGGCGGCGAACCGGCCCACGCTCATCGCCCCGCCCATCGGGACGGCGGCCACCCCCTCCGCCGCCAGGTCCCGCCCCCGGGCGGCGGCCAGCGCCTCGACCGCCGCGAGGTCGCTCAGGCCCTCCAGCAGCACCGCCGTCCGCACCCGGGCCCGCCGGGCCGCCTCCGCCACCTCGGCCGCCGAACCGCCCTCCGGCCCGGCCGCCCGGCCGACCACCGCCTCCAGGAACGCCCGCATCTCCGCCACGCCCCGATTCTGCCCCGCCTCCGCCGCCCGGGCGCGACCTTTTCGGCGGCCGAAGCGGTGCCAGGCCGGGCCGGGCGGAGCAGGCGGTTCGGCCCGTGGCCGCGCTCCCGTGGCCGGCAACTGGCGGCCACCGGCCGGCCGCCCCGGTGCGGTCCCGGAGAATGACCCGGCCGCCCCGACCGGGAGGACCTGCGCGCAGTTCCGCCGCCGGCCGCCGGTCACGGTCAGGGGTTCAGACGCCCGGGGTGCGGTCGTGCTGGAGGTGGCGGCGGGCGCAGCCGATCGCTTCCGGGGTGGTGCCGAAGACCCGGCCCTCGGCGCGGAGGCGGTCCAGGACGCCGAGGGCGTCCAGGGGGCGGTGGTGTTCGGCGCGGAGGCCGGAGACCAGGACGAGGGTGCCGCGGCGTTCCAGTTCGGTGATCGCGTCGCCGAGCACCGTCGCGCCGCTGGCGTCGATCGCGCTGACCCGGGACATCCGCAGGATCGCCACCCGGACCTGCGCCGCCCCGGTCAGTTCCAGCAGGAAGCGGTGCGCGGCGGCGAACAGCAGCGGCCCGTCGATCCGGTAGGCCACGATGTGTTCGGCGAGCAGGGCCCGCTCCTCGTCGTGGTGGTCGGCGGGCGGCAGGTCCTCGTGCAGCGGGACCTGCTCGACCCGGGCGGCCCGGGCCACCTCGGCGAGCGCCAGCACGCCCGACACCAGCAGGCCGACCACGACGGCCGTCACCAGGTCGAACGCCAGGGTGGCGACCGCGGTGAGCAGCAGCACCGCCGCCTCGCCGCGCCCGCTGCGGACCAGTGCGCGGACCGAGCCGACCTCCACCATCCGCACCGCGGTGGCGATCAGCACGCCGGCCAGCGCGGCGAGCGGGATGCCGGACACCAGTGGCGCGGCGGCGAACACGATCACGGCGAGGACCGCGGCGTGGGTCAGCGCGGCCAGCCGGGAGACCGCGCCGGAGCGGACGTTGACGGCGGTCCGGGCGATCGCGCCGGTCGCGGCGACGCCGCCGAACAGCGGGGCGGCCAGGTTGGCCAGGCCCTGGCCGAACAACTCCCGGTCGCTGTCGTGCCGTTCGCCGACCCGCATGGCGTCGGCCGCGGTCGCCGACATCAGCGACTCCAGCGCGGCGAGCGCCGCCACGGCCAGGGCCGGGGGCAGCAGGGTGGGCAGGTCCGCGAGCCGGAGGAAGTCCAGCGAGGGGGCCGGGAGTCCGGCGGGCAGGTGGCCGATGGTGGCCACCGGCAGGTCCGCGCACCGGGTGAGCAGGGTGGCGGCGACCACCGCGAGCAGGGAGAACGGGACGGCGGGGCGCAACCGGGTGCCGATCAGCAGCACGGCGGCGACGCCCAGCGCGAGGCCGAGGGCCGCCCAGTGCGGGGTGCCCAGGAAGGCGCCGGCCGCCCGGGCCGCGACCGCCGCCGGGTTGTCGCCGTCGGGCTTGGGCACCCCGAGCGCGCCCGGGACCTGCTGGAGCGCGATCACTCCGGCGATGCCGAGCGTGAAGCCCTCCACCACGGGGACGGGCACGTACGCCATCCAGCGCCCGGCCCGGAGCAGCGCCAGGCAGACCAGCAGCACGCCGGCCAGCAGGCCGACGGTCAGCACCCCGTCGGTGCCGTAGCGGTGGACGATCGGGACCAGCACCACCGTCATCGCGCCGGTCGGCCCCGACACCTGGAGGTCGGAGCCGCCGAACAGCGCGGCCAGCGCGCCCGCCACGACGGCGGTGGCGAGTCCGGCGGCGGCGCCCGCGCCGGAGGAGATGCCGAAGCCGAGGGCGAGCGGGAGGGCGACCACGGCGACGGTCAGCCCGGCCGGCAGGTCGGCGCGCGGTGCGCGGCACAGACCGGCGAGAGTGCGCCGGTCCGGCAGCAGGGCCGTCCAGCGAGCCCACCGGGCGGCCGGTCCGGCGGGAACGGTCATGGTTCTCCGTAAGGTGTTAGGCGGCCCGGGAGGGCCGGATGTGGCTTATGGTTCTCTGCCTTCAGTGGCTTCTGAGGAGTGGCCGTCCGGCTCTCCGGGGCGCCCTGGCTGCTGATTGAGATATGCGCGCTGTGTGCGGTCGCTGTTTACGGAGACGACGGCGGGGTGTTCCTCGGGCCAACGGGATGTCGCTGGGATCGAGGAGGGGCGAGTGAGCGAGCGAAGGACCCATGTCTGGGCGGGTGTTGATGCCGGCAAGGGCCATCACTGGGTGGCTGTGGTCGACGAAGCCGGCGCGACGCTGTGGTCGAAGAAGGT